>CAUJIW010000134.1 GCA_963205175.1 Pseudomonadota bacterium
CAACGGCGCCGAGCGCAAGCGGGTCGGGCTGAAGCTCGACGGCCGTCAGCCGGCGCGCGAGGGCGCGGCGGTGCTCACCAATGATGGCGTCACCATCGGCACCGTCACCAGCGGCGGCTTCGCGCCCTCGGTGGGCGGGCCGATCGCCATGGCCTTCGTCGACAGCAATTTCGCCGCCGACGGCACCGCGCTGACCATCGACGTGCGCGGCAAGCCGCTGCCGGCGACGGTGGTGCCGATGCCGTTCGTGCCGCACCGCTATGTTCGTTCCACCTCCCAAGCTCAGGGGTAAATCATGACCGTCTATTTCACCAAGGATCACGAGTGGGTGCGCGTCGAGGGCGCCAACGGCACCGTCGGCATCACCGACTATGCCCAGAGCCAGCTGGGCGATGTGGTGTTCGTCGAACTGCCGGCGGTGGGCAAGTCTGTCGCCCAGGGCGACGAGGCGGCGGTCGTCGAGTCGGTGAAGGCCGCCTCGGAAGTCTATGCCCCGGTGTCCGGCACCGTGACGGCGGTCAATGACGCGCTGGAAGCCGAACCGGCGCTGGTCAACAGCGCGGCCGAGACCGACGGCTGGTTCCTGACCCTGGCGCTTGCCAATCCGGCCGAACTGGAAGGCCTGATGGATGCGGCGGCCTATCAGGCCTACGTCGCCACCTTGGGCTGAGGCTTGCACGGGATCAATGACGCCGGCGCGTCGGGCGCGCCGGACGTGAGTGAAAGACACGGATAATGCGCTATCTGCCGCACATGGATGTCGACCGCCGCGAGATGCTGGGCGCCATCGGCGTCGACAGCATCGACGCGCTGTACCGCGACGTGCCGGCCACGGCCCTGCGGACGTCGCCGGTCGAGGGGCTGCCCCATCACATGACCGAGCTGGAAGTGGAGCGGCTGCTGGGCGCCATGGCGGCGAAGAACCGGGCCGCCGGCGCGACGCCGTTTTTCATCGGCTGCGGCGCTTACAAGCATCATGTGCCGGCCAGTGTCGACCACATCATCCAGCGCGGCGAGTTCCTGACCTCCTACACGCCGTATCAGCCGGAAATCGCCCAGGGTACGCTGCAGTATCTGTTCGAGTTCCAGAGCCAGGTGGCGCGGCTGACCGGCATGGAAGTCGCCAACGCCTCGATGTACGACGGCTCGACGGCGATGACCGAGGCCATTTTCATGGCCCAGCGTGTCACCAGGCGCACCCGCGCCATCATTTCCGCCGGCGTGCATCCCCATTATGTCGACGTCGCCAGGGCGCTGACCCAGTTCTCCGACGAGACGCTGCTGATCGGGACGCCCGAACTCACCGACGGTCGCCCCGGCGATGATCTCGACTGGATTCTGTCGGAGCTCGACGAGCGCACCTCCTGCGTCGTGGTGCAGAACCCCAACCTGTTCGGTCATGTCGCCGATCTGTCGGACCTCGCCGCCGCCTGCCACGCCAAGGGGGCGCTGCTGGTGGTGGTGGTGACGGAAGTGGTGTCGCTGGGCGCCATCCGCGCGCCGGGCGACATGGGCGCGGACATCGTGGTCGGCGAGGGGCAGTCAATCGGCGTCGGGCTCAATTTCGGCGGGCCCTATCTCGGCCTGTTCGCCTGCCGCGAAAAGCATGTCCGCCAGGCGCCGGGGCGTCTGTGCGGCGAGACGGTGGACGCCAGCGGCCGGCGCGGCTTCGTGCTGACGCTCTCGACCCGTGAGCAGCATATCCGCCGCGAGAAGGCGACCTCGAATATCTGTACCAATTCAGGGCTTTGTGCGCTGGCGTTCAGCATTCACCTGAGCCTGCTGGGCGAGGCCGGGCTGCGTCAGCTTGCCAGCTACAATCACGCCCGCGCCGTGCAGGTCGCCGAGCGGCTGGCGGCGGTGAAGGGCGTGCGGCTGGTCAACGGCGCCTTCTTCAACGAGTTCACGCTGCTGCTCGACCGACCCTCGCGCGCGGTGGTGCGCGACCTTGGCAACAAGGGCGTGCTGGCCGGCGTCGCGCTGGATCGGCTGTACCCCGGCGTCGCCGGGCTGGAAAACGGCGTGACGCTGGCGGTGACCGAAACCGCCACCGATGCCGACATCGACGCGCTGGTGCGCGGGTTTGAGGAGCTGCTGTCATGCTGAACCGTCAGGGCCGTCCCACTGCCGCGGGTGACGCGGCGGACACCGCCACACCAGAAACCTTCACCGGCCACAAGGGCCTCGACCTTAACGAGCCGCTGATTTTCGAGATCGGCCGCACCGACCGCTCGGGCGTCGATGTGCCGGTGCCGCCCAGGGTCACCTCCCGCCTGGGCGGGCTTGAGCGGCTGGCGCCGATCGAGCTGCCGGGGCTCAGCGAGCCGGAGGCGGTGCGCCACTACACCCGGCTGTCGCGCAAGAACTACGCCATCGACATGGGGCTGTTCCCGCTCGGCTCCTGCACCATGAAGCACAACCCGCGGCTAAACGAGAAAATGGCCCGCCTGCCGGGCTTCGCCGACATCCACCCGTTGCAGCCGCAGGATACGGTGCAGGGCGCGCTGGAGCTGATCGACCTCGTCGCCCACTGGCTGATGACGCTCACCGGCATGCCGGCGGTCGCCATGAGCCCCAAGGCGGGCGCGCATGGCGAGCTGTGCGGCCTGATGGCGATCCGCGCGGCGCATGAGGCGCGGGGCGACGCGCGCAAGGTGGTGCTGTGCCCGGAATCCGCCCACGGCACCAACCCGGCGACGGCGGCCTTCTGCGGCTACAAGGTGGAGGATATTCCCGCCACCGCCGATGGCCGGGTCGATCTGGCGGCGCTGAAAAGCCGGCTGGGGCCGGACGTGGCGGCGATCATGCTGACCAACCCCAACACCTGCGGCCTGTTCGAGCGCGACATCATCGAGATCGCCGAGGCCACCCACGCGGCGGGCGCGTATTTCTACTGCGACGGCGCCAACTTCAACGCCATCGTCGGCAAGGTGCGCCCGGGTGACCTCGGCATCGATGCCATGCACATCAATCTGCACAAGACCTTCTCGACGCCGCACGGCGGCGGCGGTCCGGGCGCGGGGCCGGTGGTATTCTCCGAGGCACTGGCGCCGTTCGCGCCGCTGCCCTACGTGCACAAGGCGCATGGCCGCTTCGAGCTGGTGGAGCATCGCGGCGAGGGCGACGAGCATTTCGCCAGCCAGACCTTCGGCCGCATGGTCGCCTTCCATGGCCAGATGGGCATGTTCGTGCGCGCGGCCAGCTACATGCTGAGCCACGGCGCCGACGGGCTGATGCAGGCGGCGGAGGACGCGGTGCTCAACGCCAACTACATCCTCGCCCGCCTGAAGGACGTGATGAGCCCGGCCTTTGCCGGACCGTGCATGCACGAGGCGCTGTTCGATGACGGTTTCCTCAAGGACACCGGCGTCACCACCCTCGATTTCGCCAAGGCGATGATCGACGAGGGCTATCACCCGATGACCATGTACTTCCCGCTGGTGGTGCATGGCGCGATGCTGATCGAGCCGACCGAGACCGAGAGCAAGGCCGCGCTCGACGAGTTCATCATGGCGATGCGGGCGCTGGCGGCGGCGGCCCGGCGTGGCGAGAAGGAGCGCTTCACCGGGGCGCCCCACTTCGCGCCGGTACAGCGACTCGACGAGACCCGCGCGGCGCGTCAGCCGGTGCTGACCTACAAGGCGCCGACGCAGATGCAGGCGGCGCAGTGACGGCAGTCAGGAGGGACACGCGATGACGACAGGGACCGGGATGCTGGAAACCGCGACGCTCGCGGGGGGCTGTTTCTGGTGCATCGAGGCGGTGTTCGACGCGCTGCAAGGCGTGGAGTCGGTGGAATCGGGCTACACCGGCGGCCACGTCGACAACCCGAGCTATGAACAGGTGTGCGGCAAGCTGACCGGTCACGCCGAGGCGGTGCGCATCCGCTTCGATCCGGCGGTGATCACCTACGACGAGCTGCTGGAGGTGTTCTTCCACATCCACGACCCGACGACGCCGGACCGCCAGGGCAACGACGTCGGCCCGCAATACCGTTCGGCGATTTTCTATCACTCGCCCGAGCAGCAGGCGGCGGCCGTGGCCGCGATCGCGGCGGCCCAGGCCAGCTGGCCGCATCCCATCGTCACCGAAGTGGTGCCGGCGGCGCCGTTCTGGGTGGCGGAGGGCTATCATCAGGACTATTTCGCCCACAACCCCAACCAGCCCTATTGCGCGGCGGTGGTGGGGCCGAAGGTGGCGAAGTTCCGCGCCAAATGCGCCAGCCGACTGAAAAAGTAGCCACCGGGCACGTCGCTACCGGTCGGTCCGTTGGCAAAGCCGCGGCGGTCCCAGTCCGTTCGTCTTGAGCCAGCGGCGGTTTCAGTCCGTTCGTGCTGAGCCTGTCGAAGGGCGGGCGGCGGCGCCACCGGCGGCACCGGCGGTGCTCGCGTGGATGGCCGGGTGACGCCCGGCCATGACGGCGGGGTGGGGGCGAGTCACGCCACAGCGCGGGGCGGGAGGCGGATCGCGCCTCCCGGACCCTTGTCGCCACCTCTCATCGTCATCCCCGGGCTTGACCCGGGGATCCACGGGCGGCGGCACGGGCGGCGCGACCGCGCCCCGTGACGGGCTCGGCCCCTCGACGGACTCGGGATGAACGGCGGGGTGAGGGGATGGCCGGCGGCCCTGTCCGGTACTGGCGGTGTTCGCGGAGGATGGCCGGGTCGGCCGACGTACCGCATGGCCCGTGGCGCCACGCAGGGGCATGCTGGACGTGAATTGCCGGCCGCCGGCTACCTGGATAGCGGAATAGGAAAATAACGCCGTACGGGCGTTTAAAAGCGATTTCGGACCTCGATGCTTTTGCGTAGTCTTAAAAATCTATGTGCGGCGACCGTAACGCGCCGGCGGTTTCAGCCCGCCCGCCCCGGTCTGGCGGTTTCTTTCCGGTCGTCCTGAGCCCGTCGAAGGGCGGACGGTGGTGCCACCGGCGGTCCCGGCGGTGTTCGCGTGGATGGCCGGGTCACGCCCGGCCATGACGGCGGGGTGGGGGCGAGTCACGCCACAGCGCGGGGCGGGAGGCGGGTCCGGCGACCGCTCCCGGCGTTCCCGCCGGCTCAGGCCTTCAGCCAGCGTTCCAGCCGGCCGAGCGCGTCGTCGACCTCCGGCGTCGACACCGCGAAGCTGAAGCGCACGAAGCGGTTGCCCTCCAGCGGATCGAAGTCGATGCCCGGCGCCACCGCGACGCCGGTTTCCCGCACCAGTTTTTCGCAAAAGGCCAGCGTGTCGTTGGTCAGGTGGCCGATGTCGGCGTAGATGTAGAAGGCGCCATCGGGCGGGGCGATGCGGCTGATGCCCATGCGCGGCAGACGCTCCAGCATCAAGGCCCGGTTGCGGCGATAATTCTCGATATGGCCTTCCAGTTCCGCCGTCTGGTCCATGGCGACGAGGGCGGCGTGCTGGGCCAGACTGGGCGGGGTCAGGAACAGATTGCCGTTGAAGGTGGCGAAGGTCTCCGCCTGCGCCTCGGGCACCACCAGCCAGCCCAGCCGCCAGCCGGCCATCGAGAAGTATTTCGAGAAGCTGTTGACGACGATGACGTCGTTGGTGATCTCCAGCGCCGAATGGGCCGGCGCGCCGTAGGTCAGGCCATGGTAGATCTCGTCGGAGATCAGCAGGATATTGCGGCGGGCACAGACATCGACCAGCTCGGCCAGCTCGTCGCGGGTCAGCATGGTGCCGGTCGGGTTGGCCGGGCTCGCCACCAGCAGGCCGGCCGGGGCGGGGTCGAGGGCGGCCACCTGGGCGGCGGTCAGCTTGTAGCCGGTGGCCGGGCCGCAATCGAGTTCCAGCACGTTGAGGTGCAGCGCGTTCAAGGTATTGCGATAGGCCGGGTAGCCGGGCCGCGCGATGGCGATGGTGTCGCCGGGCTTGAACATCGCGGTGAACGTCAGCACCAGCGCGCCCGACGCGCCACTGATCAGCGGAATGCGGCCGGTGGCGATGTCGACGCCGTAGCGGGTCGCGTAATGGCGGCTGATGCGCGCCTTGAGGTCCGGGCTCTCCCAGTAGCCCAGGCCATCGGCATCGAGCACCTGATGCGCCCGCGCGATCGCCGCCTTCGGCGCGCCGGTGGAGGGCTGGCCGAATTCCATGTGCACCACCGATTCCCCGCGCGCCTGCATGGCGTAGGCGGTCTGGCCGATGCCGATGGCGTAGAACGGGGCGATGCGGGTGGCGGGCGGGATCATCGGTTTTTTCTCGAACAAGGGCTGGCGGGCAACAGCGGCGGAAGCCGCCGCGTGCGGCGGTTCCGGCCATGAAGGCATGAGGTCAGGCGATGCGGCTGATCGACTGGGCGAGGATGACGTAAAGCTTGCCGATGTCGGACGACAGCAGCGCGACGCTGAGCGGCTGGCCGTCGCGCTCGGCCATGGCGCGCGCGATCAGCCGCTCGAAATCGCGGACATAGCGGCGGACCTGGTCGCGGAACTCCGGCTCGCTCTCGAACAGCTTGTTGATCTGGGCGCGGGCGCCGCGATCCACCAGCTTCACCGCCCGGCGCACGAAGATGCCGCGATCGCCCTTGAGATAGGCGTCCCAGTCGGTGTCCGGCACTTCGGTGCCGATCATCTTGGCGATGTCGATGGCGCCGGAGTTCAGGCTCTCGATCAGCAGCGAGGCGGCGCGCGACAAGTCCTGCTGGGCCAGCGTGTCGAGATACTCGTCGGTCTGGGCCACCCGTTTCTCGATGGCCGTCGCCAGCGCGTCGATGCGCTTGACCTCGTCGCCCAGCCGCCCGACGGCGGCCTTGGTGGCGTTGACGCCGCGCTGGCTGACCGCCTCGACCTCGGCCACCGACAGTTTCAGCGGCGTCACCAGCTGACCGTGCAGGGTATCGATGTCGAGCTTGGCCAGCGCGGCTTCGGCCGCCGTGACGATCTCGTCGGCACTGCCGCGCAGGGCGTCACTGGTCTGGGTCGCCAGCATCCTGATCCGCGACAGCGTTTCCAGCAGATGCGCCGACCCTTGCAGCGCCGTCTGTTCGGTGGCGGCGCGGGCATCGGCGAGCGCGGTGGTCAGCGCGGTCACCATGGTTTCGAGGTTGGCGCGGGCGGCCTCGATGTCCGCTTGCTGGCGCTCCAGCGTGCCATGAGTGGCGGTGGCGGCGTCACTGAGCCGGGCGACGGCCCCGCCCAGCGTGTTGGCCGTCGCCGCCGAGGCTGCCGCCTGCGCCGCCGCCGCCGACATGGCGTCGCGCGCCGCCAGCGCCCGCTCGCGCGCGGTGTCGGCCGACTGGGCCAGCCGCTCGCTGTCGTGGTTGACGCCATCCAGCATCGTCGCCAGCTGCTGGGTGGCGGTGGCGCCACGGGCGAGCTGGTCGGGCAGGGCGCCGGCGTTGTCCAGCACCGTGCCCAGCCGCTGCTGGATGTCGCCCAGCGTCCGTGTCTGCTCGATCAGCCCGGCGGCGATCTGCTGCTGGGTGCGCAGCCAGGTGTCGCGCACGGCGTCGGTATCCCGCAGGGCGGCCTGGCGCTGCTCCTGGAAGCGGGCGGCAATGGCGTCGATGTCCAGCCCGACGGCGCCGGCCTGGTCGCGGAACGCCGACAGCAGCTCTTCGCTGGTGGTGAGGAAGCGGGTGCGCAGCGCGTCCAGCGCGCTCGCCATTGCCTCGTTCTGGGTCATGATGGTCTGGTGCGTCGCACTGGCGCCATCGGCGACCCGGTCCAGCAGCGCGTTCAGCGAGCCGACGGCGGCCTCGGCGCGTTCACTGACGCTTTCCGCCAGCGTATGGGCGCGCTGCTCGATGGCGCGCGCCTGGTCGGCGAGCGCGGTGCCGGCTTCGGCCAGACGGCGTTCGCTGTCCTGCGCCGCCTGATCGACGGCGGCCAGGCCGGCGTTGAGGTCGCGCTGGCGGATCACCAGCTGGTTGAGCGCCTTGGACACCAGTTCGGTCTGTTCCCGGCCGAGCGCGCCGGCGTCCTCCAGCCGCTGGGCAAGGCCGTCCAGGCGTCCGGTGACGGGATCAAGGGTCGCGGGCAGTTCGGCCACCCGGTCGGCGGCCTGGCTGGCGGCCACCTCGATCCGCTGGCTGGCGTCGGCGAGCGAGGTCGCGGCGGCGTCGACATGGGCGCGCACGGCGTCGATCCGCTGATCGGCCGCGTCCGCCGAGCTGTGCAGGGTGCCGGCGGCCTGGACCAGCGCGCTGACCTGACCGTCGAGGCGCTGGTTGAGACTGCCGGTGCGGTCCTCGGCGCTGGCCAGCGTCGCTTCCACCACCGCCAGTTCGTCCTTCAGCCGGTCGGCGGCGAGCCGCAGCCGCATTTCGGCGGCGATCACCTCGTCCAGCGCCATGCGCGGCGCGCCGGCAGCCTTGCGCAGGGTGACGGCGAAAGCGATCAGCCAGATCACGGTGAGCGGCGCGGTGGCGCCGGCGGCATAGGCGGCGTAGTCGTCGAGCCCGAGCTGGCCGGGGGGCTGGAACCGCAGCAGCAGGTGGATGGTCGCGGCAACCGCGGCCAGCCACACCAGGGACAGCAGGGCGGCCATGAGGATCGGCGCCCGCTCCAGTCGTCGCGCGCGCCGCGATGCCCGGGAGCGGAGCTGGATCGCCTCGTCACTGGTGGCCAAGACGTTCTCCGTCGCCGCGGGCGGCGATGCCAGGTCGTCGATCTCGACGGGCTGATGCTGGACTGCGGCTCTGTTCACCTTGCCTCCACACTTCGGCGATACGCACGGACACACGCCGGGGATGAGGACGGTCGGCGCGGCCGAGGCCGTCCATAGACCGGGCGCTTAACGCAGCGTTAGCGAATTCCGGCGCAGCGTCAATCACCGGAGAGATGTGTCGATGATCCCTGATACGCCCGACAGCGACAGCCTGCCGCTTTTCGATTCCCTTGTGCTGCTGGAAATGACCGGCAACGACGCGGCGCTGACGCTCTCGATCCTCAGCGATTTTCTTGAGAACTTCGATATACAACTCAAGGCGATGGCCGATGCCGCCGACATCTCGCAGTGGCGCGCGCTGGCACATCGGATGAAGGGGGCCGCCAACAGCGTGGGCGCGCGCCGGCTGGGTGCGCTGGCGGCCCGTGCCGAACGTGAAACAACGCCGCGTCCGGCGGTCGCCGAGGCCCTGGCGACGGAACTGGCGGCGTTGCGCGCGCATTGCGCCGGCCTGTTCGTTGTGATGTCCTGACCTTGCGGCTGAGCCAGTCTCCCGGACCGCGGGCGGCGTGGAATGCCTGTTTGCCCCGTCGCGTCGAAGTGAAATCATTCTTAACATCATCGCGCATCGCCAGTTGCATCGCCGGCGCGGCGATGCTTATAGGTTAAGTCCAATTAGCCATGGTCGTGGCCGGGGGGAGCATCGGATCGGTCGCGGACCGGTCCTGGCGAGGGTGGTATGAAGCTTGATTTACAGCGTTTGAGTGTGCTGGTTGTCGAAGATAGTCCGTTCATTCGCTCGCTTCTGGCCAATTCGCTCAAGGTGCTCGGGGTCGGTCAGGTGTCGCTGGCCGAGGACGGCAGCCGGGCCATCGAATTCCTCCAGCTGGTCAAGAAAGACCCGGTGCGTGCCGGCACCATGAACGTCGACCTGGTGTTGTCGAACTGGCAAATGTCGCCGGTCGATGGCGCCATGCTGCTGCGTTGGCTGCGCCGGCACAAGGACAGCCCGGACCGCTTCATGCCGTTCCTGATGATCACCGCCTATTCCGAGCGGGCCCGGGTTCAGGAGGCGCGCGAGCTGGGCGTCAACGAGGTGATGACCAAGCCGTTCACCATCCGCACGCTGGGCGAGAAGCTGATTGCCGTCATCAACCGGAACCGGCAGTTCGTGCATACGCGGGATTATTTCGGGCCGGACCGGCGCCGCCAGAACCTGCCGTTCGACGGCAAGGACCGTCGCAGCCTGACCGACAAGAGCCCGGAAGTGGAGATCATCCATGGCTGAGGCGGCAAAACCCGGCGTCAAGGTGCGCTTCTACCGGCTGCGCAACCGCCTGAAGGACAAGACCGCCGGCCTGGGTTCCGGCATGGACGGCGGCATCGAGATCGATACCGCGGCGCTGGAGGCCGCGCAGAAGATCTTCGAGGAGATGGCCGAGGATTACCCCGACTGGGTGAGCAACCAGATCGCGCAGCTGTACGAACTGCACCGGCGCTGCGTCGACACCCCGGAGCAGCGGCGCGGCCTGTTCGAGCAGATCACCGCGATGGCGCACGACCTCAAGGGGCAGGGCGGTACCTTCGGCTATCCGCTGGTGACCACCTTCGCCACCTCGCTCAATCGCTTTTCCACGCTGCGCAACGATATCCGCGACAGCCATGTCGAGATCATCAAGGCGCATATCGATGCCATGCGCGCGGTGATCCGCGACCGCATCAAGGGCGACGGCGGTGCCATCGGCGCGGCGTTGACCCGGGGGCTGGAACAGGTCATCAGCAAGTATCGGGACTGAGCCAGGCGTCGGCAGTCGGATGACGACTGGCACGCTGGATTCACGCCGCCCGCCGGGCGGCCGGCTACAGGCATGAGGGTGCAATGGCACTGATCGGGCTGTTCTGTGCAAATCATCCCGACGTCGATGGCGAGGGCGAACCCCGGGGCCTGCTGACGGTCGGCGGCGTCAGCCTGCTCGCGCGCAATCTGCGCCTGGCCCAGGGCGCCGGCGTCGAACGGCTGATGGTGCTGGCCGAACGGCTGCCGCCACGTCTCGCCGCCGAGATCGACGCCTTGCGGGACGATCACCCCGAGCTGGAGGTAGTGCGTCAGGCGGAGGTGCTGGCCACCATGGTCGAGGGGCATGACCGGGTGCTGCTGATCGATGAGGGCGTGCTGGTGGACAGCCGTCTTGTCGAGGCGGTGGCCCAGGTTGCCGCCGACAGCGTGGTGGCGATCTGGCCTGCCGGTCCGGCCATTCCCGAACGGGCGGTCCGCCTTGATGCCCAGCATTTCTCGGCGGCGGTTGGCCTGTTTCCCGGCCATCTGGTGCGTCAGGTCGCCAAGGGGCTGGGTGACTGGGATTTCGAGCAGACACTGATCCGGGCAGCGGTGGCACGGTCGGAGACGGGGTTTCTCGACGTCAATCGCATCGATACCTACGATCCGGCCCAGCGGGCGCACGTGCCGCTGCTGTGGCAGGTGGTGGACGGACGGCAGGCGGCGGAACGCGCCGGTCTGGCCCTTTCCGCCTCGGTCGAGACCCGTGCCGGCGACGCGCCGACCCGTTTCATCTACGCACCGCTGGCCGGCCTGGTCATGGGCTGGGTCGAGGGCTGGCCGGTTCGGGTCGTCCACATGGCCATCGGCGGACTGCTGCTGTTCGTGTCGGCGGTCACGAGCGCGGTTTTCGGCTGGCCGCTGATGGGGCTGCTGCTGGCGGTCTGCGGCGGCTTCACGTTCGAGCTGACCGACCGGTTGGCGCGCATCCGCTTGGAGCCCGACCGGACGCGGGCGCTGCGCCGCCATGCCGAACCGGTGCTGGAGGCCGCCTGGTATGGCGCGCTGGCGGCTTTCCTGCATGAGACTCATGGACTGGCGCCGGTCGTGCTCGCCCTGTTGCTGATCGTCGTGCGGGGGTCGGCCGACGCGCACCGGCTCTACCATGAGCGACTGTTCAGGATGGCGCTGGACGAGGGCGGACGCTGGCCGGCGCTGCTGCGCCTGCTGGCCAGCGGCGCCCGGCTGAACCTGTGGATGCTGCTGCCGTTCGCGGTTGCCCAGAGCTGGTATGCCGGCCTGTGGTGCCTTGCCGGGTATGCGCTGCTCACCTATGCGGCGGTGATGGCCGTGTTCTGGCGGCGATTGGCCGGTGGCCGGGATGCCGCCGTCTCCTGACCATGGCGGCGGCAATGACTTCGACACAGGGGAAATCAGCTTGAAACAGTCACCCTTTCATTACGGCTGCCGCGTCGCGCTCGCCGCCGCGATGCTGCTGGCCACCGTGGTGCCCGCGGCCAATGCCGCCCCCTGGGCCACGGCGGGGGATCGCCAGCTGCGCGATGACATCGAACTGTTGCAGGCTTACGGGGTCATCAGCGGGCCAGTGTCGAGCTGGCCGCTGCCCTGGGCGCAGATTGCCGCCGGTCTTGATGGTGTCGACCCGGGGGCGGTGCCGCCCCATGCGCGCGCGGCCCTGGAACGCATCCGCATCCACCTCGGGCTGGCGGAGGCCCGCACCCGCTATGTCATCGAGGCGTCGGCCACCAATGGTGCGGCGCTGGTGCGTGATTTCGCCGACACGGCGCGCGAGGATGGCGACGTGGCGGCCCATGTCGAGCATGAGTTCGGTGGCACCACCATCGGCTACGGCGTCGGCTGGCGCTCCGGGCAGCGGGGCGATGATGTGCATTTCGAGGATGCCTATCTTGCGCACGCACTGGGCAACTGGGCGCTTTACGCCGGCTTTGTCGAGACCTGGTGGGGGCCGGGTCAGGAGAGCGGCCTGCTGTTCTCCAACAGCAGCCGGCCGTTTCCCAAGATCGGGTTCAAGCGGCTGTCGCCGGACGCCTTCACCTGGCCGGTGCTCAACTGGCTGGGGCCGTGGCGGTTCGAGGCCTTCGTCGGCCAGTTGAACGAAAACCGCACCGATTACGACAATCCGCTGGTGGCGGCGATGCGGTTGTCGTTCCAGCCGGCGCGTCAGGTGGAGATTGGCTTCAGCCGGATGATGCAGTTGTGTGGCGAGGGCCGTCCGTGCGGTCTCAAGATCTGGCGCGATGCCCTGCTGCCGGTGGGCACCCGCGACAATACCGGCACGCTTGACGAGCCGGGCAACCAGATTGCCGGCGTCGACCTGCGTATCGCCGGGCGACTGGGTCCGGTCGCGACATCGCTCTACGGCGAGGTGATCGGCGAGGACGGCGACGGCATCGGCATCGAGCAGCTTTCCTACACCGTCGGCGGTACCGCCAGCGGCGGCTTGCGCGACGGTTCGACCTGGAAGGCGGGTGTGGAATACACCGACACCTATGCCTTCTACCTGGTGGAAAAGCCGGCCACCGACAACAACAACCGCGCCGAAGGCTCGACCTACAACAACTTCATCTACTCGGCTGGTTATACCTACCGAGGTCGGCCCATCGGCTTTAGCCTTGATGGCGACAGCCGGCTGTTCTCGCTGACCGGATCGTGGACCGATCCGGGCAACCGCCGCTTCTACAGCGCCGTGCGCCGGGCGAGCATCAACGTGACCAACACCGCGCGCTACCGGATCAGCCGCAACGCCGAACGCCTGTGGATCGGCGAGGCGGGCGTGCAGTGGCCGACCGAATGGGGCGATGTGCGGGTGGAGGCGCGCTGGCAGACCGATGCCCCTGATACGCCGGGCCGCTCGCCGGCCAAGGCGCAGCTTGAGATCGGCTGGCGCACCCAGTTCTGAAGATCAGGGCTCGCGGCGAGCCCGGTCGCCGGCAGCGAGCGGCCTGCGTTGGCGCAGTTGGCATCAGACTTGCTCATGTTTTCCCGAACCTCAGGGGAAAACCTGGTGCCGACATGTTGAAACTGAACCAAATCAAAGCATTGACCGCCCCGCCCGTGGTTTCGAGGTCCGCTATCGCTGACGCGATCGGCCCGGCAATTCCTGCCGGCCGGCAGGACTGAGGGGGCGCGCATGTCGATCAGCAATATCCTGCACATGGCCTACACCGGACTGTCCGCCTCGCAGACGGTGATGCGGTCGATTTCCAACAACGTCGCCAATGTGAACACGGAAGGGTATGGCCGCGAGACCGTCAGTCTCCAGGCACTCGCCTACGGCGCCAACAATGGCGGCGTGCAGGTGGCGGCGATCCGCCGGGTCACCGACAAGTTCCTGGAGAGCGCGGTCTACGCCGCCAACGGCGACGCCGGCCAGTACGACAAGATGGCCGAGTTCCACTCGCGTCTGCAGGGCCTGATCGGCAGTCCTGACTCCAACAGCGGGCTGGCGGCGCGGCTGAACGACATCACCTCCGCGATCGCCGACGTGACGGCCGACCCGGCCGACGCCGTGCGCCGGCGGGCAGTGATCGACAGCGTCCAGAGCATGACCGACGAGATCAGCCGCATCTCCTCGGATATCCAGCAGTTGCGTGCCGACGCCAGCAACCAGATCGTCGAGACCGTCACCACCATCAATTCCCTGCTGGAGCGTATCCACAGCCTCAACCCGTTGATCGTGCGTGAGAACATGATCAGCGGCAACAGCGGCGGCTTGCAGGAGCAGCGGGCCCAGGCGTTGCAGCAGCTGTCCCAGCTGATCGATATTCGCACCGAGGAGGCCGATGACGGCTCGGTGCAGGTGGCCACGACCACGGGTGTCGTGCTCGTCGACCAGACCTTGCGCCAGCTGGAATATCTGTCTCCCGGCTCGGCGGCGCCGGAAACCAACTTCTCGCAGATCAAGATCTACAACCTTGATCCCCGGACCAATCAGAAGGTCGACACCGGCACGGTGCTGGATGGCGATATTCGCTCCGGTCGCCTGAAGGGTCTGCTGACGCTGCGTGACCAGCAGTTGCCGGCGCTGGCGGAAGAGCTGGGCGAGCTTGCCCGGCAATTCACCGAACAGATCAACGCCATTCACAATGCCAGCACGGCAGTGCCGCCGGCCAATGCACTGACCGGGCGACAGACGTCGCTGGCGACAAGCGATCCGCTGCATTTCACCGGTGTTTCCACCTTCGCGGTGGTGGACGCCAACGGCGTCATCGTGGCCAAGAGCACCGTGGATTTTGATGCCCTGGGCAGCGGTACGCCGATCTCGGCGCTGCTGGCCCAGGTGAACGCCGACCTTGGCGGTGCCGGCACGCTCAGCCTGACCAATGGCCAGCTGTCCTTCAGCGCGACCAATAGCGGCAATGGCGTGGTGATCGCGGACGACGAGACCAATCCGAGCGATCGCGGCGGGCGCGGCTTCTCGCACTTCTTCGGCATGAACGACCTGATCGTCGCCGACCAGACCAGCAACTACAATACCGGGGTGCAGGGCAGCGACGCGCACGGCTTCACCTTGGGCGGCACCACCTACATGCAGGTGCGCGACGCCAGCAACCGCCTCGTCGGCGACTATACCCTTACCGTTGCTGGCGCCACCTTCGATGACCTGCTGACACAGCTCAACGATCCGGCCGGCATGGGCCGGTTCATGACCTTTTCGCTCGATGCCGAGGGGCAGCTGATCTCGACGCCAAAGCCGGGATATGAGAACGCGGATATCCGGGTGGTGTCTGACACCACCAACCGGGCGGGCACCGGCACCACCATCAGCAGTTTCTTCGGCGTCGGTCACAGCGTGAAGGCCTCGGCGGTCACCGGGCTGGGCGTGCGCGACGACATCATTTCCGACCCCTACAAACTGTCCCTGGCCAAGCTCGACACCGGCGCCGCCATCGGCGAGACGGCGCTGGGCACCGGCGACCAGCGCGGCGCTGCCGCATTGCGTGACTTCGCCAACGCCGCCTTCACCTTCGAGGCAGCGGGCAATATCGCCAGCCTGTCGGGCACGTTGTCGCAGTATCTCGGCTTCGTGCTCGGCGACTCCGCCATCATGGCGTCGCAGGCTTCCGCCTCGTCCGACGATGCCAAGGCGCTGCTGTCCAACGTCACCAAGCGCCGCGACGACTATTCGGGGGTCAACCTCGATGAGGAACTGAGCAACATGCTGATCTATCAAAACAGTTACAGTGCGGCCGCACGGCTGATGACCACCGCGCGTGACATGTACGACACGCTGCTTACCGTCATCCAGTAACTGCTGGCATCAGGAGACCGAGCCATGACCCGCGTCGCGAGTTTTTCCCAGAACCAGGCCCTGCTGTCGTCGGTGCTGAAGAGCCAGACCGATCTGTTCAAGGCGCAACAGCAGGTGAACACCGGCAAGAAGTCGCAGGACTATGCCGGCATTGCCTCCGATACCTCCACGCTGGTTTCAGCCAAGGCGTTGAAGGCGCAGACGGATTCGTTCATCAAGACCGGCACCTATCTCAACCAGACACTGTCGACCCTGGATCTTCAGATTGGAGCGTTCATCGATTCCTCGCGGTCCCTGCGCCAGTCGGTGCTGGAGGTGGTTGCCACCGGTGATGCCCAGGGGTTTCAGCAGACGCTGGAGACGAGCTTCGAAATGCTGAAATCGACGCTCAACACCATGGTGGGCGGCAGTTACCTGTTCTCGGGGTCGCGCACCACGACCAAGCCGTTTTCCGCCGAAACCCTGGACGACCTGGCCGCGCTCGGCAACGTCGCGGATGCGTTCAACAACGACCAGATCAAGGCCACCGTCCGCATCGCCGATACCTACGAGATGCAGTATGGCGTCCTTGCCGACGAGGTGGCCCAGCCGCTGATGGAGGTCATCCAGCGTATCAAGCAGTTTCACGACACCACGCCGGGCGGCCTGAACGGGCAGCTTGACGACACCGAGAAGGCTTATCTGGAAAGCGAACTCGCGGCACTGGACAGCGCCATTCAGGGCATCCAGCAGTATCAGGTGGCCAACGGCCTGCGCCAGAAGCGGGTCGAGGAAATTGGCGACCTGATGAGCAACCGGAGCGCTTATCTGGAGGATTTCGTCTCCAATATCGAGGACGTCAACATGGCCGAGGCGATCACCAGGCTGCAGAACGACCAGTCGGCGC
>CAUJIW010000135.1 GCA_963205175.1 Pseudomonadota bacterium
TCGGACTTCCTGACCAACTATGAAATCGGCTGGAAAACGAGCTGGCTGGATAACCGGGTGCGGTTCAACGGCGCCTTCTACTGGGAAGACTGGAAGAACTTCCAGTTCTCCATCCTCGGCGCCCAGGGCCTGACGGAAATCAAGAATGCCGGCCAGGCCCGCATCAAGGGTGTCGAGACCGACGTTACCATCGCCGTTGCCGACGGCCTTACTCTTTCCGGTGCTGCCGCCTACACCGACGCCAAGCTGCATGAGAATTACTGCGGCTTCGTCGATGAGAACGGCGACCCGGAAACCGTCTGCCCCGACCCTGAAGCGCCCAAGGGCACCCGCCTGCCGGTGACGCCGAAGTTCAAGGGCAACGCCACCGCGCGTTACGAGTTCGCCCTGGGCGAACTGGAAGCGCACGTGCAGGGCTCGATCGTTCACCAGAGCGCAAGCCAGTCCGATCTGCGTCTGTTCGAGCGATCGATTCTCGGCAAGCTGCCCAGCTACACGACGTTCGATTTCTCCTTCGGCGTCGCGCGCGGCAACTGGCACATGGAACTCTACGCGGTCAACCTGTTCGACGAACGCGGCCAGGTCACCCGCTACACCCAGTGCGCCGAGGCGGTCTGCGGTGACAACACCTACTATGTGCCGATCAAACCGCGTACCGTGGGTCTGAAATTCGGTCAGAAGTTCTGACCGGCCTTCCGGCGGCGCGCGCTTGAGCCCGCGCGCCGCCGACTCTTCTTCTCAAGGTCCTGCCCATGCCTCCCTCGCCTCTGCTGCAAACCCAACCTCTGGAACAGGCGCTGGCGCTCGATGCCCGGTTCTACCGCGATCCGCGCTGGCAGGCGGTGGAGCAGCAGGCGGTGTTCGCCCGCTCCTGGCAGCTGGCGGCGCACGCGGGCGATCTCGCGGGCTCCGGCGACCATGTCGTCACCGAGATCGCCGGCACGCCCATTCTCATCGTCCGTCACGAGGACGGTCACCTCAACGCGTTCCACAATGTCTGCCGGCACCGCGCCGGCCCGATCGCCACCTGCAACGGCCGCGGCGCCAGGCGCCTGAAATGCGCCTATCACAGCTGGCTGTACGACCTCGACGGCCAGTTGCGCATGGCGCCGGAAATGGCCGAGGCACAGGATTTCAACGTCGCCGACATCCGCCTGCCCACCGTGCAGGTGCGCGAATGGCAGGGCCTGGTGTTCGTCGCCCTCGACGACGCGGTGGCGCCGTTCGAGACGGTCTATGGCGGCATTGTCGAGCGCATCCGGCCGGTCGATCTGGCGGCGATGCGCTTCTACCACCGTGTCTCCTACGACATCGACTGCAACTGGAAGGTCTATATCGACAACTTCCTCGAAGGCTATCACCTGCCGGCCGTGCATCCGGGGCTGAGCCGGGTGCTGGACTACAGCGTCTACGACACCGAGCTGTTCGACTGGTATTCGCTGCAGCACTCGCCGCTGCGCAACAGCACCGACATCTACGGCGATGGCCAGGCCTGGTATTATTTCATCTACCCCAACGTCATGCTCAACATCATGCCGGGGCGGATGCAGACCAACCGCATCCTGCCGCTGGGGCTGGAGCGCTGCCGCGTCGAGTTCGACTATTACTACACGCCGAGCCCCGAGGTCGCCGCCCGCATCGACAACGACCAGGCGTTCAGCGACGAAATCCAGCAGGAAGACATCGCCATTTGCCTGGCGGTGCAGAAGGGCCTGATGTCCGGCTCCTACACCGCCGGGCGGCTGTGCCCCAGGCGCGAGTCCGGCGTCTGGCATTTCCAGAACCTGCTGCGCCAGGCCTACGCCACCGCCGATCTCGCCGCCTGACGCCATGGCGGGAAAATCCACCCGTGCGCTGGGGCTGTGGATGTGCACCGCCCTGGTGGTTGGCAACATGATCGGCTCCGGCGTGTTCATGCTGCCGGCGTCGCTGGCGCCCTACGGCGTCAACGGCCTGGGGGGCTGGGCCTTCACCGTCGCCGGGGCGATGATGCTGGCGCTGGTGTTCGCCGCGCTGTCGCGGGTGGTGCCGGGCGCCGGCGGGCCTTATGTCTATCCGCGCGCGGCCTTTGGCGAGGGGGTCGGCTTTCTCGTCGCCTGGGCCTACTGGGTCGGCACCTGGGTCGGCAACGCGGCGGTGGCCATCGGCACCACCGCCTATCTCGCCGAGCTGGTGCCTGCCATCAAGGCCACACCTTCCGGCCCGGCGCTGGTAACCACCGCAATGATCTGGCTGCTTACCTACGTCAACTGGCGCGGCACCCGCACCATGGGCGCGGTGCAGATGGTCACCACCATCCTGAAACTGATGCCGCTGCTGGCGGTGGGCGCGCTTGGTCTTTATCTGCTGGGCAGCGGCCAGACCGACGCCATCCGCGCCGAGCCGCAACCGGTCACCCTCGACGCCATGACCGCCACCGCCATCCTGGCGCTGTGGGGCCTGCTGGGACTGGAGACGGCGACGGTGCCGGCCGACAAGGTCGACAACCCGGCCCGCACCATTCCGCTGGCCACCATCTGGGGCACCCTGGTGACCGGGCTGATCTACATCGTCGCCTGCATGACCGTGGTGATGCTGCTGCCGCGCGAGGTCGCCGCCAGTTCCAGCGCGCCGTTCGCCGAGGTGGTGCGGCAGCATTGGGGCGCCGGTGCCGCCACGCTGCTGGCGCTGTTCGCCTTCATCTCCGGCTTCGGCGCCCTCAACGGCTGGATTCTGGTGCAGGGCGAAATGCCGCGCGTGCTGGCGGAGGACGGCATTTTTCCGCGCCTGTTCGCCCGTCAGTCCCGCCACGGCACGCCCGGCAGCGCACTGGTCATCACCTCGGCCCTGGTCAGCGCCATGGTGCTGATGAACTATTCGGCCTCGATGGTGAAGGTGTTCACCTTCATCGTGCTGATCTCGACGTCGGCCAACCTGATCATGTATCTGGCAGTCTCGCTGTCGGCGCTCAGGCTGGCGCTGGCGGGCCGGATGCCCCAGGGCAGCAGCGGCCGGCAGATCGCCCTGCTGGTGGTGGCGGCACTGGCCAGCGGCTATGCGCTGTGGACGCTCTACGGCGCCGGGGCGGAGGCCTTCCTGTGGTGCCTGGCGCTGGTGGCGCTGGGCATCCCCGTCTATGCCCTGATGAAGGGACGGCGCGCCAGCACCTGAACCACCCCCGAGGACACCCGACATGACCCGCGACCCCCGCTACGACATCCTGTTCGAGCCGGTGCAAATCGGCCCGGTGACAGCGCGCAACCGCTTTTCCCAGGTGCCCCACTGCAACGGCATGGGTCACGCCATGCCGCAGGCCCACGCCGCCATGCGCGGCGTCAAGGCCGAGGGCGGCTGGGCGGTGGTGTCGACCGAGGAATGCGAGATCCACCCCTCCGGCGACGTCTCGCCCTATGTCGAGGCCCGGCTGTGGGACGACCACGACATCCCCGCCCTGGCGCTGATGTGCGACAAGGTGCATGCCCATGGCGCGCTGGCGGCGGTCGAGCTGACGCACAACGGCCCCACCGCCTCCAACCTCTATTCCCGCGAGGTACTGCTGGCGCCCAGCCACCAGCCGAGCAAATACGGCTATCCGCACCAGGCCCGCGCCATGGACCGGGAGGACATCCGCGCCTACCGCCGCTGGCACCGCGACGCGGCGCTGCGGGCCCGGCGCGCCGGCTTCGACATCATCTATGTCTACGCCGCCCACGATCTGAGCCTGGCCATGCATTTCCTGCAGCGCCGGCGCAACCAGCGCACCGATGAATATGGCGGCTCGCTGGAGAACCGCGTGCGGCTGCTGCGCGAGGTACTGGAGGATACCCGCGAGGCGGTGGGCGATCGCTGCGCCGTCGCCCTGCGCTTCGCCACCGACGAGCTGCTGGGCGCCGACGGCGTGACGCTGGAGGAATCCCGCGACATCGTCGCCATGCTGGCCGAGCACCCGGACCTGTGGGACGTCAACCTCGCCGCCTGGTACAATGATTCCGTGCCGTCGCGCTTCGCGCCGGAAGGCGCGCAGGAACCGTTCATCGATTTCGTCAAGAAGACCACCACCCGGCCAGTCGTCGGCGTCGGTCGCTTCACCTCGCCGGACACCATGGTGTCGCAGATCCGCCGCGGCGTGCTCGATCTCATCGGCGCCGCCCGCCCGTCGATCGCCGACCCGTTCCTGCCGCGCAAGATCGAGCAAGGGCGCGTTGACGACATCCGCGAGTGCATCGGCTGCAATATCTGTGTGTCGGGCGACATGACCATCACGCCGATCCGCTGCACCCAGAACCCGACCATGGGCGAGGAATGGCGCAAGGGCTGGCACCCGGAAATCATCGCGCCGAAAAAATCCGACGCCCGGGTGCTGGTGGTCGGCGCCGGCCCCGCCGGGCTGGAGGCCGCCCGCGCGCTGGGCCAGCGCGGCTACGAGGTGCACCTGGCGGAAGCGACCACCGAACTGGGCGGCCGGGTGACCCGCGAGGCCCGTCTGCCGGGGCTCGCCGAATGGGGCCGGGTGCGCGACTGGCGGGTCGGCCAGCTCAACCGGATGACCAACGTCTCGATCTACCGCGACAGCCGGCTCGGCGACGACGACGTGCTGGAGTTCGGCGCCGACCATGTGGTGCTGGCCACCGGCAGTCACTGGCGGCGCGACGGCTACGGCCGCTCCAACGGCGCGGCGGTGCCGGGCTTCGACGGCCCGACCCTGTTCACGCCCGACGACATCATGAACGGCGTCGCGCTGCCGGCCGGGCCGGTGGTGATTTTCGACGACGATTATTTCTACATGAGCAGCGTGCTGGCCGAGAAACTGCGCGTCGACGGCCACGCCGTCACGCTGGTGACGCCCGACGACACCGTCGCCTCGTGGGGCGCCAACACACTCGACTATCGCCACATCCAGAAGCGGCTGTACGCGCTGGCGGTGACACAGCTGCCGGCCCACAACGTCACCGCGCTGACCGCCGGCCAGGTGACGCTGGAGCATGTGTGGTCCGGCGCTACGCGGACGCTCGACTGCGCGGCGCTGGTGACGCTGACCATGCGCCAGCCCGACGACGCGCTGTACCGGGCGCTGAAGGCCCGCGAGGCGGCGTGGGCGGACCATGGCGTCCGCACCATGGCCTGCATCGGCGATGCGCTGGCGCCGGGGCTGATCGCGCACGCGGTCTATGCCGGCCATCGCTATGCGCGTGAACTCGACGAGGCGCCGCGCGGCGAGGTGGCGTTCCGCCGCCACCTCCACACCCAGCTCACCGACTGAACGCCGCCCCCGCGCGACGGCGGTTATTTCGCCAGTTCGGTGAGCACCGTGTGCCAGTGGTCGAGCGCCGGCGCCAGTGCGGCCTCCGCCACCCGTTCGTTGAGGCCGTGGGCATAGCCGTCGGACGCCTTGGCGTAGAGGCCCGACACGCCGTAGCTGGGAATACCGGCGGCGCGGAAATGCAGGCTGTCGGTGGCGCCCGACGACATCGAGGGAATGATGTTGAGGCCCGGATAAACGCGATCCACCGCCTTGCGCACCGCCGCCGTCACGTCCTTGCGCAGCGGCGAGGCGTCCGACGCGGTGGGATCGTCGAGCGTCACCACCTTGGCGGCCGGGTTGGCGATCACCTGCGCCAGCGTCTGACGCACGCTTTCCACCGCGACGCCGGGGAAGATACGGCAGTTCACCGACACCGTGGCGCTCTGCGGCAGCGCGTTGAGCGCGTGGCCGCCACTGAGCATGGTGGCGACACAGGTGGTGCGCAACTGGCCGACATATTCCGGGTGCGCCGCGATGGTGGCCACCGCCTGCTTGTCGTCGGGATTGTCGGCGAAACGCGTCATCGCCGCGCCCAGGTCGCCCGGCGTGTTCCTGGCGGTGGCGCGGAACGAGGCGCGGGTGAGCTCGCTGGCCTGTACCGGAAATTCATAGGCCGCGATGCGGTCGATCGCCTGGGCCAGTTCGTAGATGGCGTTGTCCTTGCGCGGCACGCTGGAGTGGCCACCGGGATTGGTGACGGTGATGGCGAAGTCGGCGTAGGTCTTCTCCGCCGCCTGCAGATAATAGCCGATCGGCTTGCCGTCCTCGGCCAGCGAGCCGCCGCCGCCGTCGGAATTGAGCAGCAGCTCGGCATCCGGGAACTGGGTGGCCAGCGCCCGGGTGGTCTTCATCTCGGTTTCCTCGTCGCCCGAGAACACCAGCACGATGTCGCGGCTGGGCTTGAAGCCCTCGCGCTTCAGGCGCAGCACCGTCGCCATCACCATCGACAGGTCGAACTTGTTGTCCTCGACGCCGCGCCCGAACAGGTAGCCGTTGTCGGCGGTCATGGTGAAGGGATCGCGCTCCCAGTCCTTGGGGAAGGCCTCCACCACGTCCATGTGCGCCGATACCAGGATCGGCTTCTTCTTGCCCGTGCCGCGATAGCGGGCGACGAAGGTGGCGGTGTCGCCCATCGGCGTGATGGTGATGTCGGCCTCGGCAAAGCCCGCCTGCCTCAGCAGACCGGCGAGGTAATTGGCATAGGCCACCGTCTGGCCCTGCCCCTTCACCGTGCGGAAGGCCACCGAACGGCCGAGGATGTCGCGCGCCTGGGCTTGCGTTGCGGCGTCCGCCGCGGCCTTGCCGGCGGCGCCCGCGAGCGCGCCCGGCGCGCCCGTCCCCGCCAGAACCACCACCGCCGTGGAAACCAGCACTGCTGCCTTGCGCATCGTCATCATCGGAAAAAACTCCAGTCCCTGGGTATCGCCGCACGCCGGAGGGCGTGCGTGCTGCAAGAGGCCGGGGCGCTGATTCCCGCTTGCCCGCGCCGTGCGCTTGCGGTCCAATCCGGTCATCCGGCCCCCGGATGCCCGGAGGCTATTCACGCGGACCAACCGCCGTCAATCATGCACTGACCCGAGCAGGAACCCCGTCGCCATGCTGCCCCGCCCCTTCCCGACCATTCGCCGTCTCGGCCTGGCGATCTGCACGGGCCTTGCCCTGTTGCCGCTGCATTCCGCCGGCGCCGACACGCTGTATGTGCGCGCCGGCAAGCTGGTGGATGTGGAAAAAAGTCGCGTGCTGACCGACCAGCTGATCCGCGTCGAGGACGGGCGAATCACCGCGGTCACCGCCTATGCCGCGCCGCCCGCCGATGCCAAGCTGGTGGACTGGTCGCGCTACATGGTGCTGCCGGGGCTGATCGACATGCACACCCATCTCGCCGACTGGGGCCAGACCAGCAACGTCGCCGAGCCGCTGCTGCACTCGGTCGCCGAGATCGCGCTGGTCGGCGCCCAGAACGCCCACACCACGCTCAAGGCCGGCTTCACCACCGTGCACGACGTCGGCTGCTTCCGCGCCTTCACCGATGTCGCCCTGCGCGACGCCATCAACGCCGGCCGGGTGCCGGGGCCGCGCATGTCGGTGGTCGGCGCCTACATCACCGCGCCCGGCGGCGGCGGCGAGGTGACCGGCTTTGCCCCCGACGTGGCGGTGCCCGCCGACATGCGGGTGGGCGTCGTCGCCGATGCCGCCGAGGCGCGCGTGCGCACCCGCTATCTGTTCCAGCACGGCGTCGACACCATCAAGATCATCGCGACCGGCGCGGTGCTGGCGGAGGGCACCGAGCCCGGCCAGATGGAGATGACCGAGGAGGAGATGCGGGCGGTAGTCACGCAAGCCGCCCAGCACGGCAGCTATGCCACGGCGCACGCCCATGGCGCCGCCGGCATCAAGGCGGCGATCCGCGCCGGCGTGCGCTCGGTGGAACACGCCTCGCTGATCGACGACGAGGGCATTGCGCTGGCCAAGGCGCGCGGCGTCGCGCTGGTGATGGACATCTACAACGGTGATTACATCGAGGAGGTCGGCACCCGCGAGGGCTGGCCGGAGGGCCATCTGCGCAAGAACCGCGAGACCACCGACGCCCAGCGCGACGGCTTCCGCAAGGCGGTGAAGGCCGGGGTGAAGATCGCCTACGGCACCGATGCCGGCGTCTACCCCCACGGCGACAACGCCCGCCAGTTCCCCTATATGGTGCGCTACGGCATGACGCCGATGCAGGCGATCCAGGCCGCGACGGTGGTCGCCGCCGACGTGCTGGGCTGGAGCCGCGACGTCGGCGCCATCAGCCCCGGCCGTTATGCCGACATGATCGCCATCGATGGCGACGCGCTGGCCGACATCGGCCTGCTGTCGAAGGTCACGGCGGTGATGAAGGGCGGCGCACTGGTGGACTAGGCCCCGCCGGGCCCTGATCAGACTCTGGGGGGGCGTGCCGCTGGCGCGCTCAGACCTCGGCGACCGCGCGGATCCAGCGCCGGCCGTCGACCCGGGCCGCCAGCTGGCGCACGGTGAGACCCAGCACCGGGTGGCGCCACGCGGGCGCGACATCCAGCAGCGGCCGCAGCACGAAGGCCCGCTCATGGGCCCGCCGGTGCGGCACCGCGAAGCCGTGGCCGGTGCGCCAGCCCAGCCGGCCGGGGATCACCCGTGTGCCGTAGCCGATGATGTCGAGGTCGAGCACCCGCTCGCCCCAGTGGCGGCGGCCCTTGGGGCCGAAGCGCCGCTCCATCGCCTGCAACCGCCGCAGCAGTTCAGCCGGCGCCAGCGACGTCACCGCCCGCAGCGCGGCGTTGACGTAAGCCGGCTGCGGCGGCCCCAGCGGCGCGGTGTGGTAGAGCCGGGAGACGCCGGTGACGCGCAGCCCCGGGCCGGCCAGTTCCCGCATCGCCGCGCGCAGCACGTCGGCCGGGCCGCCATGGCGGGGATGACGGCGATTTGAACCCAACGCGATGAGAACCATTGTCTCCATGGGCCGAGCCCCCTATTCCACTCGGGCATGGACCACAACCCTCATTCCACCGAACCGCCGGCCGATTGCCAGCTTTGTCCGCGTCTCGCCGGCTTCCGCGCCGCCAACCGGGCCAAGTTCCCCGACTGGTTCAACGGCCCCGTCCCCGGCTTCGGCGACCCCGATGCCTGGCTGCTGATCGTCGGCCTGGCGCCCGGTCTGCAGGGCGCCAACCGCACCGGCCGGCCGTTCACCGGCGACTATGCCGGCGACCTGCTTTACGCCACGCTGCTGAAGTTCGGCCTGGCCGACGGCACGTATCTGCAGCGCCCCGACGACGGCCTGACCCTGCGTGGCTGCTTCATCTCCAACGCGGTGCGCTGCGTGCCGCCGGAGAACAAGCCGCTGCCGGTGGAAATCCACGCCTGCCGGCCGTTCCTGGAAGCCCAGATCGCCGCCCTGCCCAGGCTCAAGGCCATGGTGGCGCTGGGCCAGGTCGCCCATCAGTCGGCGATCAAGGCCGCCGGCGGCAAGCTGCCGAAGTACCGCTTCGCCCACAACGCCACCCACAAGCTGCCCTCCGGGCTGTGGCTGGTGGATAGCTATCACTGCTCGCGCTACAATACCAACACCGGCCGGCTGACCACCGCGATGTTCGAGGACGTGTTCCGCACCGTCAGCGCCCTGCCCGTCACATGAGATCCAGCGCCCGGAGTCACGGGGCGGAAGTCACTGGGCCGGGGCCTTGCGGCCGGCGGCCCCGACCGCGCCGGTTGACCGCCCCTTGGGGAGTTGCTAGCCCAGCAGCCGTGGCCCCGTAGCTCAGCCGGATAGAGCGACGGTTTCCTAAACCGCAGGTCGCAGGTTCGAGTCCTGCCGGGGTCACCATCCATCCGCTCAGCGCCATCCGCCAGCCCCCGCCCCGCCAGCCCGCACCCCTGCCGGACCCGCCACCCCTGCCGGACCCGCCACCCAGGGGGGGGGAATTATCCATGGCATTGTCGTGCCGGGGTGAGGCCGTGTAAGCAGGTGGCCGGGGCAGCGGCCTTGCCGGACAGGGCGCGGCAGGTGGAAGCGATGTCCGTGGATGCCCGGATCAAGTCCGGCGATGGCGGCGCTCGCGCTGCTGGAAGCCGAGGGTCCTGCGCTTGCCCGGCCGCGCGGTCCGCACTAGCCTGCGGCGATGCGATCAGATCAGTCGTTAAGGATCGTCATCCGCCTCTACAGCGGCGACGAGATTGCCATGGGCCCAGGCAAGGCCGACCTGCTTGAGGCCATCAGGGCACAGGGGTCAATCTCGGCTGCGGGCCGGGCCATGGGCATGAGCTACCGCCGCGCCTGGCTGCTTGTGGACACGATGAACCGCTGCTGGCAGCAGCCGCTGGTCGCCACGGCACCCGGCAGCGCTCACGGCGGCGGCGCGCGGCTTACCGAGTTCGGCGAGAACATCCTCGCACACTATCGTGGTTTGCAGGCGCAGCTTGAGCACGCGGCCACTTGCCCGGATCACGCAGCGCTCGCGCAGGCGATACGGGCCGAACCCAAGCCCAGCCAGAAAGCATGAGTTTGCGGTTGGCCGGCTGGCCACCAGCCTATATACCATGCAACACAGCAAAATGGATGACTGTTCGTGTCGCCCCTTCGCACCCTGTTCCTCCTGCTCCTTGCCGCCGTCATCGGTGCAGCTCCTGCCCAGGCGCGGCCGCGCGGGGTCCTGGTGCTGGCTGCCGCGAGCCTGCAGGAAGCCCTGACCGATACAGCCGACGCCTGGACCGCCCGCGGCCATCGGCGCCCGGTGATCTCCTTTGCCGGATCGTCGGCACTGGCCCGCCAGATCGAGGCCGGTGCTCCGGCGGATCTGTTCATTTCGGCTGACGAGGACTGGATGGATCATGTCGCCAGGAAAGGACTGATCCGGGTCGGCAGCCGCGTATCCTTTCTGTCGAACCGTCTTGTGCTGGTCGAACCACCCGGCGGGAATGCCCGGCTGACCATCGGGCCCGGATTCCCGCTGGCGGGCGCGCTGGGCAAGGGCCGCCTGGCGATGGCGGACCCCGACAGTGTGCCCGCCGGGCGCTATGGCCGGGCGGCGCTGACCAGCCTGGGGGTGTGGCCGTCCGTTTCCGGCAGCATTGCCCGTGCCGAGAATGTCCGCGCGGCGCTGGCCCTGGTGGAGCGCGGGGAGGCCCCGCTGGGTATCGTCTATGCGACCGATGCGCGGGCGTCGGCGCGGATCAGGGTGGTGGGCACGTTCCCGGCCGGCTCACACCCGGCGATCACCTACCCGCTTGCCGTGCTGCGTACCTCGACCCATCCGGAAGCGGAAGCGTTTCGCCGGTTTCTCCTGTCAGGCGAGGGCAAGGCGATCTTTGTCCGGCGCGGATTCTCGGCGCGCTGAGGCCGCATGGCGCTCTCTCCCGACGAATGGGCCATCATCACCCTGTCACTGAAGGTTAGCGGCGTGGCGGTGGCGGCGTGCCTGCCGGTGGCCTTCGGCCTCGCGTGGCTGCTGGCGCGCCGACGGTTTCCGGGGCGAATCCTGCTTGATGCGCTGGTCCATCTGCCACTGGTACTGCCGCCGGTGGTGACGGGCTGGCTGCTACTCCTCGCCTTTGGCACCACCGGGCCGCTCGGGCGCTGGTTTGCCGAGACGCTGGGCATCGTCTTCATGTTCCGCTGGACCGGCGCCGCACTGGCCGCGGCGGTCATGGCCCTGCCGCTGATGGTGCGGGCAATGCGGCTGTCGATCGAGGCGGTGGACCATCGGCTCGAACAGGCGGCAGAGACGCTTGGCGCCTCGCGCCCGCGCGTGTTCGCGACCATCACCCTGCCGCTGGCGCTGCCCGGCCTTCTGGCGGGGGCCGTGCTCGGCTTCGCCCGCTCGCTGGGTGAATTCGGCGCGACGATCACCTTCGTCTCGAACATCCCCGGCGAGACACGCACGCTGCCCATCGCCATCTACAGTGCCTTGCAGGTGCCGGGCAGCGAGGCCGTGGTCACCCGCCTGGCACTGATCGCCGTCGCCCTCTCGCTGGTGGCGCTGGTTGCATCGGAAGTACTGGCCCGGCGCACCGGGCCTGGACGGGGCGGCCATGTCCTTTGATGTCAGGATTGAACGCCGCCTCGGCGACCGGACGATCCGCGTCGCTTTCTCCAGCGACGGCGGACTGACGGCGCTGTTCGGCCCGTCAGGCGCCGGCAAGACCTCGATCCTCCAGATGATCGCCGGGCTGCTGCGCCCGGACGCCGGTCGCATCGCCGTCGGCGGCAGTGTGCTGTTCGACAGCATGGCGGGCATCGACGTGCCCGCCCGTCAGCGCCGCGCCGGTTATGTCTTCCAGGACGGCCGGCTGTTCCCGCACCAGCGGGTACGCGACAACCTGCTCTATGGCTGGAGACTGGCGCGACCGGCGGACCGCTTGATGGATCTTGCGGAAGCCACGCGCTTCCTCGGGATCGGCCATCTGCTCGACCGCTGGCCGCGCACGCTGTCAGGCGGCGAGGCCCAGCGCGTCGCCATTGGCAGGGCGCTGCTGTCGGGCCCGCGCTTCCTGCTGATGGACGAACCGCTAGCATCGCTCGACCGACCGCGGCGCGAGGAAATCATGGGCGTGATCGAGCGCCTGCGGGACGAACTGGGAGTGCCCATCCTTTATGTCAGCCACGACCGTGACGAGGTGGAACGGCTGGCCAGCGTGATCGTTCCGACAGGCTGAAACCGGGCGCCCGTGCGGCGTCATCAACCGGGCGCTGTCCGTCCGGATGGCGGACGCCGAAGCCTCAGTCCGGGTGACGGACGTCGAAACCATGCTCATGCAGTGTACGGCGGATCTCCGCCAGCACCGCCGGATCGTCGATGGTGGCGGGCACCTGATAGGGCTCGCCGTCGGCGATCTGGCGCATGGTCTTGCGCAGGATCTTGCCCGAGCGGGTCTTGGGCAGCGCCTTGACCGGCAGCACCATCTTCAGTGCCGCCACCGGCCCGATGGTGTCCCTCACCTTCTTGACCACCTCGCGCTCGATGTCGGTCTTGGAGCGGATTTCGCTGGCATAGAGCACGACGAACGCCATCGGCACCATGCCCTTGACCTCGTCCGCCACGCCAATCACCGCGCACTCGGCGACCGACGGGTGGGTGGCGACCACTTCCTCCATGGCGCCGGTGGCCAGCCGGTGGCCGGCGACGTTGATGATATCGTCGGTGCGGCTCATGAAATGGAGGTAGCCGTCGTCATCGATGAAACCGGCGTCGCCGGTCATGTAATAGCCGGGATGGTCGACGAGGTAGGTCTTCTTGTACCCTTCCGCGTTGTTCCACAGCGTCGGCAGCGCGCCCGGCGGCAGCGGCAGCTTGATTGCCACGTCGCCGGTCTGGTTGGGCTCCAGCACCTCCGACGCCGGTGACAGGATGTGGATTTCATAGCCCGGCACCGGCAGCCCGGCACTGCCGATCTTCACCGGCATCAGGCGGGAACCGGCGAAATTGGCGGCCCCCGGCCAGCCCAGCTCGGTCTGCCACCAGTGGTCGATCACCGGCACCTTCACCGTCGCCTGCGCCCACTTCACCGTCTCCGGGTCAGCGCGTTCACCAGCCAGGAACAGCGTTTCCAGCGAGGAAATGTCGTACTTCGCCAGCAGGCTCGCCGTCGGGTCTTCCTTCTTGATGGCGCGAAACGCGGTGGGCGCGACGAACAGCACCTTCACCTTGTGCTGCTCGATCACCCGCCAGAAGGCGCCGGCGTCCGGCGTGCCAACGGGCTTGCCTTCGTACATGATGGTGGTGCAGCCCGCCGCCAGCGGCGCATAGACGATATAGCTGTGGCCCACCACCCAGCCGATGTCCGAGGCCGCCCAGAACACGTCGCCGGCCTTGACGCCGTAGATGTGCTCCATGCTCCACAGCAGCGCGGTCAGGTGGCCGCCATTGTCACGCACCACGCCTTTCGGCACGCCGGTCGAACCCGAGGTGTAGAGGATGTAGAGCGGGTCGGTGGCAGCCACGGGCACGCAGGCCGCCGGTTCGGCGGTCGCCATGACAGCCTGCCAGTCGACGTCGCGTGGCGCGACCATCGAGGCCGTGCATTGCGGCCGCTGCAGCATCAGGCAGTGGGCCGGCTTGTGCTCGGCGATGTCGAGCGCGGAATCGAGGATCGGCTTGTATTCAACGACCCGGCCGGCTTCCAGGCCGCACGAGGCCGTCACCACCAGCACCGGCTTGGCGTCATCCACCCGCTTGGCCAGCTCCTTGTCGGCAAAGCCGCCGAACACCACCGAGTGCACCGCGCCCAGCCGGGCACAGGCCAGCATGGCGAACACCGCCTCCGGCACCATCGGCATGTAGATGACCACCCGGTCGCCCTTGCCGACGCCAAGCGCCCGGAAGGCCCCCGCGACGCGAGCGACTTCCGTTTGCAGCTCGGCATAGGTGAACTGGCGCACCACGCCGGTCATGGCGCTGTCGTGGATCAGCGCCGGCTGGTCGCCGCGCCCGGCCTCCACATGACGGTCGATGACGTTGTAACAGGTGTTGAGTTCTCCGCCGACAAACCAGCGATAGAGCGGCTTGTCGCTGTCGTCGAGCACCTGCGTCCACGGTGTCGACCAGGTTACCGCCGTGCTGGCTTCGGCCCAGAAACCCTTGGGGTCCGCCATCCAACCGGCATAGGTCCGGCCATACCAGTCCGCGCCCTGGCCTGTCGCCGTGTCCACCATGTCATCCTCCCAAACAATGCGCCTCTCACAGGGCCATCGCGGTGTCTTTAGCACCGATGCGGGCCCTGGTCCGCCCGACTTTGGTCGGTCGGCCCGGCGAGTCTGGCCAGTCAGGGCCGCGTCGGCAACCCGGGATACGCATCCGGCGCCACAACGCCGGCCGAGGGCCTCACCGCCGGTCCATCGCCCCGGCTCACTCCCGTGGGGTCCGTCTGGTGGGCATCACCACCCGCGCGCCATCGCTGGCCGTGAGCACCTCGACGCCGACGCCATAGACGTCACCCAGCATCCCTGGGGTCAGCACATCATCGGGTGGGCCCTCAGCCACCAGCCGGCCGTCCTTGAGCAGCATCACCCGATCGGCGAACCGGCCCGCCAGCGTCAGATCGTGGAGCGTCACCACCACGCCGCGCCCCTCGTCGGCCAGCCCGCGTAGCAGTCGGACGATTTCGAGCTGGTAGGCGGGGTCGAGGCCGGCCAGCGGCTCGTCGGCCAGCACCCAGTCGGGGCCGCCGGCCAGTACGCGGGCCAGCAGCACCCGCGCCCGCTCACCACCCGACAGTGTCAGCACGTCGCGCTGGCGCAACGCCTCCAGATCGCAGCGCTCCAGCGCCGCCGCCACCATCGCCGCGTCCGTCGTGTCATCAAGGGTGACATAGCGATGGTGCGGGATTCGCCCCAGCCCCACCAGTGTCTCGACGCTCACGCCCCAGGCGATGTCGCGGCTCTGGACCATGAAGCCGAGCCGACGGGCACGCACCAGCGGGTCGAGGCCCGCCATGTCGGCATCCCCCAGTATCACCTGGCCGCTCGCCGGCCGGGCGACTCCGGCGAGCGCGGCAAGCCAGGTCGATTTTCCGGCACCGTTGGGGCCGAGCACCGCCGTCACCGCACCGGCCTTGAAAGTGGCAGATAGCGGCCCCAGCAGGCGGCGGCCGCCGGCGGTCATCACCACATCCCGACAGCTGAGCATGCTCATAGGATCTCCCGGCGCATCTTCAGCAGCAGCCCGAGGAAGAAGGGCGCGCCCAGCACCGCCATGGCGATGCCGAGCTTGACCTCGGTGCCACCGGGCAGAATGCGCACCACGGTATCGGCAGCCAGCACCAGCGCCGCGCCGGCAAGCGCGCTCGGCACCAGCAGCGCACTCGGGCGATTGCCCGCCAGCGGGCGCACCAGATGCGGCACCACCAGGCCAACGAAACCAATCATGCCGGTCACCGCCGTGGTGGCCCCGACAATCAGCCCCACCCCCAGCAGCACCCGCCAGCGCACCCGCGTCAGGTCGATGCCCAGCGAGCGGGCGGTGAGCTCGCCCAACATCAGCGCGTCGAGCGCCCGGCCGGTGGTCAGCAGCAGTGCGCCACCGGCAAGCACGAAGGGCGTTACCATCGCCACATCCTGCAACGAGCGGTCGGTCAGCGCGCCCATCAGCCAGGTGATGATCTCTGCCGTGGCGAAAGGATTGGGCGCCAGACTGATGGCCAGCGAGGTCAACGCGCCAGCCAGCGCGTTGAGGATGACGCCGGCCAGGATGAAGGTGGTGATGCCGCGGGCCCGCGCCGCCAGCGCATAAAGCAGCCCCATGCCGCCGATCGCACCGGCCATGGCGCAGGCGGGCAGTACCCAGGCGGCACCATAGGCGACGCCGAACCAGATCGACAGCACCGCCCCCAGCGCGGCGCACGCCGACACGCCCAGCACACCGGGGTCGGCCAGCGGATTGCGCAGATAGCCTTGCAGCACCGCGCCGGAAAGACCAAGGCCGGCGCCGACGAGAATCGCCAGCAGCGCGCGTGGCAGGCGCAGCTCGGCGACAATGAACCAGCGCGGCGCGTCGGCCGGCGACAGCAGTTCAGCGACCGGAATCCACACCTTGCCGGCGGCGAGCGACGCCAGCCCCAGCACCAGGATCAGCAGGCCCAGGCCCAGCGACAGGCCCAGCGACAGGCCCAGGGGCAGGCGCAGGCGGGATGTCCGGGTCATCGCGCGCTCCCCTTGATCGACGTGGCGGCGACGCCGGCAACCTCGCGGCGCGCCTGTTGCAGATAGGCCAGTGCCGGCAGGATGGCCGGGCCACCGCAATAAAACAACGGCGCCGGATAGGGCGCGATGGTCAGCCGGCCAGCCAAGCGATCCAGCACCGGATGGGCCAGCAGGCCGGTCCGCTGGAAGGGCTCACCGAGGGTGCCCCCGCCTGCCAGCACCAGCCGCGGCGGGTCGGCGACCAGCCGTTCCAGCGGGATGACGCCCCAGTGCTCGACGCCATAGCGCGCCGCCACGTTGTCGAAGCCGGCGAGCGCCAGCAGGGCGTCGGGCAGACTGCCCTTGCCGGGAGAAAAGCCGCCAGGCTGGAACACCACGGTGGGTATCGGCGGCACGCCGCGCGCCTGTTGGCGCGCCGCCGCCATCGCCGCCTCGATCCGGCGGGCCAGCGCCTCGCCGCGCGCCGGATGACCGACGGCGGCGGCAACGTCACGCACCTGATCGATGCTTTCCGCCAGCGTCTCCGGCACCTTGAACAGCGCGGTGCGGATGCCCAGGCGGGCCAGCGCCGCCCGGGTGCCGGGCTGGCTGTGCTGGCTGGTGAGCACGAGATCGGGCTTGCGGGCGATCACCTCCTCGGCCGTCTCGTAGGTGAACGGCAGGGTGCGCGCGACGCCCGAGATGGTGGAACCGCCCGGCTCACGCGCATAATGGCTGAGGGCCGCGATCTGCCCGCGATCGGCGACGTGGACGAGAATGGTATCGAGGCAGGGGTTGAGCGAGACGATACGGGCCGGCGGCGGCGCCGATCCGGCCGCGGCGCCACTGGCGACAACCAGCGATACCGCGCCCAGCACCGCGACCGTCAGGCCACGTATCGTCCCGCCCGCTCGCATCAGAAGTTCAGCTCGACGCCGGCGAAGCCACCGATGCCGATGGAGCCATAGCCAGCGGCGGTCTGACGGCGAACGTCGAACAGGTTGTCCACCCGCCCGAACAGCCCGAACACATCGTTGACGCGGTAACGCGCCCGCAGGTCGACCACCGTATAGGCGGCCAGCCGGGTGGTGTTGGCGGCATTGTCGAAGCTCGCCGAGACATGCTGCACCGCCAGTGTCGCGGTGAGTGCCTGCCACGGCATGACGTCGAGCGCCACATTGGCGACGTGCCTGGGCCGACGCGCCAGCACGTTGCCGAGATTGGCCGACCCCGCCGAGCGGTTCTCGGTATCGGTGTAGGTGTAGTTGGCGTTGATCGCCACCTGCTTCACCGGCTGGGCGACCAGGGTCAGCTCGACGCCCTTGGCGCGCGATCGCGCGATATTGTCGTAAAAGCCATAGGGGTGGGTGTCGCACAGCGGGTTGGTGCTGCCCCAGCAGGAGAAGAAGTCGATCTGGTTGCGCGTCCTGCGACCGAACACCGTCGCGCCGACCCGCAGTTTGCCCTCGACAAGCGCCTGCTCGATCCCGGCATCCCAGCCCTTGGCGGTCTCGGGACGCAGCGCCGCGTTGCCGTAATCGCTGTAGAGCTGATAGAGGCTCGGCGCCTTGAAGCCCTCGCCATAGGTCGCCCGCAGGATGGTGTTGCCCTGATTGGGGGTGTAGGCGGCGGTGAGGCGCACGGTGGTCGCGTCCCCGAAGCGCGACTGGTCATCGTAGCGGACGCCCGCCGTCAACGACAGGCCGGCCACCGGCTTGGCCTGGACCTCCGCGTACAGGCTGTCCATGCGCACGTCGGCTTTGTCGGCGCTGTAGCTCGATTCGGTGTCGAACTTCGACTTCTCGGTCTCGGCGCCGAACACCAGCGTATAACCCTCGGTGATCCGTGCCGTGCCCTGATATTCGACGCGCACCACCGAACCGTCAGCGCGATACGTCCGGGGGCTGGCCTGCGCCGGGTCGTAATTGTCGCGGCTGGTGTCGGTGTAGCTCACCGCCAGGCGATTGCCGAGGCGGCCGTCCAGCAGGTCCAGATTGAGGCCGGCATAGAACACCGCGTCGCGGCTTTTGCCGTATTCGTCGGTATCGGCGAAGCTGTAGCTCGGCGCCGGGTAACCGTCGAACTCGACGCGCGCATCGGCAAGCCAGCCACGCAGATCGAGGCTCAGCGTCTCGCTGGGCTTCAGCCGCAGCTTGGCATGCACCGTGGTGTTGCGATAGCCATCGCGCTCGCTGTTGCCGTCGGCGGCGTCGGCCGAGGAAATGCCATCGGTGCGGAAATGCCCCGCCCCCACCGCGTAATCGACGAAGGTGGTGCTGCCCGACACGCGCGCGGCAACGTCCACGGTGTCCCGCGCGCCGACCTCGACACTGGCCCGCCCGCCCAGCGGGCCGTCACCACGCTCGGTGATGATGTTGACGACACCGCCCATCGCCTGGCTGCCCCAGATGGTCGATTGCGGGCCGCGCAGCACCTCGATGCGTTCGATCCCGTGCAGCGTCAGCGTGCCGAAGTTGACGCCGGCGCCGGTCGCGGTGGGGTCGTTGAGGCGCACGCCATCCACCAGCACCAGCGTCTGGTCGGTCTCGGCGCCCCGGATGCGCAGCGCGGTCGCCGAGCCCAGGTTGCCGTTGCTGCTGACGCTGACACCCGCCGTGCGCGCCAGCAGGTCGGCCAGCAGGACCGACTGGCTGGCCTCGATCTCCGCCTGTTCGAGCACGGTGACGGACGTGCCAACGTCCATCAGCGGCTGGCCGAGGCGGCTGGCCGTGACGATGACGGTGGTCGGGTCGGCCGCCTCGTCGGCATGGGCGGCCAGCGGCAGACAGGTGATGCCGGCGAGCGGCAGGATGGCAAGGCCTGCCAGCGGCAGGGTGATACGATCGGTCATGTGTCCTCCATTGGACGAACGGATCCACAGGCCGGAACGACATGATGAGAGGAGAAATACCCCCGCCCTTACGCGACCCGACCCAACGGCGTCGCCTCACGGGAGAACCCGCTCGTTCGGCACACCCCGACCGGACGATGGACGACCGCGGCAGGCAGGTCTCCTGGCTTGCGGGTCAGTGCCTGATGGCCCGATCCTGGACCATCCCCCTGACGGGGAGCGTGTCGCCTTCCCGAACCGAGGTTCAGTGGCCTGTGACACGCGGGCTCGCCGCTCACAGTTGCGGGGACAGCTTCGGCCTTGCTGACGGCACACGCCACGAGGGACGTGCGACGCCGGGCTCCCGAATTCCCTTTTCATCCCCCTCGCGGGGGAACCTGTCGCAGTCGGGGTGGGTAGAGAGGCCGGGCGGCCAAGTCAAGCCGACCAGGCAGCAAGGGCGGACAGACAACAAGGCCCGGCGCAATGGCCGGGCCTCGGGTTTGTCCGTTGTGTCCGCCGCGACTACTCGCGATTGCCGAGGAAGCGCAGCAGGAACAGGAACAGGTTGATGAAGTCGAGGTAGAGCGCCAGCGCGCCGGACACCGACTTCTTGGCAGTGACCTCGTAGCCGTCGCCCTCGTAATACATTTCCTTGATCTTCTGGGTGTCGTAGGCGGTCAAGCCGGCGAACAGCAGCACGCCGGCAGCGCTGATGACGAACTCCAGGCCGCTCGACTTCAGGAAGATGTTGATCAGGCTGGCAACCAGCAGGCCGACCACGCCCATGATCAGGAAGGTGCCCCAGGCCGAGAGATCCTTCTTGGTGGTGTAGCCGTAAAGGCTGAGCGCGCCGAAGGCGGTCGCGGTCACGAAGAAGGTCTTGGCGATGGAGGCGCCGGTATAGACAAGGAAGATGCTGCCCAGCGACAGGCCCATGGCGCCGGCGTAGAGCCAGTACACCGCTTGCGCCGTCGACGCCGACATGGCGTGCAGGCGGACACTGAAGAACAGCACGATGGCCAGCGGCGCGAACAGCGCCACCCACTTGAACGGGGTGAAGAACACGAACTGCTGCAACGCCGGCACGCTGGCGACGAGCAACGCGACCATGCCGGTCAGCAGGACGCCGGAGGCCATGTAGTTGTACACGCCCAGCATGTACTTGCGCAGGCCAACGTCGATGTCGGCCCGGGCCATCCCGCCGGTCTGGGCGGTGGCGAAACGCGGGTCGATCTGGTTCACCATCAGGTTCTCCCTCACAATCTCAAGTCCGCAAAATGCGGACGCCAACAATATTGGCGTACCAGAGCCATCTTTCAAGGCTGTTAAGAGACGTTCGCAGCGCTTTCCCTGCTCAGGCGGCGCGCAGCACCTGATTGGGCCTGACACCCAGCACGCTCCAGGTGCCCGCCAGGCCGATGATCAGGGTGAACACGGCACCGGCGATCACCGTCAGCACCGGCGGCAGCACCGCCCACTGCCAGCCCAGCTCCAGCACGCGGGTGACCACGAACCAGCCGCCAGTGAGCCCGAGACCTAGCGCCACGACGCCGGTCACCAGCCCGAGCACGGCATCCTCCAGCGCCAGACTGGCGAGAATCTGCGGCCGCGTCGCCCCCAGCAGCTTGAGCAGCACCGAGTCATAGGTCTTGGCCTGACGGCCGGCGGCGATGGCACCGATCAGCACCAGCACACCGGCGACGATGGTCACCGAGCCCATGGCGCGCACGGCGACCGAAATCTGCCCCAG
>CAUJIW010000136.1 GCA_963205175.1 Pseudomonadota bacterium
CCGCGCCGATGACTGGGAACCCGACCTCGTCTACTGGGGGCCCGAGAACAAGTGGCTCGGCGACCAGCGCCACCAGGGCGACCGCAAGCTGCAAAGCCCGCTGGCCGCCGTGCAGATGGGCCTGATCTACGTGAACCCGGAAGGCCCGAACGGCAATCCGGACCCGATTGCCGCCGCCAAGGACATCCGCGACACCTTCGGTCGCATGGCGATGAACGACGAGGAAACCGTGGCGCTGATCGCTGGCGGCCACACCTTCGGCAAGGCGCACGGCGCCCACAAGCCCGACGAATGCCTGGGTGCCGATCCGGCGGGGGCCAGTGTCGAGCAGCAGGGCCTTGGCTGGGCGAACAAATGCGGCAAGGGCCACTCGGAAGACACCATCACCAGTGGGCTGGAAGGTGCCTGGTCGGCGAACCCGATCGCGTGGACGACGCAGTATCTCGACAACCTGTTTGCTTTTGACTGGGTGCAGACGAAGAGCCCGGCCGGCGCCGTCCAGTGGGTGCCGAGCAATGCCGACGCCGCCCGCTTCGTGCCGGACGCCCACGTGGCCGGCAAGATGCACACGCCGATCATGTTCACCACCGACCTGTCGCTCAAAATGGACCCGGCCTACCGCAAGATCGCCGAGCGCTTCCGCGAAAATCCGGATGCCTATGCCGATGCCTTCGCCCGTGCCTGGTTCAAGCTGACCCACCGCGACATGGGGCCCAAGGCCCGCTATCTCGGCGCCGAAGCGCCAAAGGTGGACTTGATCTGGCAGGATCCGATCCCGGCCGTCGATCACCCGCTGATCGACGCGGCGGACACCGCTCAGCTCAAGGCGAAGATTCTCGCCACCGGGCTGACCGTGCCGGAACTGGTGCGCACCGCCTGGGCGGCGGCCGCGAGCTACCGCGACACCGACCGCCGCGGCGGTGCCAATGGCGGCCGCCTGCGGCTTGACCCGCAAAAGAACTGGGCCGTCAACAATCCAGCCGAGATTGCCAGGGTCTTGAAGCAGCTGGAAGCGGTGCAGAAGGACTTCAACCGCGCCCAGAAGGGCGGCAAGAAGGTCTCGCTGGCGGACCTGATCGTGCTCGGCGGCGCCGCCGGCATCGAGCAGGCAGCGAAGCTGGCCGGCCACGACATCAAGGTGCCATTCACCCCGGGGCGCATGGATGCCAGCCCGGCACAGACCGATGTTGCGTCCTTCGCGGTTTTGGAACCCACTGCTGACGGCTTCCGCAACTACCATGGTCCCGACAGCCGGCTGTCGCCCGCCGAAGCCCTGGTCGACAAGGCGGATACGCTGTCGCTGACCGTGCCGGAAATGACCGTGCTGGTGGGTGGCATGCGCGCCCTCAACGCCAACACCGGCGGCGCGACGCACGGCGTATTCACCAGCCGGCCGGGCCAGCTCACCAACGACTTCTTCGTCAACCTGCTCGACATGTCGACCAAGTGGTCGAAATCGACCAAGACGGCCGGTCTGTACGAGGGGTATGACCGCAAGAATGGCCAGCTCAAGTGGACGGCGACCCCGGTCGACCTGGTGTTCGGCTCCCACTCCGAACTGCGGGCGGTATCGGAGGTCTATGCCGCCAATGATGCCAAGGACAAGTTCGTTCAGGACTTCGTGGCCGCCTGGACCAAGGTCATGGAGCTTGACCGCCGGTAGTATCCCGACGGTCGGCGATGGAGACGGCGGCATCACGGGATGCCGCCGTTTCTCAATCATCGCATGCCCAAACATGAGTTGGAGTAACGCCCATGTCGAGTAGCGTCACCCCGGCGCTGGTCCGGATCGCCCCTCCCCTGCTTGCCGCGGCCATCGCCTTGACCACCATGCCCGCCCGCGCCGACACGGCGGCGGCTCCGCCGCCGGCCACACGCCCGGCGGCCTTCACCCAGTGCCTCGCCTGCCATACCATCGAGACCGGCCGCAACGGCTTCGGCCCCAGCCTCGCCGGTGTCGCCGGCCGCAAGGCCGCCTCAGTGCCCGGTTATGCTTACAGCGATGCATTGAAAAAGTCGGGCCTGACCTGGGACGCCGCGACGCTCGACCGCTGGCTGACATCGCCGCAGAAACTGGTTCCCGGCACCCGGATGCCGTTCATGGGCATCGCCGACGCCGCCCGGCGGCAGGAGGTCGTGACCTATCTGCTGACGCTGGAATAGCCGCGCGGTCCCTCGCGCACCGCCACCATCTGACGCTCAGCCGCTGACCGCCGCTTCCTGGCGCGTCCGCAATGCGGCCACCGACTCGCTGTCGAGCGCATGGCGGACCAGACAGCCGGCCAGCTGGGCCAGCTTCTCCTTGTCCAGCTCGGGGTGCAGGATCGCCCGCACGGCGATGCCCTCGATGATGATCGCCATCATCTCGGTGCGCAGCAGCACGTCGTCGTCGCTCCAGTCCGGCCGGCGCAGGCGGGCCACCGTGTCGAGCAGGCGCTGGCGTTCCTCGGCATCCGTCAGCCGCACCATGCGCGCCACTTCCTCGTTGCGCGCCGTCTCCGCCACCGTTTCCACCATCAGTACCGCGTGCTTGCTGCCGGCGAACGCCCGCACCGCGTCGATGATCAGGTTGCTCAGGCCGCCCAGCAGATCGTCGCTATGCTCCAGCGCGTCGAACAAACCGCTGAACTCGTCGCGGTCGCGCTTGGCAAGGCCGGCGATGATCGCCGCCTTGTTCTCGAAGTAGCGATAGATCTGGCCGACACTCAGGCCCGCCTGCTTGGCGATCTCGGCCATGCTGGCGCCATGGAAACCGGCGCGCAGCGCGCAGGCCTCCGCCGCCTCCAGAATCTGCGCCCGCCGGCTGTCCGCCAGCGACTGTCGTCGAATCACGGCCTCACTGTTCTGTTCGTTCATACGTCCTCCCCGGGTCCAGCAGTTGACACGAAACCGGGCCGGGATTAAGTTCCAAACATGAGAATGAACGTTCATTTTCGATTTGTCCAGATATTCGGGCGGTCCGTCGCACCGCCGCATTTCGAGGTTCCCATGGCTGCCC
>CAUJIW010000137.1 GCA_963205175.1 Pseudomonadota bacterium
CCGGACCCCGCTGCGACGCACCGTCGCGTGGCACGGTGCACGCGTTGACAGGGCAGGCGGACCGCCCCACTGTCGAGGTCAGCGGCCGGCCGTCGAGGCGCGTGACGGTCCGCCCGAGCGGGAGAGCATGATGACCGACACCGCCACCCAGACCCAGGCCCAGGACGCGGCCGCCGGCGGCTGCGCGACGCCCCAGGCGACCCCGGCCGCCGAGCCGCGGGCGGCGCCGCGCCGGGTGGCGCCCTATGAGTTGCTGGGCGGCGAGACGGCGCTGCGCACCCTGGTCGACCGCTTCTACGACATCATGGACTCAGCCCCGGAAGCCGCGACCATCCGCGCCATGCACGGGCGGGACCTCTCCGGCATCCGCCAGAAGCTGTTCGAGTGGCTGAGCGGCTGGCTCGGCGGCCCGCCGCTGTTCGCCCAGCGCACCGGCAGCGTGTGCATCACCGCCGCCCACAAGCCCTACGCCATCGACGCCGCCGCCCGCGACGAATGGATGTTCTGCATGCACAAGGCGCTCGACGACCTGCCGGACCTCGATCCGCGCTTCCGCGAGGCGCTGGAGAAGGCGCTGCTGGGCGTCGCCGACTTCATGCGCAACCGCTGAGGGGCGGAACGGCGGGCTCGCCCCTAGGCCCTGGCCAACCCCCACGCCCCGGCGAGCAGACGATAGCTCGTCACCCGCGCCGCGTGGTCGTGCACCAGGCTTGTCACCATCAGCTCATCCGCCTGCGTCGCCGCCGCCAGCGCCCGCAGCCGGGCGACCACCGTTTCCGGCGAGCCAACCTGCAGCCGGCCGCGGGCATGGCGGCGCACCAGCTCCTCGTCGGCATCGTAGCGGTAGGCGCGCGCCTCCGCCGGGCTGGGCAGCGGCAGCCGGGCCTCGCCGCGCCGGATGCGCACGATGGCCAGATCATAGGTCGCCGCCAGCGCCTCGGCCTCGTCGTCGGTGGCGGCGATGATCGCCGATACCGCCAGGATGGCGTGGGGCTTGGCGGCAAAGCGCGAGGGGCGGAAATGGCGGCGATAGCGCGCCATTGCTTCTTCAGCATATTCCGGCTGGATGTGGTGGGCGAACCCGAAGCCGAAGCCGTTGGCCGCCGCCAGATCGCCGCCATAGAGGCTGGAGCCGAGAATCCACGGCAGCGGCATGCCGGCACCGGTGGGTGCCGCCTGGACGCTGGCGAACGGGTGGCCGGCGGGCCAGTCGTCCTCCAGGAACGCCAGCAACTCGGCGAGCTGGCGCGGAAAATCATCCTCGCCGCCGGTCGCCGTGCCGGTGCCCAGCGAGCGGCGCAGCGCGGCGGCGGTACGGCCGTCGGTGCCCGGCGCCCGACCCAGGCCGAGGTCGATGCGCCCCGGCGCCATCGCCTCCAGCACCCGGAAGGTCTCCGCCACATGCAGCGGCGCGTGGTTGGGCAGCATGATGCCGCCAGCGCCGACCCGCAGATGCCGGGTCTCGGCGACGATGCGGGCGATCAGCAGTTCGGGCACCGAGCAGGCGAGCATCGCCGTGTTGTGGTGCTCGGCCAGCCAGTAGCGGGTGTACCCCAGCGCCTCGGTGGCGCGGGCGAGGTCGAGGCTGTTGGCGATCGCCTGGCCCGGCGTGGCGCCGGCTGGCACCGGACAGAGGTCGAGCACCGACAGCGGCAGGGCGGGGCGGGACTGCGAACCGGGCAGGACTGACATGACAGGCGATGATCCTGAACAAAAACGTTGCAACGTCGTCACACTGTCGCTCATGCTAGCGTTCCCGGCCCGGCGCGCCAATGCCGGAACGAATTGCGACATTTACGCCCTTGACGTTTCATGATAGCGAAAACGCCCTGCGTGCCCTGTGTGGCGCGCCGGCGGGGGCCGGGAGTGTCCACCCGGGGGGAGTAATCCCGACAGGACGTCCCGGCACCGCCCGCAGTCAGAAACGATCAAGGAGATTGAGCCATCCGTCCGCCCATGTCGTCCCGGCGCCCCCTGGCGCCCCCGCCGCCGCTGACCGGTCCCGCCTATAATGAGTTCATCAAGGCGCCGCGCATCCGTGTCATCGATCAGAACGGCGAAAATCTTGGCGTGATGTATACCCGGGAGGCGCGCGACCTTGCCGCCGAGGTCGGGCTTGATCTGGTGGAAATCTCACCCAACGCCGATCCGCCGGTGTGCAAGATTCTCGATCTTGGCAAGTTCAAGTACGAGAACCAGAAGAAGGCCGCGGCCGCCCGCAAGAGCCAGAAGACCCAGGAGGTCAAGGAAATCAAGATGCGGCCGGGCATCGACCAGCACGACTACGAGACCAAGATGAAGGCGATCCAGCGCTTCATCGAGGACGGCGACAAGGTGAAGATCACCCTGCGCTTTCGCGGTCGTGAAATGGCGCACAACCAGCTCGGCATGCGGCTGATGGAGCGGGTGCAGGCCGACAGCGTGGAGTACGCCAAGGTCGAGCAGCACCCCAGGATGGAAGGCCGGCAGATGCTGATGGTGATCGCGCCCAAGTAACAGCGTGGCCCATGGCATGGCACGCCGGCGGCCGCCGGCGCGCCGTCCCTTCCCGAACGGCCGGAAACACAGTGTTCCTTGCCCGACGACGACGGAACGTGCCGTGGCGGCGATCAAACTCAGCCGCCACGTCGTGCCGTTATTGAAATTTCAGCAGCGGAGTCCTATTTTAGAAGGGCAGCAGCAATTCTCCTGTCGGGATTTGCCCCCTGTTGCCCGACCCCGCTGCTGTATGCGTGACGAGCGCAGTCCGGACCCCGCCTCATGCCCCCGAGGCGGGGTCCTTTCGTTTTGCCGTCCGCGCGCGCCATCCGGCTTGCCCCGCCGCCTGTGCTCGCTTACCTACGCACCATGACCGTTTCATTGAAAATCGCTTCCTGGAACATCAATTCCGTCCGGGCCCGGCTGCCCATCGTCGAGCGGCTGCTCGACGAGCAGAAGCCGGACATCCTGTGTCTGCAGGAAACCAAGGCCGCCAATGGCGACTTCCCGGCCACCTTCTTCGCCGATCGCGGCTATACCGACCTGCACCTGCACGGCCAGCGGATGCACCACGGGGTAGCGATCATCTCCCGCATTCCGCTCAGGGAAACCGTCAGCCACGACTGGCAGGGCAACGACGAGGCCCGCCACATCGGCGTTGAACTGCCCGGCGGCGTGCGGCTGGAGAATGTCTACGTCCCCGCCGGCGGCGACGTGGCGGACGTCAAGACCAACCCCAAGTTCCGCCAGAAGATGAACTTCCTCGACCGCATGACCGCGTGGTCGGAAGCGCTGCGCCAGCCGACCATCCTGGTCGGCGACTTCAATATCGCGCCGCTGCCCAGCGACGTCTGGAGCCACGAACAGCTGCTCGACGTGGTGAGCCACACGCCGATGGAGGTGGAAAAGCTCGACCGGCTGCAGGCCAGCCACGGCTGGGTCGACCTCGGCCGCCGCACCGTGCCGGCGCCGGAACGGCTGTTCACCTGGTGGAGCTATCGTGCCGCCGACTGGCGCGCCTCCGATCGTGGCCGCCGGCTCGACCATGTCTGGCTGAGTCCCGAACTGTCGCCGGCGGCCGTGCACTGCGACGTACTGGAAGACGCCCGCAGCTGGCCCAAGCCGTCCGACCATGCGCCGCTGGTGGCGCGTTTCGCGTGGTGACGCCACCCACCGCGACGGGCGACGGTGATGACGCCGCCTGCCTGGCGGTCGAACGCGCCATCGACGAGTTGCGTCGCGGCCGCCCGGTGGTGATGGCCGACGGCGACCGGCAGCTGGCGATCATGGCGCTCGATCTTGCCAGCGACGACAGTCTGGCCCGCTTCGAGGCGACCGCTGGCCAGACCGCCCGGCTGCTGATCACCGGCCGCCGGGCCGAGATCCTGAAAGTCACCAGTGACGGCCGCGCCGCCGGCCACCAGGCGGTGCTGCTGGGACGCGAAGCCTGGGATGACCTTGGCCAGCTGCTGGCCGCCGCCGACCCGGTGACCGACATGGCGACGCCGATGAAGGGGCCATTCCGGCCGCTGGCGCTGGGCGACCACGGTGTGGCGGCACGCGCCGCGCTGGAGCTGGCCAAGCTGGCCCGACTGCTGCCGGCCGGCCTGGTGGTGCTCGAACCCGCCGACACCGACGACTGGCGCACGGTGGCGACGGCCGAGATCCTCGACTATGGCCGGGCCCACGCCAGCCGGCTGAAGATCGTCGCCCAGGCCAGGGTACCGCTGGTGGATGCGGTCGACTCGCGTATCGTTGCCTTTCGCGCCGACGACGGGGCGCTGGAGCATCTGGCCATCGTCATCGGCGAGCCCAGCCGGCACGCGCCGGTGCTGGCCCGGCTGCATTCGGAGTGCTTCACCGGCGATCTGCTGGGGTCGCTGAAGTGCGACTGCGGGCCCCAGTTGCGCGGCGCGCTGAAGGCGATCGCCGATGCCGGCGGCGGCGTGCTGCTCTATCTTGCCCAGGAGGGCCGGGGCATCGGGCTGGTCAACAAGCTGCGGGCCTATGCACTGCAGGATCAGGGCTTCGACACCGTGGACGCCAATCTGCGGCTGGGTTTCGAGACCGACGAACGCGACTTCTGGCCGGCGGCGCGGATGCTGTCGCTGCTCGGCTTCGCCGCGGTGCGGCTGATGACCAACAACCCGGAGAAGGTGGCCGGGCTGGAGGCGCGCGGAATCCGCGTCGTCGAACGGGTGGCGCACCAGTTCCCCGCCAATCCGCACAACGCCCACTACCTGGCGACCAAGAAGGCCCGCACCGGGCATCTTCTGTAGGGCACCCGCGGCGCCGGCATCGGCAGGGCTTGCCGGCCTTGGCGCGTCGCCAGATGCAACCGGCTGATATTAAAAGATATTTCTTCTGGCATGCGGTTTGCTTCAAGGATCAGCAAAGAGGTGACCCATGGCTTCGACCACTATTGACATGCGCCTGCCCGCAGGCACCACATCGGCCGCGACGACCTACAGCAACACCACCGTCGTGGAGGGCCGCAAGCCGACGCTGTTCGCCCAGGCGCTGGACGCGGTCAATCCGCTTCAGCATGTGCCGGGGGTGTCGCAGGCGTATCGCGCCGTCACCGGCGACAAGATTTCCGAGACCTCCAAGATCGTCGGCCATCTCGGGCTGGGCGCGGCGGTGGCCGGGCCGGTCGGGCTGGCGGTCGGCGCCGGCGTCTATCTGGTGGAGAAGATCTTCGGCGGCCTGTTCGGCGGGAGCAAGGGCGACACCGCCACGGCGACCGCCACACCGCCGCTGACATCGACCGCCGGCGCGACGGCGGGCAAGGTGGCGACCACGGCCGGTGGCAGCCAGAACGCGGCAGCCGCGGTGGCGGCGGCCGGCGCCACCGCGACCGGCACCACATCAGGTGGCACGGGCGCCGGTGTGGCGCCGGTCAGCATGAGTTCCGCCCAGTTCACGGCGCTGCTGACCGCGTTCGGCCAGGGTGCGGAGGACGAACAGACCCGCAAGGCGGCCCAGGTCGGCGCCGATGCCGCCAGCGGACAAGTTGGCTCAGACGACTTCGCCAACCGCATGGCCGCCAATCTCGACAAGCTGCAGAGCTTGAAGAAGGCCGAGGTCGCCCAGTAAGGCCGGTCGCCACCGCGCGGCTGCTTCGGTATGGTGGCGGTCATGAGCGAACATCTGCTGGTCGATAGCCAAACCCGCACCCTGACCTGGTCAGGCGGCACGGTCGATTGCGCGCTGGGCAAGGGCGGCGTGCGGCCGGCGGCCGACAAGCGCGAGGGCGATGGCGCGACGCCGCTGGGCTGTTATCCGCTGCGCTGGCTCTATTACCGCCCCGACCGGCTGGATCGTCCGGTCACCGGGCTGGCGATCGAGGCCTTGACGCCTGACGCCGGCTGGTGCGACGCCGCCGATGCCCCCACCTATAATCAGCCGGTACGCCATCCCTGCCCGGTGAGTGCCGAGCAGCTGTGGCGCGCCGACGGGCTCTACGACCTCATCGTCGTGCTGGGCCACAACGACCGCCCCGTCATACCGGGGCTGGGCTCGGCGATTTTCCTGCATTGCAGCAAAGTTGACGACGCCGGCGCCCTGAAGCCGACGCTGGGCTGCATCGCCGTGCCCCGCCCGACGCTGCTGGCCATTGTCGCCGGCTGCGACACCGG
>CAUJIW010000138.1 GCA_963205175.1 Pseudomonadota bacterium
GGTCAGCATTGTCGCCGGCGCCACCGGCTGGCCGGCGGAATATCGCTACCAGGCCGGCGGACAGGTGGCGCGCTATCCGGTCGATCCGGTGAGCGGGCGGGCGGAGCTTCTGCACCTGCGCGCCTTCCATCCGCTCGACGATCATTACGGCCTGTCGCCGCTGGAGGCGGTGGCGGCGGCGGTGGAGACCCACAACGCCGCCGCGCGCTGGAACAAGGCGCTGCTCGACAATGCCGCGCGACCCTCGGGCGCGCTGGTGTTCGACCCCGGCGAGGCCGGCGCCGCCTTGAGCGCCGACCAGTTCGAGCGGCTGAAACGCGAGATGGAGGAGGGTTTCGCCGGCGCCGTCAACGCCGGCCGGCCGATGCTGCTGGAAGGCGGGCTGAAATGGCAGCCGCTGTCGCTGTCGCCGGCCGACATGGATTTCGTCGCCGCGCGCGACGCCGCCGCGCGCGAGATCGCGCTCGCCTTCGGCGTGCCGCCGATGCTGCTCGGCCTGCCCGGTGACAACACCTACGCCAACTATCAGGAAGCCAACCGGGCGCTGTGGCGGCTGACCATCCTGCCGCTGCTGGCCAAGTTGACGGCCGGGGTCGCCGCCCATTTCAGCGCCTGGTGGCCTGACCTGACGCTGGACATCGACCGCGACGCCGTTCCGGCGCTCAGCGCCGACCGCGAGCGGCTGTGGGCGCAGGTGTCGGCGGCGGACTTTCTCACGGCCGTCGACAAGCGCCGGCTGCTCGGTCTGGAGGTGTCGGAAAATGTGACAGAGCAGTGACGGAATTCCTTACATCTTAACCAATGCTACCATTCCGCTAACCATCGAAGTTTCTGTCCCGATTGCACAAGTTTCAGTTGGCCCGCTCCTTGCGGTAGGGCAGTATTAACGGAACAAGTGTGGGAGCACGGACATGTTGGGGAAGATTCTGGCGGCGATCGGTCTGGCACTGGCGTTCATGGGCGCCACCTTGCTCAACACCGCGATGGCGCGGGCCGAGACCATGGATTTCGAGCTGGAACTGCCCGAGGGCGCCAGCATTGACGCCGCCACCATGGCCGGTGCGCTGATCGAGGCGCTGGCCACGGCGCCGGACGCTCAGAAGCCGGCGCTGGTCGAGGCGCTCGCCAACGTGCTGCGGATGAACCCGGAGGAGCGTATCGAATCGCCGGCCATCGCCATGGCGCCGCCGGCCGAGGCCGAGGGCGCCAGCGCCAGCGATCAGGTCGCCGAGGCCGAGGGCGAGGAGGCCGCCCCGGCGGACGAAGGCGCGATGACGCTCGATCTCGCGATCGTTCGCCGCGAGGGCGCCGAGGACGAAATCCTGCTGCAATGGCTGTAACGTCAGGCCTGTAAGGCCGGGCCGTTGAGGCCGGGTCGGCAGGACTGAACGGGCGTGGCTGGCGCGCCCACGATATTTTCCTCACCGCCTGTTCCCGAGGTGGAGGATGCACGGGCCGGGGTTTTCCCCGGCCCGTTTGCGTTTGTGCCCCTGTTGTTCACGGAGGTCGTGATGACCGCGCCGATCACGGATCGCTGTGCCGCGACGCTCGGCCTGCTGGTGGCCCAGGCGCGCGACGAGGGCGCCTCGGTGGTGACACTCAAGGCGCTGACCGAGGAAGCGGCGGAGGCTGGCGCCGCCCGCGCGCTGGCCCGGCTGGGTCTGCACGACGGCAGCGCCGGCGCCGACATTCTGGAGTTGCGCCAGCTGCTGTCGGCCTGGCGCGACACCCGGCGGGCCGCCCGCCATGCCGTCATCGGCTGGCTGGTGCGGCTGGTGCTGGCTGGCCTGCTGCTGGGGCTGGCGGTGAAACTGCGCCTGATCGACCTGGCGCCGGACCTGCACGGCTGAGGCCAACCCGCCGCGCTTGATGCGCGCGGCAATCCATGAGGCCATCCCGCCGCGCTTGATGCGCGCGGCAATCCATGAGGCATCGACATGACCGAGATCACGACCGGCGCGCCGCCGGGCGGCGGGCTTTGCTTCGCCGGCTATGCCAGCGTGTTCGACCTGCCGGACCGCGGCCGCGACGTGGTGGCGCCGGGCGCCTTCGCCCGCTGGCTGGCCGAAAGCCGGTCGGTGCTGCCGCTGCTGTGGCAGCACGAGGCGCGCGAGCCGGTGGGGCGGGTGCTGCATCTGGCCGAGGACGCGCGTGGCCTGCGGGTGGTGGCGGTGCTCGCCGAGGGCTGCGGCCGTGGCCGCGATGCCGCCGCGCTGCTGCGGGCCGGCGCGCTTGCCGGCCTGTCGATCGGCTATCGCGTGCGTCGTGCCGAGGCCGATCCGCGCCGCCGGCTGCGCCGCCTCACCGAGCTGGAGCTGATCGAGATTTCGCTGGTGACCTTTCCCATGCAGCCGGCCGCGCGGGTGCTGGCGCTGGATGACTCCCTTCTCGCCCGCGAACCGCTCACCGCACCAATCTGGAGATAGCCGATGACCGATTACGACACCAAGGCCGACACGCCCGCGCTGCCGGCGTTCGAGGATGCCTTCGCGCAGGCGCAGGCCGAGGCGCTGACGCCACGCCTTGACGCGCTGGACGCCGGCCTTGCCGCGCTGGAACAGAAGCTGGAGCGCAAGATGGCAGCACTTGCCACCGCCGGTCGCCGGCCGCCGCTCACCGCCACCAGGGCCGACTATGGCGACGACACGCATCGCGCCGCCTTCAGCGAGCGCTACCTGCGCAAGGGGCTGGAGACCGGGCTGGCCGGCATCGAGGCCAAGGCGCTCAACATCACCACGTCGGCCGAGGGCGGTTACGCGGTGCCGGAGGTGATCGACCAGGCGATCGCCACCCGGCTGAAGAATATCTCGCCGATCCGCGATCTCGCCACCGTGGTGACGGTGGGCAGCGCCAATTACAAGAAGCTGGTGGCGACCAGCGGCATCGCCTCCGGCTGGGTCGCCGAGAGCGCCGCCCGGCCGGAAACCACGGCGCCGCAATTCGCCGAGGTGGCGCCGCCGTGGGGCGAGATCTATGCCAACCCGGCCGCCACCCAGGCGATGCTCGACGACGCGATGTTCGATGTCGAGGCCTGGCTGGCGCACGAGATCGCGCTGGAATTCGCCCGCCAGGAGGGCGCGGCGTTCATCACCGGCAACGGCACCAACAAGCCCAAGGGCTTCCTGAGCCATGCCACGGCGGCGACCGGCGACACGGCGCGCGCCTTCGGCACGCTGCAGCATGTGCCCACCGGCGTCGCCGGCAATTTCCCCGCCAGCAACCCGGCCGATATTCTCATCGATCTGGTCCACGCGCTGCGGCCCGCCTACCGTCAGGGCGCGGCGTTCGTGATGAACTCGGCGACCTGCGCGCGGCTGCGCAAGTTCAAGGACGGCGATGGCAATTTCATCTGGCGACCGGGCCTCGCCGAGGGCCAGCCGGCGACGCTGCTGGGCTACCCCGTGCATGAGGCGGAGGACATGCCGGACGTGGCGGCCGACGCGCTCGCCGTCGCCTTCGGCAATTTCGCCCATGGCTATGTCATCGCCGAGCGGGCGGCGACGCGCATCCTGCGCGATCCGTTCTCCAACAAGCCGTTCGTCCACTTCTACGCCACCCGCCGGGTTGGCGGCGCGGTGGTCAATTCCGACGCCATCAAGCTGCTGAAGTTCGCGGCGAGCTGAGCCGGATCGGGAAGCCGCATCGGTGCCGGCATCAGGCCGGCGCCGGTGCGGAGGCCGGTTTCTGACGGAGCGGAATTCTCATGGCACTGCGCGGCACCAACAACGGCGGTTTCAGCTTCGCGCTGCCGGCGGGCTTCGACGACACGCGCGACCTGTCGCTGTTCCTGTGGCTGCGCCGGGCCGGCACGCCGGACGCCGCCGATCGCGTTATGACGCTGACCAACAGCGCCCGCACGCGCGGCCTGCAGCTGACCATGGGCGGCTCGACGCTGTCGGCGGCGGCCACCGACCTGGTGCTGTCGCTGGGGTCGGGCGGCACGTCGAGCTGGGGCGTGGCCAGCGGCCACGACGGGCGCGGGCGCTTCACCACCGGACCGCTGTCGAGCGCGGACTTCGAGGCGCTGGCGGTATCGGTGCGCGGCCCGGCCGCCAGCGACAACAGCGGCAGTGGTGGCGCCCAGCAGATTCATCAACTGTGGTGGAACGGCGTCGAGACGGCGCCCAACCTCACCGGCACCGGCGGCGCGGCGCCGCCAAGCCCCGGCGGCAACGTCTCGCTGCTGGCGCGCGACGGCACGACCGCCAATTATTTCGATGGCTGGATCGCCGAGGTGGCGGTGTGGCAGGATTATCGCCTGTCGGCGGCGGACGTGGCGGCGCTGGTGGCCGGCGGCGCCGCGCTGGCGATCGCGCCGGACAAACTGCTGTTTTATCGCCCGCTGCGCACCACCACGGCAGCGGTGGTCGGTGACGCCGCGCTCACTACCCATGGCACCGCGCCGGTGATCGATGTCGCGACCCATCCGCCGGTGCTGGTGGCGCCGGCGGACGCCCGGCACGAGCACGCCGCCGCCAGTGGCGCGCTGACGCCCATCGCCGCGCCGGCGGTGCTGTCGTCCGCGCCGGGGCTGCATGGTCATCACGCGGTGCCGGCGAGCCTCACGGTGGCCGGCACGCTGACGCCGGCGTCAACACGCCACGTGCAGCAGGCCGATGCGGCGACTCTGGTCTCGCCCGCCGTGCTGCACGCTGTCTCGACGGTCCATGGCCACGCGGCCACGCTGGCCAGCCTCGCGCCGCCGGGGTGGATCGCCCCGCGACGCGCGGTGCAGGCGCATCGGGCGAGCCTCGCCGCGCTGCTGACGGCGCGCGGCTATGGCGAGCTGTGGCTGCCGCCGGGGGAGACGCGGCTGACGCGCATCGAGACGCGCTGAGCGGCGTCGCTTTTCCAGTTCATCCGCATTTTCCAAGGAGAGAGAAGATGGCCAAGTCGGTCCACACCGACGTGCTCGATGCCGCGCTTGCCGTGGTCGGCGCGTCCACGTCCATGGTTGCCTGCACCGGCGAGCCGGCGAATTTCGCCGCCGCCAACGGCGCGCTGAAACTCGCCGCCGCCACCATGGTCGCCGGCGATTTCACGCTGGCCGATGGTGACACCTCGGGCCGCAAGCTGACGGTGGCGGCGAAAAGCGGTGTCAACGTCGTTGCCGATGGCACCGCCACCCATGTGGCGCTGCTCGATGTCGCCGGCAGCCGGCTGCTCTACGTCACCACCTGTGCCGCCCAGCCGCTGGCCAGCGGCGGCACGGTCAGCTTCGCCGCCTGGGACATCGAGATCGCCGATCCGGCGTGAGGCGGGGCGGAAGGCGCGGGTGAATTTTCCCGCGCTGGCCAGGGCGCCACCAGAATCCCCTGGGGCCAGAATCCGTTGAGGCCGTCATGGCCGGGCCTGGTCCCGGCCATCCACGGGCGGCGGCGCCGTCGCTGCAAGCCTTGCCGGTGAGGACGGTGTTCACGTGGATGCCCGGGTCAAGCCCGGGCATGACGGGAGCGTGGGGTGCCAGGCGCCGAGGTGGCGGACACCGGGGAAGCGGACGGCGCACGGGCGATGCCATCGCCGTCATGAGCCACTCGCCATGCGCCGCTGTCACTGAATCACGTCTCGCGTTTCAGACCGTTCATCCGCCTCCGGCCGCACCGGGGGCTTTTATTTGTCGGGATCACGCCAATGTCGCTTTATCTCAAGGATCCGCAGGGGTCGCTCGACTACACCATCGACTGGGCGGCCGGCTATCTGTCCGGCCAGAGCGTCGTCACCAGCCTGTGGTCGGTGCAGCCGGCGGAGGCGGACGGCCTGGTGATCGCGGCGACCATCCATGACGGCGCCCGCACCGCCGCGACGCTCGGCGGCGGTGTGGCGGGCCATGTCTATCGCGTCACCAATCATGTGGTGCTCTCCGACGGGCGCGCCGACGAGCGTTCGCTGGCCATCCGGGTGGAGCAGCGCTGATGCCGGCGACCCTGCTCACCGACGCCGGCATCGCGCCGGTGTCGCTGGCCGAGGCGCGGGCCTACCTGCGCCTCGACCTCTCGACCGAGGACGCCGAGGTGGCCGGGCTGGTGCGCGTCGCCACCCAGCTGTGCGAGGCGTTCACCGGCCAGGTGCTGCTGGCCAGCCAGTGGCGTGACCGCTGGCCGCTGCCGCTGGCGGGGACCGCGCGACTGACCACCGGGCCGGTGCGCGCCATCGCGGCGGTGGCCTGGCGGACCAGTGCCGACGATCGTCTGCCACTGGCGGCGGCGGACTGGCAGGCGGACCTCGACGATCGCGACGGTGCGACCATCCGCCTGTTGAGCGCGGCGCCCGCCACCGCGGTCTGGCTGGAGGTGGATTACTGGGCCGGGCTGGCGGCGGACTGGAACGGTCTGCCGGAGCCGTTGCGGCTGGGCATTCTGCGGCTGGTGGCGCACCTGCACGCCCACCGCGACGCGCCCGACGACAGCGGCCCGCCGCTGGCGGTTGCCGCGTTGTGGCGTCCCTATCGCCGGATGCGCCTGCAATGACCGGCATCGTGGGGAGCGCGACCATGGGGACGGCAGGCGGCGAATTTCTCGGCCGGATGCGCGAGCAGGTGACGCTGGAAAGCCGGGCCGGCGCCGACGATGGACTGGGCGGGCTCACCCGCGTCTGGCGTCCGGTGGCCCAGGTGTGGGCGGCCATCGAGACCGAGGCGCTGGGCGAGGCGCCCTATGCCGGGCAGGTCAGCCATCCGCTGCGCTTCCGGCTGGTGGTGCGCCGTCGCGCCGACCTGTCGCCGGCCTGGCGCATCGCCTGGCGTAACCGGCGGCTGGCGATCACGGCGATCGACGCCGTGCCGGGGCGCGCTGATCTGGCGCTGCTCACCGCGCGCGAGGTGCCTGGGCCATGAGCCGCGCAACCACTCCGGACACCGCGCGACTGACCGCGCGGCTGCACGCCGTCGGCGTGGCGGGCGCCGGCCGCGCGGCGGATGACCTCGCCGAGGAGATCCGCGCCGCCGCCGCCGGCCTGGCACCGGGCCGGCTGGGCGCGGCGCTGGATGTCGCGCGGGACGGCGACGGCGCGTCGGTGATCGCGCCCGGTTTCGCCCGTTTTGTCGAGTTCGGCACCCGCGTGATGCCGGCCCGCCCGTTCCTGCGCCCGGCGATCGATCAGGTTCGCGCCGGACTCGTGCCGAGGAGATGACATCATGGCTTCAGCCCAGCTTGCGGTGCAAAAGGCCGTGTATGACACGTTGCGCGCCGACCCCGGCCTGATGGCCGCCGTCACCGGCGTGTTCGACCATGTGCCGGATGGCCAGCCGCTGCCTTACGTGCAGGTGGGCGAGAACCTGGTCAGCGACTGGTCGGCGAAGGATTTTACCGGTCGCGAGCATCGGCTGAGCGTGCATGTGTGGTCGCATTATCCTGGTCAGGCGCAAGCCAGGGCGCTGCTCGACCTGGTGGATGCCGCTCTTGAACATGCGCCGGCGCTGCTCGACGGTCACCGGCTGGTCGGCCTGCGCTTTCTCGCCGCGCGGGTGCTGCGCGACGCCGACGGCGAGACCCACCACGGCATCGCCGACTATCGCGCCCGCACGGTGATGGACTGATGCGCGCTGAGCGCACGGTCCCTGAATCATGTGCGCTGAGCGCACGGTTGTTGACTGACGGCAACCGGCGCCGCGACCCCCACGCACCAACCGCAACTGCGAGGAGTTTTCCATGGCCATCGAAAAAGGCAGCGCGTTCCTGTTGAAAATCGGCGATGGCGGCGATCCGGTCGGCTACGCCACCATCGCCGGCCTGCGCACCACCCAGCTTGCCATCAACGCCGAGCCGGTGGTGATCACCCACAAGGGCTCCGGCGGCTGGCGCGAACTGCTGTCGGGCGCCGGCGTGCGCAGCCTGTCGATTTCCGGCGCCGGCGTGTTCACCGGCTCGCCCGCCGAGACGCGGCTGAAGCAGCAGGCGCTGGCGGGCACGCTCGACGATTTCGAGGCGGTGTTTGAAAGCGGCGAACGGGTGCGGGGCAAGTTCCTGGTGACGCGGCTCGACTATGCCGGCGACTTCAACGGCGAGCGGCAATATACGCTGGCGCTGGAATCCTCCGGCGCGGTGACGCTGCTGTGAGCGCGCCGTCCGAGAGCATGGCGATCAACCCGCGTCGCGGCGAGGTGGCGCTCGACGTGGCGGGCGCGCGTTGGCGGCTGGTGCCGCGCTTTGCCGCGCTGGCGGCGGCCGAGGCCGAGCTGGGCTCGCTGTTCGCGCTGATCGAGCGGGCCAGTGCCGGCGAGCTGCGGCTGGTCGAGCTGGTGGCGCTGTTCTGGCACTGCCTCGATCCGCGCCCCGAGACATTGACGCGCGCGGCGTTCGCCGACGCGCTGGCGGCGGCCGGGCTGGCGCGGCTGACGCCGGCCTACAAGGCGCTGGCGCTGGCCATTCTCGGCGGCAGCGCGTGAGCGGGGACTGGATCGCCACGGCACGGCAGCTGGCGCACGGGTGGCTCGGCTGGTCGCCCGCCCTGTTCTGGGCGGCGACGCCGGTGGACCTGCGCGCGGCGCTGGACGCCTGGGCGGCGGCGCATGGCCTCACGCCGCGCCAGCAGCCGCTCGACGGCGCGGCGCTGGCCGCGCTGATGGCCCGTCACCCGGACTGAGGCCGGATTGAGGACAATGCCATGACCGACATACTCGACACCCTGATCGTTCAGGTGCGCGCCGACACGCGCGCCTTCGCCAGTGATGTGCGGACGCTCACCACCACCCTCGACGACGGCCTGGCGGCGGGCATGGAAGCCGCCGGCCGGCGGATGGAGGTCGCGCTCGACCGTTTCGTGCGCACCGGCAAGTTCGGCTTCGAGGATCTCAAACGCGTCGCGCTGTCCGCGTTGGCCGACATCGCCAGCGCGCAGATCAGCAGTGCGCTCGGGCAACTGGGCGGACTGGGCGGCGGGGGCGGCTGGGGCGGCATTTTCTCCACGGTGCTCAGCGCGGTCGGTTTGGCCGGGCGGGCGACCGGCGGGCCGGTGACCGGCGGGCGGGCCTATGTGGTGGGCGAGCGCGGACCGGAGCTGTTCGTGCCGACCGCCGCCGGGCGGGTCGAGACGCTGGCGGCGACACCGGCGGCACGGCCGGTTGCCATCACCATCAACGTCGCGGCGCCGCAGGCTGCCACGCCGCAGCTGATGCAGCGGTCGGCAAACCAGGTGGCGCGCGCGGTGCGCCAGGCGCTGGCGCGGGCTGGCTAAGGGGAGACACGGACCATGGCCTATTGGCTGGCGGAGGAAGAGGACCGTATCGCCACCGACTGGATCAAGCGCTTCGATCCCCGCTTCTGGACGGTGAATTTTCCCCGCCCGGCGATGGCGGCGCTGACCACCCCGGCGGCGGACGCCCTGCGCGTCGATTGCCTGTTCTATCGCCGGCAGGATCTCGTCGGCCTGATCTGGGAGGCGCAGGACCAGCACGACCATCCGCTGCTGGCCTACGAGACATCGCGGGATTTTCGTGGTCTGACACTGAGCTTTCGCTGGCAGGCCAGCGGCGACCTCAAAGACCTCGATGCCCTGCACGGCGCGACGCTGACCATCGAGGGGCGCGACGCGGCGGGCAATCCGCGCACCTGGTATGTCCGGCTGTGGAATTATGCCACCGGCACGCCGGACGACTGCACCGTCGCGCTGGATTTCGACGCGTTGGATGGCGGCTTCCTGTTGCCGGGCGAGGCCGACCCGGTGTGGGCCGGCGACATCGACCGGCTGTTTATCTCGCTGGTGCCGCCGGACTACGACGGCAGCGACGGTGTGCGCGCGGTGCCGGGCGAAGCGGTGGTGACGCTCTCCGACATCCGCTGCGACGGTGGCGGCGCGGTGCTGGCGATTGGGGACGCCATGGTGCCGCCGCACGAGCTGCGGCTGGCCAGCGGCTATGACGACAGTTACCAAATTGCGCCGGCCCGGCTGCTGCGCGGCGCGCTGCATCTGGGCTATCGCCGGCTGATCGATCATTATGTCGGCATGAGCCATTATTTCCGGCTCGGTTGGGACGCGCTGGCGGGGCGGTTCGTCGTCCTGTCCGATGGCGCGGCGCTCAACGGTCCGTGCGAACGCTGGCACAGCGATTTTCTCGCCCGCGCCACGGCGCTGGATTTCCAGCTCATCCTGTCGCTGTCGTTCGAGCTGTTCGCCGACCATGCGCCCGATGCCTGGATGCAGCGAGCCGGGGATGGCAGCCCGGCGCTGACCGGCTGGTCGCCGCCCTCGACGCTGCTGTCGCCGTGCGTGGCGCCGGCGATGGCCTATCTGCGCGCCGTGGCGCTCGCCTTCACGGCGTTGCAGGCGACGGCGGGCCAGCCGGTGTTTTTCCAGATCGGCGAGCCGTGGTGGTGGTCGGGGCTGGGCGACGCCCGCGCGCCGTGCCTCTACGACGCGGCGACGACGGCGCTGTATGTGGCCGAGACCGGCAACCCGGTGCCGGATGTGCTCCACGACGTCACCGACGCGCCGACGTCCGACCAGTGGGACTATATCGACTGGCTGGGCGGCAAGCTCGCCGCCGCGACGCTGGCGCTGCGCGATGCGGTGATGACGGCGCACAGCGCGGCGCGGGTGGCGCTGCTGGTCTACACGCCGCAGATCATCGACACGGCGGCGCCGATGCTGGCCCGCCTCAATCTGCCGGGCGGCTGGGCCTGGCCCGCCTTCGACGTGCTGCAGCTGGAGGATTACGACCACGTCACCGCCGGCGCCTGGCATGCCCACACCACAGCGCTGACAACGGTGATCGCGGCGCTGGGTTATCCACCGACCGCCACCCATTATTTCGCCGGCTTCGTGCTGGCGGCGGCTGATCGCCCGCAGTGGCGGCTGATCGCCCGGGCGATCGACGCGGCGCGTGCGGGCGGCCTTGCGGAAACCTTCGTCTGGGCCTGGCCGCAGGTGGCGCGCGACGGCTTCACCTATTTCACCCTTGCAGCGGAGGACGACGTGGCGGGATTTCACGACGTGCTGTTTCCCCTTGACGTCGGCTTCGGCGCCAGCGGCGGGCCGGAATATGCGACCACGGTGGTCACCACCGCCAGCGGCTACGAGCAGCGCAACGTCAACTGGGCGCAGGCGCGCGCCCGCTACGACGCCGGGCTCGGCGTGCGCGGCGAGGCCGACCTTGCGGCGGTGCTGGCGTTTTTCCGCGCCCGCTACGGCCGGGCCTATGCCTTCCGCTTCCGCGACCCGCTCGATTGCACCAGCGGCGTCGACGTCTCGCCGCACGATCAGGCGCTGGCCACGGGCGACGGCGCCACGGCGATCTTCCCGCTGGTCAAGGCCTATGGCGACGGGGCGGGCCTCGCGCGGCGGCGCATCACCCGGCCAGTCGCCGGCACGGTGCGGGTGGCCCTCGATGGCGTCGAGCAGCTGAGCGGCTGGGCGCTGGACGCGGCCACCGGGCAGATCGTGTTCGAGACGCCGCCGGGGCCGGGCGTGGCGGTGACGGCGGGTTTCGTGTTCGACGTGCCGGTGCGTTTCGCCGACGATGCGCTCAGCGTGTCGCTGGCGACCTGGCGGGCCGGCGAGCTGCCGTCGATCCCGCTTGTCGAGGTGCGCGAGGCATGAGCCGCGCCGTGCCCGACAGCCTCGCCGCCCATCTGGGCGGGGAGGTGACGACGCTGGCCTTCCTGTGGACGCTGACCCGCCGCGACGGCGTGGTGCTGGGGTTCACCAGCCACGACGCCGACATTGTGCGCGCCGGTCAGCTCTATCGTTCTGCGCCGTCATTCGTGCCCTCGGCGATCCGCCAGAGCAGCGACTTTACCGCCGACGACTGGCAGGCCAGCGGCGTGCTGACCTCGGCGGCGATCACGGCGGCCGATCTTGCCGCCGGTCGCTACGATTTCGCCCGTGTGCGCATCACGCTGGTCGACTGGACCGATCCGGCGGGCGAGGGCGTGACTCTGGCGGTGGGGCAGCTGGGCGAGGTGCGCGCCGAGGACGCGGGTTTCACCGCCGAGCTGCGGTCGCTCGCCGACCGGCTGTCGACGACGGTGACGGAACGCTATTCGCCGGAATGCCGGGCCGACCTCGGCGACCGGCGCTGCCGGGTCGACCTTGCCCGCCACACGGTGCGGGCGACGGTGACGGGGCTAGTGGATGCCCACCGCTTCACCGCCGGTGGACTGGCGGCCGTCCCCGACTGGTACGCCTATGGCCGGCTGCGCTGGCTTGACGGCGCCAATGGCGGGCTGGCGCAGGAAATCCGTGGCTCGGGCGCCGGCACGATCACGCTGCACGAACCGCCGCCGTCGCCGGTCCGGGTCGGTGACCGCTTCGAGGCGCGCGCCGGCTGCGACCGGCGCTTCGCCACCTGCGGCGCGAAATTCGCCAACATCGTCAATTTTCGCGGCGAGCCGCATGTGCCGGGCACCGACTCGCTGCTCGACTATCCGGGATTGTGAGATGACCGCATCGGGAGACTCCGTCGTGGCGCTGGCGCGGGCCTGCCTTGGCACGCCGTTTCGCGCCCAGGGCCGGCTGCCCGGCGTCGGGCTCGATTGCGTCGGCCTGGTGGTCCATGTGGCGCGCGCACGCGGCCTGCGCGTTGACGATCGCGCCGACTATGCGCTCACCGGCGACCATGACCGGCTGGCCGGCGCGCTTTCGGGCGCCGGGCTGGCGCCGGTGGCGATCGCCGACATTACCGCCGGCGACGTGCTGCTGTTCCGGTTGGCCGGGGTGCAGTCGCACCTCGGCATCGCCAGCCGGACCGGCGACGGTGCGCCGGCGCTCATCCATGCCCACCTCGGCCTGCGCCGGGTGGTCGAGCATCGCCTCGACGACGACTGGCGGGCCGCCCTGGTGGCGGCGTGGCGTTTTCCGGTGCGGGAGGCCTGAGCCATGGCGACCCTGATCCTCAGCGCCATCGGTACGGCGGTGGCCGGGCCGGTGGGGGCCATCGTCGGCGCCGTCGCCGGCTCGATGGTCGACCGGGCGCTGTTCGCGCCGTCGCTGCGCCGTGAGGGCGCGCGGCTCGGCGACCTGTCGGTGCAGAGTTCGGCCTATGGCGCGGCGGTGCCGCTGGTCTATGGCCGGGCGCGGGTGGCCGGCAACGTCATCTGGTCGACCGGGCTGATCGAGAGCCGTCATGAAAGCCGGACGCGGGTCGGCGGCAAGGGCGGCGGCAGCGTGACCAACGTCACCTACAGCTATGCCGCGTCCTTCGCGGTGGCATTGAGCGCACGGCCGATCCTGGCGGTGCGGCGCGTCTGGGCCGATGGCAAGCTGATCCGCGACAGTGACGGTCATCTGACGGTGGGCGGACGGATGCGGCTGCATGGCGGCTCCGAGCGGCAGCCGCCGGACCCGCTGATGCAGGCGGCCCTGGGCCTGGCGATGACGCCGGCGCATCGCGGGCTGGCCTATGTGGTGTTCGAGCAGCTGGAGCTGGCCGAGTTCGCCAACCGCATTCCGGTGCTGACCTTCGAGGTGGTGGCCGACGATGGCCCGGCGCTGGCGCTGGGCGCGCTGCTGGCGGACCTTGGCGCGCGGGCGGGTGTCGGGCTCGACATCGCGGCGGTGACGGCCACGGCGACCGGCTTCGCGGTCGGCGCCGGGGCTACCCCGCGCGGCGTCGGCGAGGCCTTGCAGGCGCTGGCGCCGTTGCGGCTGGTCGATCGCCAGGGCGTGCCGACGCTGGCCGACACGCCGCCGGCGGCCGGCCGCGTGCTCGACGAGGATGGGCTGGGCGCGGCGCTGGAAGCCGGCGACCCTCCGGCGCGGCGGACCTGGACACGGCTGCCGGAAACGGCGCTGCCGCGCGAGATCAGTCTCGGCTATCTCGACCCGGCGCGCGATTATCAGGCCGGCCTGCAACGGGCGCGGCGGCTGGCCACCGCCTCACGGCTGACCGAGCCGGCCGACTTGCCGGTGGTGCTCGCCGCGCCGGCCGCCAAGCAGGCCGCCGAGGGGCTGCTGGCGCGCCGCTGGTGCCAGCGCGAGCAGTGCCATGTTCAACTGCCGTGGGGGCTGGCGGCGGCGGGGTTGACGCTGGAGCCCGGCGACCGGGTGGCGTTCGCCAGCCAGCCGGCGCGGGACTGGCAGGTGGTCGAGACGACCATCGAGGCCGGTCGCGTGGCGCTGGCGCTGGTGCCGCTCACCGGTCTTGCGGGCGATGGCGTGACCGAGGCCGAGTCCGGCGTCGCCCCGACCCAGCCCGGCACACCGCATGGCCCGACCACCGTGCAGCTGCTTGATCTGCCGCCCCTGTCGTCCGTGCCGGCGGACAGTCCGCGCCTGCATGTCGCCGCCGGCGGCGCGTCGACCGGCTGGCGGCGGGCCAGCATCCACGCCAGCAGCGATGGCGGCCTGAGCTACGTGCGTGTCGCCGATATCGCCGCCCGCACCATCATGGGCGTCACGACCACGGTGCTGCCGGCCGGCGCCACCGATCTGTGGGACCGGATGGCCAGCGTCGAGGTCGAACTGCTGGCGGCGGACATGGCGCTGGCGAGCGCGCCGCCGGCCTCGGTGCTGGCCGGCGCCAACCTGTGCCTGATCGGCCAGGAGCTGGTGCAGTTCACCACCGCCGAACAGCTGGATGTCGCGCGCTACCGGCTGTCCGGCCTGCTGCGCGGCCGGCGCGGTACCGAGGATGCGATGGCGGGCCACCTCGCCGGCGAACGTTTCGTGCTGTTGGCCGATGCCGCGCTGGCGACGTTCGAGGGCAGCGCCACACTCGGTCAGACACTGCTGGTGAAGGCGCTCAGCCCGTATCAGAGCCTCGCCGAGGTCGCGCCGGTGGCGGCGACCATGGGCGCGCGTGCGTTGCGGCCGCTGTCGCCGGTGCGGCTGTCGGCGGTCCGGCTCGCCGGCGGCGACGTCGCGCTGGCCTGGGTGCGACGCAGCCGGCTCGGCTTCGACTGGGTCGATGGCGCCGACGCACCGCTGGCCGAGGAGAGTGAACTCTACGATGTCGCGGTGCTGGCGGGCGAGGCGGTGGTGCGCGCCTGGCGGGTCACGACTCCGGCACTGGTCTATGCGGCGGCCGAGCAGATCGCCGACTTCGGTATCGCGCCGACGACACTGGATGTCCGGGTGGCGCAGGTGAGCGCGCGCGTTGGCGCGGGGGTGCCGGCGCGGCGGGTTCTCACGATCTGAGAGGAGTGGAATGATGAGCGGACAGACCGATCGGCATGGCCTGCCCCTGCTGGCGGCGGGGCAGGCGCAGAAGGAAGTCAGCCACAACGAGGCGCTGCTGGCCATTGATGGCCTGCTGCACGCCGCTGTCGAGGCTGTCGGACTGACCACGCCGCCGGTGGCGCCGGAGCCGGGGCAGGCGTGGATCGTCGGCGCCGGCGCGACCGGCGCCTGGGCCGGGCAGGACGGGGCACTCGCGCTGCATACGGTCGGCGGCTGGCGGTTTTTCGCCGCCCGCGCCGGGATGCTGGCCTGGCTGCCCGCGGAGAGTGTGTTCGTCCGGCATGACGGCAGTCAGTGGCTGGCGGGGGACTGGCCGGTGGCGCAACTGCGGGTGGATGGCCAGCGGGTGGTCGGCGCCCGGCGGCCGGCGATCACCGGGCCCGCCGGGGGCGGTGTCGTCGACACCCAGGCGCGCGATATTATCGAGGCGATACTTTCCGCGTTGCGCGCTCATGGTTTGATCGACGCTGCCTGAATGGTGGATGAACAATCCCTCGACTGACGTATTCTTGCAACAGTCGCGGCATGAGTTAGGACTTGCTTGCCCTTTTCGAGTGCTCTACCTACGCGAGGTCGCTATTGTCCTGCGACTGTTCCATAAATCGAAAGGGGACATCCATGCGGAAACTTTCGTTGGCCGTCATTCTGGCCTCGACCGTGCTGGCGGGTTCCGCGCTCGCCAAGGATGATTACTGGTATGCCGGCATCAAGGGCGGCCCGACTCTCGTCGAGGACGTTACCTGGGATGTCACTGGAGACGCTGATGGCGTCAAGTCGAGCAATGGCAGCGGTGTGTTCGTCGCCGGCCAGCTGGGCTATGACTTCGGCATGTTCCGTACCGAGTTCGAGCTGGGCTACCAGCACTCGAACATCGATCAGCTGAACATGATCAATACCGAAGGCGCCACCAATGTCCTGAGCTTCATGCTCAACGGCATGTTCGACGTGATGTCGGAAGGCAAGTGGTCGGCCTACGTCGGCGGCGGCGCCGGCATCGCCCAGGTCAAGGCCAACAGCTGGGGCGCGGGTGTCGATGACAGCGATACCGGTCTCGCCTGGCAGGCGTTCGCGGGCATTCGCCGCGCGGTGTCCGACAATGTCGACCTGTCGCTGGAATATCGCTTCTTCAAGGCGCCGGGCGTCGACCTGGTGTCCTACGCCAACACGGACTGGGAAGGCAGCTATCGCTCGCACAGCCTGCTGCTGGGCCTGAGCTACAACTTCGGTGGTGAAGAGCCGGCTCCGCCGCCCCCTCCGCCGCCGCCGCCCCCGCCGCCGCCCCCTCCGCCGCCGCCTCCGCCGCCGCCGCCTCCGCCGCCGCCGCCGGGTCCGTTCCTGATCTTCTTCGATTGGGACAAGTCGGTGATCACGCCGGAAGCCGCCGCGATCCTCGACAAGGCCGCGGCCGCGTACAAGGAAACCGGCCAGGCGACGATCCTGCTCCAGGGTCACGCCGACAAGTCGGGCAAGGACGCCTACAACGACAAGCTGTCGGCGCGTCGCGCCGACGCCGCCAAGGCCTACCTGCAGAAGGCCGGCCTGGGCGCCGACGTGATCACCACCGAGAGCTTCGGTGAATCGCGTCCGCTGGTCGAAACCGCCGACGGTGTGCGCGAACCGCAGAACCGCCGCGTGGAGATCCTCTTCCCGAAGAACTAAGCTTCGGCGAAGTGCTCTGAACGGAAACGCCCGGCCTTGTGCCGGGCGTTTTCTTTTTGGCGGCCTTGTCTTCTGCTCGTTGGGGCGTGGGTGGCCGTCAGGGCGTCAGTCGCCGACGGTGGCTGACTGACCGGGATCAGTGCCGGGTGTCCGGATCGGGATCAGCGGATGACGAGGAGGACGGCAGGGCCGCACGCTTTCAGGCCGGCGCTGGCGGCGGATGTCGTATCCCGGGCGCGAGCCGGGGAAGGGGGCGGTGATGCTCCGCCGCCGGGGGTCTATTTCGCGACCCGCTTCTTCTTGGGCGCGGCGGCCGCCACCTTGACCGGCAACGGCACGGGCGGCGTCGGGAAGAAGGCGGCGATCTCGCCGATCGCCTGCGGGGCCAGGTCCCTGAGACGCGAGGCCGGCAACGCCAGCGAGGCCTCGCTGACTTGCGACGCCTTGTGGCAGAACGGCACCTGGTTCTCGAACGCCGAGAACGAGTTGTAGGTGCGGGTGTTGTAGCGGTCGAACGCGGCCTCGCCCCCACTGGTGCTCACCAGCCGCTGCCGGGCGCTGCTGATTTCAGCGCCGTGATGTTTGAGAAAGGCGTTGTAGCGCTCGACGATCTTGAGCTCGGGGTCGAACTGGCATTGCAGAGCGGCGACGTTGAGCGCCGCGCGCAGCCGCCAGATTGCCTCTGCCATGGCCAGGTTCGACGGCGCGGCAGCGGCATGCGTAGCGACCATTACCCCGGCCGCGCCAATTGTCACGGCGGCAGAACGAGCAAAGCGCGAAATCGAGCGTGTCATGACGGGAAATTGACGCAAATAAGCCGGGCGGTCAACAGATGACAGCGCCCGGCTCATCGCAATTACGGTGAAGGTGAATCAACCGAGAATCTTGCCCAGTTGCAGGGCGATGCTCATGTCGCCTTCAACCTTGAGCTTGCCCATCATGAAGGCCATCTGCGGGTTCTGCTTGCCGCTCACGATGTCTTTGAAATCGCTCATCGACACCTTGACGGTGCAGTCGGCGGGGCCGTCGCTGTTGTCGACGACGTTCGGCGACGCCTTGCCGTCGATGCGCACAATGCCGTCGGCGCCGAAATCGAACTTGATGATCTTGGGCAGGCCGGCATCGGCGCCAACGCGGTTGCGCATGCCTTCGGTGATTTCCGCCAAGCTCATGATATTCCTCCCTCTGATGATGATGGCTGATTTTGAACTGCTGACACAATCAGCCTATGCGGGAACTGAGTAAAGGTCAAAAGTTACGCTCGCGCGACGGCGGGTGCCGTCAGGCAAAAAAAGAAAGGCCACCCGGGCGGGTGGCCTTTCCTGCGTAACTGCACTGAAGCGTGCGATTACTCGGCAGCCGGAGCGGCAGCAGCGTCAGCCGGCGCAGCAGCAGCGTCAGCCGGAGCAGCAGCGTCAGCCGGAGCAGCAGCGGCGTCAGCCGGAGCGGCTTCTTCAACCGGAGCAGCTTCTTCAACCGGAGCGGCAGCCGCGTCTTCGGTGGTGGCAGCCGCTTCGTCGGTGGCAGCCTGCTCGCCGCCGCCGCAGGCGGCCAGAGCGACGGCCGCGCCAGCGACCAGAGCAGCAGTTTTCAGTTTCAGCAGAAGATCACCCATGTTTGACTCCTTGTTTGTCAACGAGTGGTTTTGGTTAGCCCGTGTTGTCCCTAAACCGCGCGGAACCTTAGCCACAATTGCGCATCGTCACAAGCGGCTAAAATAACCGTTCCCTAACCATCATTGCTGCGAAACAATAATGATGATCCCGGGTGGTCGGAACCTTGCCGCGATCTCCGCCTATCCCAACGCCGGGGCCGATGCAACAGGGATGATGCGATAATCCCTATAAAATCGATCGCGATAAGCGAGTGACTTTTCCATCTGTATAACAACATGAAATGAAACGGTAATGTTCATCGGCGCCGGACTGGCGTTCGTCCGGCGCGGCGGCCGGGCGTGGCGGCGGGCAGGGGTTTCCGCCGGGGAAGCGGGGGTGCCCGGGCGGGTTGCGCGCGGTTGCCGGCGCCCGCGTCGTGATTCGATCGGGCCGCCGCCGGCGGCGGCGATGCCGCAAATGCGAACGCGTTGTTAACGTTATCGCAAGGTTAAGACCCGATGCTCCCCGGTGCTTCAATCAACGGGTGGAGTGGGCGTTATGCGCCTGGGGCAACATTCGACGGCCATCGCCTGCATGGCCTATCTCGGCTTTGGGCTGGCCTTCGCCGCCGGTGCGCCGTCATGGCTGTCGCTGACGAGCGGGCAGGCGGCTGGCGCCGGCATGGCGGCGGCGCTGGTCCTGGTGTTCTGCCATCTGCTGGTTGTCGGCCAGCGCGACCGGGCCGCCGACCGTCGACGCACCCGACGGATCACCCTCGCACTGCCCCGGCTGGAGGACCGCCTCGACCAGATTGATGCCAATCTGGAGGCACTCGCGAACGATGTCCGGGCCGCCCAGCATCGGCAGATCGCCGATCTGGCGACCGAGCTGGCGCTGCTGCGCACGGTGGTCGAACGCTTCGTGGTCGAGGCCCGTCCGGCGGAGGACGAGGCCGACGGCCCGCCGCCGCCGGCCGGCGAGATGCCGGTGGCGGTGCTGGCATCGCCGCGGCGCGGCCACAACCGGCGCGGCGACGTGCTGCCGGTGCTGGAACACGCGCTGGAGGAAAGCCGGGTCGATCTCTATCTGCAGCCGGTGGTGCGTCTGCCCAGCCGCAAGGTCGCCCATTACGAAACCTTCTCGCGCGTGCGCGATGCCGCTGGCGCCGTGATCGGCCCTGACGATTACCTGAAGGCCGCGGAAGAGGCAGGTCTGGCCGGTGCGCTCGACAACCTGCTGCTGTTCCGCTGCGTCAACCTGATCCGCAAGCTCGGCCCGCGCCGGCCGGGCGTGCGGCTGTTCTGCAACATGTCCAACGCCGCGCTGGAAGACCCCGGCTTCCTCGCCGAGCTGATCGGCTTCATGCGCGCCCATCCCGATCTCGCCGACCGGCTGGTGTTCGAGATCGCCGCCGCCGACTGGGCGGCGCTGACGCAGGAGACCCGCGTCCAGCTCGGCGTCCTCGCCCGCTTCGGTTTCGCCTTCTCCATCGACCAGGTGACCCATCTGGAGGCGCTGGAACCGGCCCGGCTGGCGGCGCTCAACGTGCATTACGTCAAGGTGGAGGCGCAGGTGCTGTTGCACGGCCGCTGCCCCATCGAACGCGAGGAACTCAAGGATTTCCTTGGCCGTTATGACATCGAGCTGATCGCCACCCACATCGAGGACGAGCGCACTGTCGTTGAAATCCTCGATCTCGGCATCGCCTACGGCCAGGGCTATCTGTTCGGCGGCCCCAAGCCGAGCCGGGGCGATGTCAACGGCGGCCCGGACGCCCGCGCCGCCTGAGCCGCCGTTCCCGACCTTCGCCTACGCCAGCGCGCAGGTCTCGCCGTTCACCCGCGCCAGGAACGCCGGCAGATGCCGCAGCAGGGCGGCGTCCACCTCGGCCATCGTCGCGCTTACGCCCAGCGCCGCCAGGCTGGTGACGCCATGCTCGGCGATGCCGCACGGCACGATGCCGCCATAATGGCCAAGGTCGGGCGCCACGTTGAGCGACAACCCGTGCAGGCTGACCCACCGGCGCACCCGCACGCCAATGGCGGCGATCTTTTCTTCCCGGCCATCCTCGCGCACCACCCAGACGCCGACGCGCCCCTGCCGGCGCTCGCCGGTGACGCCGAAATCGGCCAGCGTGGCGATCACCCAGCCTTCCAGCGCGCTGACATAGCAGCGCAGGTCGCGGCCGCGCCGGCCGATGTCGAGCACCGGATAGACGATGCGCTGGCCCGGCCCGTGGTAGGTGAACTGGCCGCCCCGGCCGGTCTCGAACACCGGAAAGCGGTCCGGGTCCACCAGATCCTGCCGGCGGGCGCTGGTGCCGGCGGTATAGAGCGGCGGATGTTCGAGGAACCAGATCAGCTCCGGCTCCCGGCCGTCGGCGACGGCGGCGACACGCGCTTCCATCTCGGCCATCGCCTGCGGGTAGGGAACGGAGGCGGTCGCGAACCGCAGCTCCGGCGACGGCAACGGCGCTTCTCTGGCGGCGGCGGTGGCGATGTCATCCGGCATTAACGAGTCCCTAACCATCACGGGCGCACCATGCATGCTGTTCCCACGGGGCTAGGTCATGAGCGTCATCGATAAAGTCAAGATCGAGGTTACCGTCGTCATCGGCCGCAACCACATGCCGATCAAGCATCTGCTGAAGATGGGCCGTGGCGCCGTCATCGATCTCGATGCCCGCCATGACGATCCGGTGTGGATTTACGCCAACAATGAACTGATCGCGCGTGGCGAGATCGTGCTGGTGGGCGACCGCATCGGCGTCACCGTCATCGACCGCGTGCGCAAGGCCGCCTGAGGCCCCAGGGCTACAGGCTGGCAACAAACCGCCCCGCCAGCCTACAGGCTGGCAACGAACCGCCCCGCCAGCCTACAGGCTGGCCACAAACCGGCGCACATCCGTCAGGAACAGCTCCGGCTCCTCCAGGCTGGCGAAATGACCGCCGCGCGGCATGTCGGTCCAGTGGACGACATTGTAGCCGCGTTCCACCATCGAGCGGGGCGGGAAGGCCAGCAGGTCGTGTGGAAAGGCCGCCACTCCCACCGGTTGCTCGATGCGCCGCCCCTCGGGAATCGTGAAGCCGCCTTCCTCGAACATGCCCCGGTAAATCCATGTCGCGGTGACGAAGCTGCGCGTCGTCAGGTAGATCATGATGTTGGTGAGCATCTGGTCGTAGGTGAAGGGGGGCTGGGCGAAAGCCGGCCGGCCATCATCGGCGCTGAGATCCGACCAGCCGCAGAATTTCTCCGCCAGCCAGGCCGCGACGCCCATGGGCGAGTCCATCATCGCATAGCCCAGGCTCTGCGGCTTGGTGCCCTGGAGCATGAGATAGGCGGTCTCCGTTTCGCGGATGCGGGTGGCCCAGGCCAGCCACCGGCCTTCCGCCTCGCTCTGCGGCGTCATGTCGGCGTTGCGCAGGCCGTAGCCGTTGAGGTGGATCGCCGTCACCGCCGACGAGTCGAGGCCGAGCCAGGCGGAGATGACGCACCCCCAGTCGCCGCCCTGGGCGATATAGCGGGGGTAGCCCAGCACCTCGGTCATCAGCCGGTCGTACAGGCCGGCGACCGCGCGCGGCCCGATGGGGGCTGTTGGCGCATCCGACCAGGCGAAGCCAGGCAACGAGGGCGCCACCACATGAAAGGCTGGTGCTGCGGGGTGCTGCGGCTCGGCCAGCCGGTCGATCAGGTGCGCGAACTCAAACACCGAGCCCGGCCAGCCATGGCTGAGCAGCAGCGGCTTGGCATCGGCGCGCGACGAACGACGGTGGATAAAGTGCAGGTTGAGGTCGCCCACGGGGGCGCGGAAATGCGGCAGCGCGTTGAGGCCGGCCACCGCCGCCGGCCAGTCGAACCTGTGCAGCCAGTGTTCGCGCAGGCCCTCCAGATACTGGCGATTGGCGCCATAGGCCCAGCCGGCGTTCGCGGGTTCGGGGATCCAGCGATGCGCCTTCACCCGCTCCATGATCCAGTCGACTTCGGCGGCCTCGACCGGGACGGTGAACGGCGTCACGCTCATGCCGCCATCCTTCCGCTCGCCTTGTGCACAATGAGGTCGGCGGCCTTTTCCGCCACCATCACCGTCGGTGCGTTGGTGTTGCCGGAAACCAGGGTCGGCATGATCGAGGCGTCGATCACCCGCAGGCCCTCGACGCCGCGCACCCGCAGCTCGGGATCGACGACGGCGCGGGCATCGACGCCCATGCGGGCGGTGCCGACGGGATGATAGATGGTCTCCGCCCATTCCCGCGACGCCGCCACCAGCTGTTCGCGGGTGGTGATGTGCGCGCCCGGCCACAGCTCCGTGCCGCGATAGGGCGCGAAGGCGGCGGCATTGCCGATGGCGCGGGTGAGCTCGACGCCGGTCATCAGCGTGTCGATGTCGCTCTCGACGCTGAGGTAATTGGGGTCGATGACCGGATGGGCCGCCGGGTCGGGCGAGGCAAGGCGAACGGTGCCCCGGCTGTCCGGCCGCAGCTGGCAGACGTGAATCTGGAAGCCGTGCTCGGTGGTCATGTCCTCCAGCCCGTGCGGCGCGCCTTTGGAGCACATCATGTGCAGCTGCAGGTCCGGCGCGTCGACGTCGGGACGCGATTTCACGAAGGCACCGGCTGGCGTCGGCATGTAGGAGCCGATGCCCTCGCGCTTGAGCATCCAGGTCAGCCCGGTCTTGAGCTTGCCGAAGAAGGTCAGCCCGCCGTTGATGCTCACCGGCTGCGCGCAGCGCCATTGCAGGATGATGTCGAGATGGTCCTGCAGATTGCCGCCGACATCCGGCGAATCCACCACCACCGGCAGATCGAGCGCCTTGAGGTGCGCCGCCGGGCCGACGCCGGACAGCATCAGCAGCTGCGGCGAGTTGACCGCGCCACCGCACAGCAGGATTTCGCCCCGCGCGCTGAAGCGCTGCGGTCGGCCGTTGACGCGGGCCTCCACCGCCACGGCGCGACGGCCGTCGAACACCACCCGCTCGGTCAGCGCGCCAGTGACCACCTTGAGGTTGGGGCGTTTGAGCACCGGCGTCAGATAACCGCGCGCCACCGACCAGCGTTCGCCGTCCTTGGTGGTGGAATCGTAACGGCCGACGCCTTCCATCTGCGGGCCGTTGAAATCGTCGGTGAACGGAATGCCAACCTCCTGGCCGGCGGCGAGGAAGGCATCGATCAGCGGATGGTCCATCGAGCGGCGGCTGGTGTGCAGCGGCCCGCCGACGCCGTGCAGGTCGTCGGCACCGCGCTCGCTGTCCTCCGACTTGCGGAAATAGGGCAGCACGTCCTCCCACGACCAGCCGGTGCAGCCGAGCTGGCGCCAGCGGTCATAATCCGAGGCGTGACCGCGGATGTAGACCATGCCGTTGATGCTCGACGAGCCGCCGAGCACCCGGCCGCGCGGCCAGTAGAGCCGCCGGTTGTTGAGGTGGGCCTGCGGCGCGGTCCAGAATTCCCAGTTATGCTTGGATTTGCCGGGCGGGATGATCTGGCCCAGCCCCATCGGCATGGTGATCATGGTGTCGCGGTCGTGGCTGCCAGCCTCCAGCAGCAGCACCCGCGTCGCCGGATCGGCGCTCAGCCGGTTGGCCAGAACGCTGCCGGCGGAACCGGCGCCGACGATGATGAAATCCCACGCCTCGTTCGTGGCCTCGGTCATTCGGATACTCCCCCAAGTCTGTTCTGTTTGGCGGCAGGATGAGGCAAATCGGTCCGGCCTGCAAGCCAAAGTGCGGAGTCTGGCTCCGCAAATTCCGATGGCGTGCCGGCGACCCGTGACCCGGTCCGGCCACATTGTCGATGATGTTTGCATGACACGCGGTCAACCGGCGCGGCAACGGGTTGTCGCGTGTGTGAAAGCATGACACACAGCCCGCGACGAACGGACCGAACCGATTGGGATGGTTGAAGATGCTGGATTGGACTGTGCGGCGGTGGTCGTGTTTGCTGATGGTGTCGCTGGGGTTGGCCGCGTGCGGCGGCGGCGAGGACGACGGCGGCATTGATTCCGCCCACAACGATCCGAAATGGCCGGCGCCCAATATCGTGCTGATCCAGGCCAGCGACCTCAGCCCGCATGATATCTCGGCCTATGTCGACGGCCGGTTTCCGACCCCCAACCTGAAGCGGCTGGCCGACGCCGGCGTGCGCTTCACACAGGCCTACACCGCATCGTCGGCGGCCGGACCCGCGCGCGCCGGGCTGATGACCGGCCGCCACCCCAGTCGCTTCGGCTACGAATATGACAATCTGCCCCCCGAGCAGGATCAGGCCCAGAGCGTCGGCCTGCCCACCGACGAGGTGGTGATCGCACGCATGCTCAAGGATACCGGTTACAACACCGTGGGCATCGGCGTGTGGGGACTGGGCGGCATGACCCCCGATTCGCCGCGCTATCCGGTCAACAAGGGTTACGATGATTTCTTCGGCACGCTGGCCGGCGAGACCGCCTATGTCGACTCTCCCGACGACACGATCACCTATGTCCCGGCGGTAAAGACCTCGGTGTCGCCGATGCGTGACCACAACGCGATGATCGTTTCCGGCAAGGACGCGCGGATGGTGCCTTCAGGCGGCTACGCGACCGATCTCTTCGCCGACAAGGCGGTGGAGGCCATCGACCGTCTGGCCGGCAAGCCGTTCTTCCTGTCGGTGACCTTCAACGCCCCGAGCGTGCCGCTGCAGGCGCCGGCCGCGATGGTGGCGAAGGTGACCAACATCGCCGACCCGGCGACGCGGGTTTATGCGGCGATGATCATGTCGCTGGATGCCGGTGTCGGCCGCATCCTCGACGCGCTGGACAAGCGCGGCCTCGCCGGCAACACGCTGGTGATCTTCACCGCCAACCGCGGCTGCAACGGGCTGGCCGAGGTCTGTGCCTGTGATGCCGGCGGCATCGGCGCGCCGACGCTGTACGAGGGCGGCCTCAAGGTGCCGCTGATCATGCGCTGGCCGGCGGCGCTGACGGCCGGACACAGCTACGACAAGGCGGTGTCGACCATCGATCTCTATGCCACCATCATGAAGGCGGCGCGCGCCCGCAAGCCGGTGGGCGTGCGGCTGGAAAGCATCGACCTGCTGCCCTATGTGCGCGGTGACAAGAAGGGGGCGCCACGCCAGCAGATGATCTGGCTGCGCCGGCCGATGTCGGCGCTGCGCCAGGGCCAATGGAAGCTGATCGAGGATCCCGATGCGGGCCAGACGCGGCTGTTCGACCTGAGTGTCGATCCGTTCGAGCACACCGATGTCGCCGAACAGAATCCGGCGCTGGTATCGCAGCTCAAGGCGCAGCTTCAGATCGGCCGGGCGTTCGCGGTCGACCCGCTGTGGCTCTCGCGCGGCAAGGTGGACGTGGACGCCTGCGGTACCGCCACCACGGTTTTCCAGTAAGCCTGGCCGCCGGCAGGGTCGGCAAACACGGCTTCCGGCAGGGCCCTGAAACGCCAACGCCCGCCGGGTGATCCCGACGGGCGGTTCGCGTTGCCGCACCCCTGCCGCCGCGTCCGGCGCGACGACAGGTCACGGGCGTCGGGTCAGCGCGGCGCCATGCGGATGCCGCCGTCGAGGCGCACGTCCTCGCCGTTGAAATAGCCGATGGTGATCATCGCCAGCGCCAGCTTGGCATATTCCTCCGGGTCGCCGAGGCGCTTGGGGAACGGCACCGAGGCCGCCAGCGCCGCCTTCACATTGTCCGGCGCCGCCTGCAGCAGCGGCGTGTTGAAGATACCGGGCAGGATGGTGTTGACGCGGATGCCCTCGCTCATCAGGTCGCGGGCGATCGGCAGGGTCATGCCGACCACGCCGCCCTTGGAGGCGGAGTAGGCGGCCTGGCCCATCTGGCCGTCTTCCGCCGCCACCGAGGCGGTGTTGACGATGGCGCCGCGCTCGCCGTCCTGCAGGGGGTCCAGGGTCAGCATGCCGGCCGCCGACTTGGCAATGCAGCGGAAGGTGCCGACGAGGTTGATCTGGATGACCATGTTGAAGGCATCCAGCGGGAAGTGCTTGATCTCGCCGCTGTTCTTGTCGCGGCTGGCGGTCTTGATGGCGTTGCCGACACCGGCGCAGTTGACCAGGATGCGCTCCTGGCCATGGGCGGCGCGCGCCTTGGCGAAGCCGGCGTCGACGCTCTCGTCCGACGTGACGTTGACGTTGCAGAACACGCCGCCGATCTCGGCCGCGACCGCCTCGCCCTTCTCGGCGTTCATATCGAAGATGGCAACCTTGACGCCCTGGGCGGCCAGCGCGCGGGCCGTGGCGGCACCGAGGCCGGAGGCGCCGCCAGTGACAACGGCGGCGACGGAAGAATCAAGTTTCATGAATGGCTCCCCAATTAACAGTCGTGGCAAGTGCTATGCCCCTCAAGGCATGGGCGCGTCATAGTACAGCGCGGCACGCTGGGGAATAGGGGTAAGCGACGGTTGTCGGTGGGGGGGCTCCGCCCGGCATCCGGCCCGGCAATGCCGGCGATCGGCCTCAGCTGTTGTCTTCCACCGGGGCGTCGGGGCCGTGCTTCTTGATGGAGTCGATGGCGTTCTGCGCCGAGGCCTTGGAGCTGTAGCCCTCGGTCGAGAACATGGTCTCGGCGTTGTACTTGAACCGCACCCGGTATTCGCCCGCCTTGTCCTTGTAGATCTCGAACTTGTGCGCCATGGCGACTGCTCTCTCCTCTGAATGGACTCCGGCAGCTTAACCATATGGCACAGGTGTTGGAACCCCCCATGGCCCCACGCGACACAGGGCGGGCAGAGCCGGGGGGCGTCAGTCGGCGTCGAGCAGGTGACGGCTGGTCGCCGTGCGCTGGATCGCCTTTTGCACCTTCTCGAAGGCGCGGACCTCGATCTGGCGGATGCGTTCGCGGCTGACGCCATATTCCCTCGACAGATCCTCCAGCGTCGCCGGCTCGTCCTTCAGCCGGCGTTCGGTGAAGATGTGGCGCTCGCGCTCGTTGAGTTCGTCCATCGCCTCCATCAGCAACTGGTGGCGGATGCTGGCTTCCTCGCGGTCGGCGACGATCTCGTCCTGCGGCGGCGCGTCATCCGCCAGCCAGTCCTGCCATTCACCCTCGCCGTCCTCGCGCAGCGGGACGTTGAGCGAGGTGTCGCCGCCCATCGCCATGCGGCGGTTCATCGACACCACGTCATCCTCGCTCACCTGCAACGTGGTGGCGATGGTCCTGACGTTGTCGGGATGCAGGTCTCCTTCCTCGACCGCCTGCAGCTTGCCCTTGAGGCGACGCAGGTTGAAGAACAGCTTCTTCTGCGAGGCGGTGGTGCCGATCTTCACCAGCGACCAGGAGCGCAGGATGAATTCCTGGATCGCCGCCTTGATCCACCACATGGCATAGGTCGCCAGCCGGAAGCCCTTTTCGGGGTCGAACTTCTTGACGCCCTGCATCAGGCCGATGTTGCCCTCGGCGATCAGTTCGGACAGCGGCAGGCCGTAGCCGCGATAGCCCATGGCGATCTTGGCAACCAGGCGCAGGTGGCTGGTCACCAGCTTGTGGGCGGCCTCGGTATCCTCATGCTCGGCCCAGCGCTTGGCCAGCATATATTCCTCCTCCGGCGCCAGCACCGGAAACTGGCGGATCTGCTGGAGGTAGCTGGTCAGCGAGGCCTCGCCGCCCAGCGCGGGCATGGTGGCGGGGAGAGAATTGGACGCCATGATGATGATTCCCTGTCTGACTGGCCTTCTTATACGTCTGTTCGCTGTTCCCGAACAAGCATGGCTATGTTGGACGGACTGTTTCTATCGGCGAGCCGATGGTGTGAGGGAGGTGATCAGCGCCTCCATGTCGGCCGGCAAGGGACTTTCGAAGCGCAGTGTCGCGCCGGTGACCGGGTGAACGAAGCCCAGCACGCCGGCGTGCAGCGCCTGGCGGTGGAAGCGCAGCCGGTCCAGCACCGGCTTCACCGAGCCGGTGCGGCCGGCCCGGCCATAGACCGGATCGCCGAGCAGCGGATGGCCGATCGAGGCCATGTGGACGCGCACCTGGTGGGTGCGGCCGGTTTCCAGCTGGCATTCCACCAGCGCTGCGTGCGGTCCGAGCGGGCGGATGAGACGATAGTGGGTGACGGCATGCTTGCCGCGGCCGTCGGCGACAATCGCCATCTTCTTGCGGTCGTGCACCGAGCGGGCCAGCGCGCCCTCGATGCGGCCGGCCGCCGGCTTGGGCCAGCCGGACACCAGCGCGGTATAGACCCGCTCGACGCTGTGATCCTGGAACTGGCGCGACAGGCCTTCGTGGGCGGCGTCGGTCTTGGCCACCACCAGCAGGCCGGAGGTGTCCTTGTCGATGCGGTGGACGATGCCGGGCCGGGCGACGCCGCCGATGCCCGAGAGCTGGCCGTGACAATGATGCAGCAGGGCGTTGACCAGCGTGCCGTCGAGATTGCCGGCGGCCGGATGCACCACCAGCCCGGCCGGCTTGTCGACCACCAGCAGGTGGGCGTCCTCGAACACGATGCCGAGCGGAATGTCCTGGGCGGTGGCGTCGGCCGGCGCCGGTGGCGGCACCTGCACGGTAAAGACGTCACCCGCCTTCACCTTGAGCGCCGGGTCGTCGACGGTCCGGCCGTCGCGGCACACCTGGCCGGCGCCGATCAGCGCCTTCAGCCGTTCGCGGCTGAGGGTGGGCAGGGCACTCGCCAGCGCCCGGTCGAGCCGCTGGCCCGCCGTGTCCGTCGTGATGCCGACCTGATGCACATCGCCCCCGTTCATGCGCTCATAAGTAAGGGGGCCGACGCCGGGATGTAAGGGGGCTTGCAAAGGCACGGCACGCGGCCCACCTTCGCCCCACACGATCACAGGAGGGTGCTCATGAGGCTTGCGCGTGTGGGTTTGGTCGCCGTGGCGGCGCTGGGTCTGGCCGGCTGCGGCATCAACGACGTGCCGACCAAGGACGAGGCGGTGAAGGCCGCCTGGGCCGAGGTACAGAACCAGTATCAGCGCCGCGCCGACCTGGTGCCCAATCTGGTCGAGACGGTGAAGGGCTATGCCAGGCAGGAGCAGACCGTGTTCACCGACGTGACGCAGGCGCGCGCGGCGGCGACATCGGTCAAGATCGATGCGAGCACCATCACCGATCCGGCGAAGTTCGCGGAGTTCCAGGCCGCCCAGGACCGGCTGACCGGCGCCCTCGGCCGGTTGCTGATGGTGGCAGAGAACTACCCGCAGCTGAAGTCCAACGAGAATTTCCTGGCCCTGCAATCACAGCTGGAGGGCACGGAGAACCGCATCACCGTGGCGCGGCGCGACTATATCCAGCAGGTGCAGACCTATAACCTTGAGTTCCGCAATATCCCCGACAAGTGGGTGGCGGGGATCTTCCACGGCGACTCCAGGCCGGCGGAGACCTTCAAGGCGGCGCCCGAGGCCCAGAGCGCGCCCAAGGTGAGCTTCCAGTGACACCGGCGGCGGCGCCCGCCTCGCGGACTCCGCCGCGGCCGGGCCAACATCTGTGGTGGGCGGTGCCGTTCGTCCTGCTTCTGGGGCTGCTGTCGCCGCTGGCGATGGCGGCGGCACCAGCGTTCCCGCCGCTCACCGGCCGGGTGGTGGACGCCGCCGATATCCTGAGCCCGCAGACCGAGCAGCAGCTGGCGCAACTGTCGGCGGCGCTGGAGGCCAGGAGCAGCGACCAGCTGGTGGTGGCGACGGTACCGTCGCTGGGCGGCACCGACATCGCCGACTATGGCTATCAGCTCGGCCGTCACTGGGGCATCGGCACCGGAAAACTCAGCAACGGCGTGCTGCTGCTGGTGGCGCCGGCCGAACGGCAGGTGCGCATCGAGGTCGGTTACGGGCTGGAAGGCACGCTCACCGACGCGCTGTCGAGCGTCATCATCCGTCAGGCCATCGTGCCGCGCTTCAAGGCCGGCGACTATGACGGCGGGGTGCTGCGCGGGGCGACCGCCATCAGCGAGATCCTCACCGGCGACGCCGCCGAATGGCAGGCGCGCGCCGCCCAGCGGCCGACACACGAGGGCGGCGGCAGCATTGCGCTGGGCATCATCGTCGCCATCTTCGTGCTGGTGTTCATCATCAACCTGACCACCGCACGACGCCGGCGCGGCCGGTTCGGCGCGCTGGGCGGCGCGGGCGGCAAGGCGGTCGGCGGGGCGCTGGACGCCCTGCCGTGGATCATCATGTCCGGCCGGGGCGGGCGCGGCGGCGGCTGGGGCGGCGGCGGTGGCGGCTTTCGCGGCGGCGGGGGCTCGTTCGGGGGCGGTGGCGCCTCGGGAGGCTGGTGATGGCGACCTTGCAGCTGAGCGAGGCGGATCAGGCGCGCGTTGCCGATGCCGTGGCGCGCGTGGAAGCCGGCAGCGGCGCGGAAGTGGTGTGCGTGCTGGCCCGTCGCTCGGAAGATTTCCGGCTGGTCGGCGTCGCCTGGGCCGGCGCGCTGGCGCTGCTGGTGCCGTGGCCGCTGTTGCTCACGCCGTGGGCGGTCACCACCATCCTGACGGTCCAGATGCTGCTGTATCTCGCGCTCAGCCTGCTGCTGGTTTCGACGCCGGCGCTGCAGTGGGTGACGCCGCGCGCCTGGCAACGGCGCGAGGCGGCGCAGGTGGCGCGCGAACAGTTCCTGGCCCAGGGGCTGCACCGCACCCACGGCCGGGTCGGTGTGCTGCTGTTTGTCTCGCTGGCCGAGCATCACGCCGAGATCATCGCCGACGTCGGCCTCGACGGGCGTGTGGCGCCGACGGTCTGGCAGCAGGCGGTGGCGTTGCTGACGCAGGCCGCCCGGGATGGCCGGCTCGCCGACGGCGTGGTGGCCGCGCTCGATCATCTGGCGCCGGTACTGGCAACGGCCTGTCCGCGTGGCGCTGACGACAGCGACGAACTGCCGAACCTGCCGGTGCTGATGTAGGAGAGGAGGGCATGGCGGAACGTCTCGATATCGCGCCCGACCTGCTGGCGTCGATTGTCGCGGCGGCGGACGCCGACCCGACCCGCGAATGCTGCGGCCTGCTGGTGGGGCGCGGCGATGGCGAGGTCGTGGTGGTCGAGCGGGTGGTGCCCGCCGGCAATCATGCCCCCGACCCGCGTGTGGCGTTCGAGATCGAACCGGCGGTGCTGCTGGCGACCCATCGGCAAGCGCGCCTGGCGGGCCTTGCGGTGGTCGGCTGGTATCACTCGCACCCGGACGGGCTGCCGTTCCCGTCGGCGCGCGACGCCGAGCATGCCGACGAGACCGGCAAGATCTGGCTGATCGTCGCCCGTGGCGAGGCGCGGGCGTTCGAGAGCGTGATTGCCGGGCCCTACGAAGGGCGCTTCCGGGAAGTGGCGCTAGCGCCTATAGAATGACGGCAATGGCGTTGATGTGGTGAGGACGATGGCGACCGGCACGGTCAAATGGTTCAATCGCAAGAAAGGATTTGGTTTCATCCGGCCCGACATCGGCGCCAAGGATGTGTTCGTGCATGTCTCGGCCGTGCAGCGCGCCGGGCTGGCGGCGCTTGATGAAGGCCAGCGGGTCGAGTTCGAGCTGACCCAGCTGCAGGATGGTCGCACCGCGGCACTGGGCCTGCGGCCGATCGACGACGAGCAGGACGACGCGCCGGCCACCGCCAGCCCCGGCTCCGCCGCCTGACGCCAGCGCCGTCGCCCTGGCCACCGCGCGGCCGGGGCGGACGCGGTGACGGATCGCCGCTCAGAACGGCAGGTAGGTGCGTTCCTTGGTGTAGTTCAGGTAGCCGATATTGGCGCCAATCCGCCAGCCGGCGCCGAGATGGATCGGCACCAGGATCACCTGCTCGCGCTGGTGATAGTTGGCGGTGAAGCCGCCGATGAAATAAACCTTGCCCTCGACCGCCGGATAGCGGCGGAACAGATCCTCGCTGTCGTTCAGGTGGTAGACCAGCGTGAACGACTTGGAGAGGTCGCCGCCGATGTCGAAGCCGACCGACGGGCCGGTCCAGTGCACCGTTCGCTCCCCCTCCACCTTGTGGTAGAGCGTGCCGTTGCCGTAGCGCAGGCCGACGATCAGCGCGCCACCGCCTTCCTGACCGACGATATAGGCGTTCGGGCGGCCCTGTTCGGCGAAAATTTTCTCGATCAGTTTGCCAAGCCCTTCCGCGCCCTTGCCGAACACGCCGGTGGCGGCCTTCAGCACCGACTCCTGGTCATAGGTGGTGGCCTCGTCCGCCGTGGCAGCGGCGGCCTGCGGGGTCGTTGCTGGCGCGGGGGCGGCTGGGGTCGTGGTGGCCGGCGTGGCGACGGGCGCGGGCGCCGGAACCGCGGCGCCGGTACCAGGCACATCGGGCGGTGGCGCGGCGGTGACGTTGCCATGGTCCTGCGCCCGCGCCCGTTGAGACGGGGTGACCAGCGTCACGCCGAGCGCGAGGCCTGCCAGACACAGTCCGATCATCGAAACCGTGAACCGATGAGATCGCCGCATGCGAATGCTCCACTCCGTAAATCATGATCTTGGACGTTCGAGGATGCGTCCCGCGACGTGGTAAATCAATATTTCGTTGGAGGCGAGAGCGCGGCTCACGAAATCTCGTGCGTTAACCGCGACGAGTCGAGCAACAGGCGCTGGCGGCGTCAGCCGCGTTCGATGGTGCGCAGTTGGTGCAGCAGCCGCTGGGTCGCCACGACATCGGCAAAGGGCGCGAACGCCGCCGGGAAGGTGGCTGTCATCCGATCGCGCTCGGCGATGGCATCGTCGTACCACTGATGCAGCGCGGCGACGGTGGCCGGCGATGACCGGGCCGGCGGGTCCGATGCCAACCGCTCCAGCAGGTCCGCCCGCACGGTCAGATCCTGATAGTGGCCAAGCCAGTCCTGCAGCGTCTTGAGTGCGCTCAGGCAGGGCCTTAGCCACGGCTCATCCTGATGCGCGCGCAGCAGTTCCAGCGTGTATCGCACTTTCTTGAGTTGCTTGCGCAAATCGTGAATGGGGGTGGGCGGGCCGGCGTCGCCAATGGCGCGCGCCGCCCGCAGGCCGTCACGCAGCAGCTTGCGGGCACGCCTGGCGGCCTGCTGTTCCTGCGCGTCGTCGCCGATGGCGCCGGCCGCCTCGATGGCGGCCGTCAGCCCGTCATGCAGCCGCCGCAACCGGGGCAGGGCAAGGCCGTGCCGGACCGCGATCAGCGCCTGTTGCTGGCGGGCGTCGAACAGCGGCGACAGCCGGGCCCAGACCTCGGGCGGCAACAGGCCTGCGAGCTGTTCCGCCGCCACCACCAGGTCGCGCCGGGGGCCGACGAGGCCGGCCAGCCAGTGCAGATCCCGCTGCAGGGTGCGGGCCGACTCTCCGCCGAACCGCCGACCCATTGCCCGCAAGGCCGCCCGCGCCCGGCGAATGGCGACACGGGTGGCATGGCCGTAGTCGGGGTCGGAACCATCGGCGAGGCCCCGTTGGGCCGCGATGAGCGTGTCGTGCAGGCGCATCAGCACCCGGGCGACCGGGGAGGGCCGGACAGGGCGGCCATCCGCCATCACAGGTCACCCGCGACGCGCGTGGCCGGCAATGGCGAACTCCCGGTGTCGTCCATGGTGTTCCAGTGCCCCCGGAGATGGCTTCAGGCGAGCATGCTGCGCAGCATCCACGCGGTCTTTTCGGCCACCTGCATGCGCTGGGTCAACAGGTCGCAGGTCGGCTCGTCGCCAGCGGCCTCGGCGATCGGGAACACGCTGCGTGCGGTCCTCGCCACGGCTTCATTGCCCCGGACGAGATTGCGGATCATGTCCTCCGCGTTCGGTACGTCCTGTTCTTCCTGGATGCTGGAGAGCCTGGCGTAGGCGGCGTAGCTGCCCGGCGCGAACTGGCCCAGCGCCCGGATACGCTCGGCGATGTCGTCCACCGCCACCGACAGCTCGGTATACTGGGTCATGAACATCGCGTGCAGCGCGTTGAACATCGGCCCGGTGACGTTCCAGTGATAATTGTGGGTCTTGAGATAGAGGGTGTAGGTGTCGGCCAGCAGCCGCGACAACCCCTCTGCGGTCGCCTGGCGCTGTTCCTCGCTGATGCCGATGTCGATTTCCATGGCCATGGGCTTCTCTCCTGCTGGAAGTTGGGCTGGGCGTTGTCGTAACGCCCTCGTGTTCCTGACATGGCGCTTGCGTACGCGGGGTTCAACCGGTGCCGGTCAGCACTAGGGGAACCGCCGCCTGGCGGCCTTGCGCTCAATCAAGTCGCGCCGGGATAATAATAATAGCGATAACCATTATCATAAACACCCTTGACCGTGCGGCTGTTAATATGAGAATGAGTCGCAACAGCATCGGCGGTGCCTGAATCCGCCATCGTCATCTCGCTTGTGGGCATGGAAGCGCGGGCATGATGCTTCAGACCTCCAAAGGACACGTCCGCGCGGCCCGGCGCAACCCGCTGCCGCGCACGCTTTTGCGCCCCCCGGTGCCAGCGTCGCCGGGTGCGCCGTTGCGGGATGGCCGGCTGGCGGTCGCGCGGCCGCGCGCTGCCATGAACTGGCCGGTCATCGCGCTGGTCGGCGCGCTGCATGCGGCGGCGCTGGTGGCGCTGGCGCTCTCCCGGATTGACCTGCCGGTCCTGACCGTCGCCCCCGCGCTGCGGGTCGATCTGCTGCCGGCGGCCGCGCCGCTGCCACCGCCACCGCCACCGCCGGCGCTGGCGCCGCCGGCGCTGCCATTGCCGGTGTTCGTCATGCCGGACATCGCGCCGCCGGCGCCCGCCCCGACGCCGGTGCTGGCCGCGTTCCGTCCTCCCGGCGCGCCGGGAGGTGAGGGGACGCCCGGCAGCGGCCAGGGGGGCGCCACGGTCGCGCCGTCGGCCGCTGATTCGGCGCCTGTCACGGCGCCCGACTTCGAGGCGGATTACCTCAACAATCCGGCGCCGCCCTATCCCATGGCGTCGCGGCGCGCCCGCGAGCAGGGCACGGTGATGCTCCGGGTGCTGGTGAGCCCGGCCGGCACGGCGCAGATGGTCGAGCTGGAGGCCAGCAGCGGCTTCTCCCGACTCGACCACGCCGCCAGTGACGCCGTGCGA
>CAUJIW010000139.1 GCA_963205175.1 Pseudomonadota bacterium
CTACCGCAAGCTCGACAGCGACTTCGTGCTCGACATCGACGCCTCGCCGCTGACCATCTCGTCCTCGGCCAACGAATACAGCCAGAAGCAGTTCAGCCAGGAGTTCCAGTTCTCCGGCCGCGCCCTCGACGACAAGCTGAAGTGGCTGCTGGGCCTCTATTACCTCAAGGAAAAGGGCACCGACCGCAACTACCTGTCCTTCTCGATCGCCGACTTCCTCAGCGGCGGCAAGGTCGACAACGACAGCTATGCCGCCTTCTCGCAGGTCAGCTACGATCTCACCGACAAGCTGTCGGTGACGCTGGGCGCCCGCTACACCTACGAGAAGAAGCGCTTCCTGCCCAACCAGTACATCATCAACGACTTCACCGGCGGCGACCTGCTGATGCTCAGCCGCTGCTACATCGCCACGACGCCGACCCTGCCGCCCAATCCGCTGTGCGCCGCCGACCCGACGCTCAACCCGGACGGCAACCGCATCCTGCCCTACGTCCAGGTCAGCACCACCGCCAAGGAGTTCACCCCGGCGATCACCGTCGACTACAAGGTCACCGACGAGGTGCTGGCCTATGCCAGCTACTCCAAGGGCTTCAAGTCCGGCGGCTTCACCCAGCGCGTGTTCCCGCCGGAAAGCGAGACGCCGAGCTTCACGCCGGAGTTCGTCAACAGCTACGAGGTCGGCCTGAAGACCGAGTGGTTCGACCGCCGCCTGCGCCTCAACGGCGCGGCCTTCTACACCGACTATTCGGACCTGCAGATCGTCGTCAACGAAGGCATCGCGCCGAAGGTGCGCAACGCCGGCAAGGCGCGCATCAAGGGCTTCGAGCTGGAGTATGAAGTGGCGGTGGCCGAGGGCATCCGCTGGTCGGGCGGCGCCGGCTACACCGACGCCTATTACCTGGAAGTGCCGGCGATCGCCTCGCCGGTGACGGTGGCCTCCAAGCTGCCGAACGCACCGAAATGGACCGCGACCTCCGGCCTGTCGGCCGACGTCTGGACCACCGAGGCCGGCACGCTGAGCCTGCGCGGCGACTGGTCCTACAAGGGCGGTCACTACAAGGACGCGGTGAACTCCGCCGCGCTCTACCAGAAGGGCGTCAGCCTGTTCAACGCCTCGGCCACCTTCACCGCGGCGGACGAACACTGGAGCGCAACCTTCGGCGCCACCAACCTGACCAACAAGAAATACCTGCTCAGCGGCTACCAGGACCTCGCCGCCGCGTCCGCCGTCGAGGGCACCTTCTCCCGTCCCCGCGAGTGGTACCTCAAGCTCAAGTATCAGTACTGATACCAGAGGCTTTGAAGTCCCTGCCGGACACACTGGCGGCGCGGGGTCAAACCCGCGCCGTCCTTGTGTCTGCGCGCCGCGAACAGGCACATCGGCGCGCCCCACCCTATCCCGCCTTGTGAGAATCCGGACATCCCGGCATATGGCGGGCACGGGCAAACAGGGCTAACCGTCAGCGGACAGATTTCCTTTACGTCTGCCCGATGCCAACAGATCAGCAAGCAGGAGAACCGCCGATGTCCGCTGATGCCGTGACCCAAGCCGCCGCCCGCCTGCGCGTTGCCAGCGAGACCCGTCAGCCCTGTGCGCCGGTGATCGACCTGATCCCCCCCGGTGACGTCGCCGCCGCTTATGCGGTGCAGGACATCAACACCGATCTCGGCCTCCAGGCCGGCCGTCGTCTGGTCGGCCGCAAGATCGGCCTCACCTCCAGGGCCGTGCAGACCCAGCTGGGTGTCGACCAGCCGGATTTCGGCATGCTGTTCGCCGACATGGACGTCGCCGACGGCGAGACCGTCGCCATGAGCCGGCTGCTGCAGCCCAAGGTCGAGGCGGAGATCGCCTTCGTGCTCGGCCGCGACCTGTCCAACACCGACATCACCACGGCCGAACTGATCAACGCCGTCGACTATGCGGTCGCGGCTATCGAGATCGTCGACTCCCGCATCGCCAACTGGAAGATCAGCATCGCCGACACCATCGCCGACAACGCCTCCTCCGGCCTGTTCGTGCTGGGCACCCAGCCCCGGCGGCTGTCGAAGCTGGACCTGCCGGCCTGCGCCATGAGCATGACCGCCAACGACACGGAAGTCTCAAAGGGCAACGGAGCGGCCTGCCTGGGTCACCCGCTCTATGCCACCCGCTGGCTGGCCATCAAGCTCGCCGAAATGGGCCGCCCGCTCAAAGCCGGCGACGTCGTGCTCTCCGGCGCGCTCGGACCGATGGTTGCGGTCGAGCCCGGACAGGCCTATGTCGCCCGCATCAGCGATCTCGGCACCGTGCGTGTGCAGTTCGAAGCATAAGGTCAATTCGATGAGCGCCAACCTCTACGCCGCTTTTCTGGAACGCCAGACCCCCTACGCCGACAAGGTGTTCCTGAACTGGTCCGACCGCCTGAGCCTGACCTACGGCGACCTGCCGGCCGCCGTCGGCCGCTACCAGGCGGCCCTGGTGGCGCTGGGCTGCCGCCCGGGCGACCGGCTGATCGTCCAGGCCGAGCGCTCACCGGCGTTCATCATGCTCTACCTCGCCTGTCTCGCCGCCGGCGTGATCTTCATTCCGCTCAACACCGCCTACACGCCGGACGAACTGGCCTATTTCATCGGTGACGCCGAGCCACGGGTGGTGGTTGGCCAGGCGGCGACGCGGGCGATCCTTGAGACCGCGGCCGCCGGCGTCGAGGGCGCGCGGATCGTCACCATCGAGGGCGACGGCACCGGCACGCTGGAGCAGCAGGCCGCCGCCGCGACGCCGCTGACAAGCGTGCATCCGTCCGCCGTCGACGACGTCGCCTGCATTCTCTATACCTCCGGCACCACCGGCCGCCCCAAGGGCGCCATGCTGAGCCACGGCAACCTGTCGAGCAACGTCGCGGCCCTGACCGAGGCCTGGCGGTTCAGCGCCGATGATGTGTTGCTGCACACCCTGCCGCTGTTCCATGCCCACGGCCTGTTCGTTGCCCTGCAGCTGTGCCTGTGGAACGGCTGCACCGTGCTGGCGCTCGACAAGTTCGAGCCCAACGCCGTGATCGACGCGCTGCCGCGCGCCAGCGTGTTCATGGGCGTGCCGACCTTCTACACCCGCCTGCTCGCCAGCGGCCGTCTCACCCGCGAGGCCTGCCGCACCATGCGGCTGTTCGTCAGCGGTTCCGCCCCGTTGCTGCCGCAAACCTTCGACGAATTCGAGGCCGCCACCGGCCACCGCATTCTTGAACGCTACGGCATGACCGAGACCATCATGATCACCTCCAACCCCTACGAGATGAGCGGCCGCAAGGCCGGCACCGTGGGCTATGCCCTGCCCGGCATCGAGGTGCGGATCGTCGATGGTGACGGCAAGGTGGTTGGCGACGGCGTCGTCGGCGACCTGGAAGTGCGCGGCCCCAACGTGCTCAAGGGCTACTGGCGCAAGCCGGAGGCAACGGCGCAGAGCTTCCGCCCCGGTGACTGGTTCATCACCGGCGACGTCGCGGTCGCCGAGGCCGATGGCCGGGTGACGCTGGTCGGCCGCTCGAAGGACCTGATCATTTCCGGCGGCTACAACGTCTATCCGGCGGAAGTCGAGAGCGTGCTCAACGACCTGCCGGGCATCAAGGAGAGCGCCGTCATCGGCGTGCCGCATCCCGATTTCGGCGAAGGCGTGGTCGCGGTGCTGGTGGCCGAGGATGGCGCCACCCTCGACACCGCCGCCATTGACGCGGCGATCGCCGACAAGCTGGCCAAGTTCAAGCGGCCGAAACTCTACGAAGTACGGGCGGAATTGCCGCGCAACACCATGGGCAAGGTGCTCAAGGCCCAGCTGCGCCAGGATCTCGGCAAGACCTTCACCGCCTGAGGCTCACACGCTTCCAACGGGCGAAACGGCGACGCCGGCGATCAGAAGATCGCCGGCACGCTCTGTAGCAGATCGTCGACCGGCCGCGCCGGGGCCGGATAGGCCTTCCTGCTGTGGCTGAGGCCGAGGTCGAGCAGCATTTCGCACTGTTTGAAGGCCACCAGACCGGGGTTGAGGATCGGCACCGGCAGCCGCTCGCGCAGCCAGGCGTGCGACTGGTGCATGGTGGTCGAGCCGAGGATCAGCACGTCCGCGCCGTCCTGCTCGATGGCCTGGTGGCAGGCGGCCTCCAGCTTCTCGAACACGATATCTTCCTTGCCGGCCAGCAGTTCCTGGGTGTCCGGGCGCACGCCGATATCGCGGATCGAGGCCAGACGCGATTCCAGGCCGGTGTCGCGCGCCAGCTTGTCGTAGATCCAGTGCCACTGCGGCCACATGGTGACGACCGAGAAGCGCTTGCCCAGCGATGCCGCCAGATGGAACGACGACTGGCCGGGACCGACGACCGGGATGCTGAGCCGCGACCGCAGCGCCGCCAGACCGGAATCGCTCATGCTGTTGAGGCAGACGGCGGCATAGCCCTCCTCTTCCGCCGTGGCGCCGGCATCGAGACAGAAGACGTCGGCCAGGCTGGCCTCGTAAGCGGAATCCAGGATCGAGGCGCCATTGCGCGTGCCGACAAAAGTCACCGCGATATCCGGCCGCAGCAGCGCGGGCGGGATCTGGGCGGAAAAGGCAGCCAGCGCCTCAGCCGGCACCGGCACCGGGACGATCATCTTGATCCGCTTGACGGCGGGCGGCACGGGGTTGGTCATCATCAGCCTCGTCAGTGTCGGCGGCGGTTGGCGCGCCGGCCAGTTGGGGGAAAAGCTTGCGGGAAATGCGCGCCGCGTGCTCGCTGAGCACCGGCTGCGCCCCGGCAATGAATGCATCGGTCATCGTTTCGCGATCGCCCGACATCGACAGCGCCGCCACCACCCGGCCGGCCGGCCCGTGGATGGGAACGGCGACGCAGCGCAGCGTTTCGAGAATCTCGCAGTTGTCGAGCGCATAGCCCTGGGCGCGCACGCGGTCGAGCTCGGCGGAAATCGAGTCGGGATCGGTCAGCGTGTTGGGCGTCAGCGCGACAAAGGGCGAGTCGGCGAGATAGGACCGCTGGCGCTCCGCCGGCTCGGCCGCCAGCAGCACCTTGCCCAGGCCGGAGCAATAGGCCTCCAGCTGGGCGTTCAGGCGCGTCATCACCTGGAAGCCGCGCTTGGGCGTCTCCTTGGCGACATAGGTGACCATCAGCTCCTCGTCGAGCACCCCCACATGCACGGTCTGTCCGAACAGCTTGACCAGCGATTTCAGATGCGGTGTCGCGGCCATGCGGATCAGCTCGTCGGTGCCGGTATGGGCGGCGAGGTCGCGGATGGTCATGCCGATGCAATAGCCGGCCGAACCTTCGCGCATCACCATGCCGAGCGACTCCAGCGTCGACAGCAACCGGTGCGCCGTCGCCACGCTCAGGCCGGCGCGCATGGCCAACACCTTGATGCCGGTGCCGCGCGGCGCGGACGCCACCTGCTCCAGCAGCGTCAGGGCACGGCCAAGGGACTGATTTTTCGGTGTCGACATCGTTTTTTCCTCCCGGCACGGCGACGCCGCGCCTGAGCGTTGCGGTAAAACCTAATCCTCGCCCCGTTACCCCGCCAACCCGCTCAACCCCGCCCATACGCCGGGCGGCTCGTCCAGCGGATCGGCCGCAGCCGTCGCCGACTTCCACGTGCCGCTGACGCTGGGCACCCAGACCGCCGGCTCGGTGATCCGTCCGGCGTCGTTCTGCGGCGTCTATGGCTTCAAGCCGACGCACAACCGTTACCCCACCGCCGGCGTGCTCGACACCGCCGCCCACCTTGACACCATCGGCACCTTTGCCCGCGCACTTGACGATCTGGCGTTGCTTGACGCCGC
>CAUJIW010000140.1 GCA_963205175.1 Pseudomonadota bacterium
CGCGATAGCCGTTGCGCCAGGTCGCGCGCTCGCTGCTGCGTTCGTGGCGACCCGCGCCGATCAGGCCATCAACGTCGGCCTCCATGATCAGCTGCAGCACGTTCTCGGCGATGGTGCGCAAAAAATCCGGTTGGCCGCCCATCGCAGCAAGCTCTTCGATCAGGAATCTGTCCTCGGTCATCGGGAACTCCTCTTCGTGACGGTTGAAGTGTGCAAACTCCACCATAACGATGAACCCGGTGGCCACCAGCGACGCCGCATTCCGGGGTGGGGCATGCCCCACCCCGGAATACACCATCGCCTACACCGGAAATTACACCACGAGCGCGGACGCTAACTTCACGAAGACCTCGGCAGGAAACGGTCGACCCTTGCCGAATTAGAACATAAAAAGAACATCAGCAAGGGGCGCCGGTGCCTCCTTAGCATTGCAGGCCACTAAAGTAGAACAGGCATGCTATCTTTCGCACAAGGAAAACGGTGCGGAGAGAGTGCGAAGGGGCGCGAGATCAAAGCAGCTGGCGTAGAACCATTCCGCAAATTTTTTGCACAGTTCCTGCGCAGGCAAAAACATGGGAAAATTTCCCATGTTTTTCAACATCTTATTGGGATCTTAAGAAACTGGAGCGGGCGAAGGGATTCGAACCCTCGACCCCAACCTTGGCAAGGTTGTGCTCTACCCCTGAGCTACGCCCGCTCTGGCGTCGTCGTTGCGAGGCGGGTTGCTATCATTGTGTTTTGCGAAGCACAAGGAGAAATATGCAGCCCATGACGATTCCTCCCGCCACACCCGACGCGCGCCCCGATCAGGCGCCCGACGCCGTACCCGGCACCGCCCCTCTCCGCACCGTCCCTGCCAACCCCGATCAGGCGCCCGATACCCAGGCGCCCGACGCCCTGCTCCCCATCGGCCACGGGCCCAGCCCGTCCCCCGCCGACCCCGGGCCCGGCCCGCATGACCTCAACCCCGGGCCCGGCCCGCAGGGCATCGACCAGGCGGCCGAGGCGCGGCTGTTCGCCCGGCTGGACGCGCTGGACATCGCCCACGCCACGGTGCGCCATCCGCCCGCCCACAGCGTCGCCGACGCCAAGCGGCTGCGCGGCGCACTGGCCGGCGGCCACGCCAAGAACCTGTTCCTCAAGTCCAAGAAGGACGAATACGCGCTGGTGGTGATGGGCGAGGACGACCCGGTCGACGTCCAGGCGCTGGCGCGCGGGCTGGGGCTGGCGCGGCTGAGCTTCGCCAGCCCGGCGCGGCTGTGGGACTGGCTGGGCGTGCGGCCGGGTTCGGTGACGCCGTTCGCGCTGCTCAACGCCGCCGGCCACCCGGAGCGGGCGCGGCTGCGGGTGGTGTTCGACGCCGACCTGCTGGCCCACGACCCGCTGTGGTTCCACCCGCTGCACAACGCCGCCACCACCGCCATCGCCGGCGCCGACCTGATCCGCTTCGCCCGCGACTGCGGCCTCGACCCCCTGGTGCGGCGAATCGCCGATTTCACCACCGGCTGACACGCGGGCGCTTGGTTTTTCGGACAATCGTTGCCAGATAGAGCGTGAATGCCCGCCCCTCCCTGGCGGCGGGCCCGCCAACCTGCTGGAGACCCAACCGATGGCGCTGGACCCCGCTGCCACCCCGACCGCCGGGCTTGTTGCCTCGGCAACCGCCGAGACCTTCCGTGAACTGGTGATCGACGCCTCGCAGCAGGCCCTGGTGCTGGTGGACTTCTGGGCCGAGTGGTGCGGCCCGTGCAAGCAGCTCACCCCGCTGCTGGAGAAGGTGGTCGCCGACTATGCCGGCAAGGTCCGGCTGGTGAAGATCAACGTCGACCAGAACCAGATGCTGGCAGGCCAGTTCCGCGTCCAGTCCATTCCCACCGTCTATGCCTTCCTGGGCGGCCGACCGCTCGACGGCTTCATGGGCGGACTGCCGGAAAGCCAGCTGCGCGCCTTCATCGACCGGCTGCTGGCCGCCGCCGGACCGCTGCCCGACGACGGCGCGCCGGACGTCACGGCCCTGCTGGAGGCCGCCGCCGCCGCGCTGGAGGCCGGCGACATCCATTCCGCCCAGGCGCTCTATGCCGACGTGCTGGAACTCGACCCCGCCAATGCGGCCGCCGCCGCCGGCATGGCCCGGCTGCTGGTCGACGCCGGCGAGCTCGACGAGGCCGAGGCGCTGCTGGCGACGCTGCCCGAGGCCGCCGTCGGCGACACGGCGGTGTCGGCGGTGCGCGCGGCGATCGCGCTGGCCCGCGAGGCCGCCCCGGTCGATGATCTGGCGGCGCTGAAGGCCGAGGTGGAGGCCAACCCGGCCGACCACGCCAGGCGCTTCGAGCTGGCCGGCGGGCTGATGGCCGCCGGCGACCGCGAGGGCGCGGTGGACCATCTGCTGGAGATCATCCGGCGGGACCGCAACTGGAACGAGGGCGCGGCGCGCACCCGCCTGCTGCAGCTGTTCGAGGCGGTGGGCCTGGAAGACCCGTTCACGATGGCCGCCCGCCGGCGGCTGTCGGCGGTGCTGTTCGCCTGAGCGCCATGGCCGGCAGCAGCGACCTTGGCGATCTGCCCCGGGTGATCCCGGTGTTCCCGCTGACGGGCGTGCTGCTGCTGCCGCGCGGCCATCTGCCGCTCAACATCTTCGAGCCGCGCTACCTCGACATGGTGCGCGACGCCATGGCCAGCGAGCGCATCATCGGCATGATCCAGCCGCGCGGCTCGCTGCGCGGCAAGCGCCCGGCGCTGTATGATGTCGGCTGCGCCGGCCGCATCAGCGCCTTCGAGGAAACCGAGGACGGCCGCTATCTCATCACGCTGACCGGCGTCAGCCGCTTCCGCATCCTCAGCGAGCTGACCACCGTCACCGCCTACCGCCAGGTGGAGGTCGACTATGCGCCGTTCAGCCAGGACCGCACGGACAGCGCCACCCTGGCCGAGCCGTTGCGCGCCGAGCTGCTGGCGCGGCTGGAGGTCTATCTCGACGACCACGGCCTGCGCGCCGACTGGAACGCCGTGCGCAACGCCGTCGACGAGATGCTGGTCAACGCCATCGCCATGCTCTGCCCGTTCGACGCGGTGGAGAAGCAGGCGCTGCTGGAGGCACCGACGATCGCCGAACGGGCCCAGGCGCTGATCACCCTGATGCGCTTCGAGGACCATGGCGACCCCGACACCACGATGAGGCACTGATGTCGCAGCCGCCCGAACCCGCCGCGCCCCGACCGCCTGAGCCCCGCGCGTCCGACCCTCGCCCCCTCGATCCGCGGCTGCTGGAGATCCTCGTCTGCCCGCTGAGCAAGGGGCCGCTGGAGTACGACGCCGCCGCGCAGGAGCTGATCAGCCGCCAGGCGGGGCTGGCCTACCCGATCCGCGACGGCGTGCCGATCATGCTGCCCGACGAGGCCCGGGTGCTGGAGGATCAGCCGTGACCGCATCCCCCGGGCCGGGAGCCCCCAGCCAGCAAGCGCCCGGCCAGCCAGCGCCCTGGCCGGAAGCGCTGGACTATGACCGCGCCCACCGCCTGCTGCGCATCCGCTTCGACACCGGCGAGGCGTTCGAGCTGCCGGCGGAGCTGCTGCGGGTGGAAAGCCCGTCGGCGGAAGTGCAGGGCCATGGCGCCGGCGCCAAGCAGATCGTGCCCGGCAAGGCGCTGGTCGACATCGTGCGCATGGAGCCGGTCGGCCGCTACGCGGTGCGGCTGGTGTTCGACGACGGCCATGACAGCGGGCTCTATAGCTGGACCTATCTGCACCAGCTCGGCCGGACCCGCGAGACGGTGTGGCAGAGCTACCTGCTGGCGCTGGCCGAACGCGGCCTCAGTCGCGCCTGAGGGTCGGGCCGGCCACAGAACTTCAGGCCAGAGAAGCTTCAGGCCAGCTCGCCGCGCAGCAGCGCCGGCAGCTTGCCGGTGGCGCCCATCGCCTCGCGCATGAAGAACGTCTTGAGCGGCTTGATACGGTTGACCGCCGCCAGCCCCAGCCGGCGCGCGGCGGTGACCGTCCTGAGGTCGTTGGAGAACAGGTGGGTCAGCCCGTCCATGATGATGGCGGTCGCCGTGTTGTCCGGCCGCCGCCAGCGCTGGTAGCGGTTCAGCACCTCCAGCGAGCCGAGGTCGAGCCCGAGGCGGGCCGCCTCCACCAGCACCTCGGTCAGCGCCGCGACGTCGCGGACGCCCAGATTGAAGCCCTGGCCGGCGATCGGATGGTTGCCGTGGGCGGCGTCGCCGATCAGCGCGAAGCGCCGCTCGACATAGTGGTCGGCGTGATTGAAGTTCAGCGGGTAGGACCAGCGCGGCGCCACCAGCTCCAGCTTGCCGAGGAAGTCGCCGAAGCGCTTCCCGATCTCGGCCATGAAGGCGGCGTCCGACAGCCCCATGATCGCCGGCCCCTGGCTTGCCTTGACCGTCCAGACGATGGCCGAGCGCTGGCCGGGCATCGGCAGGATGGCGAACGGCCCGTCGGGCAGGAAGCGCTCGTAGGCGATGTCGCCGTGCGGCTTCTCGTGCGCGACCATGGTGACAATGCCGTGCTGGCGGTAGGACCAGCGGGCGCTGCGGATGCCCATCTGCTCGCGCAGCGGCGAGCCGCGCCCCTCGGCGGCGACGATCAGCGGCGCGACCAGGCGTTGCCCGCCGGCCAGCACGGCCTCCACCTTGCCGGGGCCGCGCGTCCAGTCCACCAGCCGGTCGGGCGCGAAGAGATGCAGGCCGTCGGTCGCAGCCGCCGTTTTCATCAGCGCCGCCCGCAGCATGCGGTTCTCGAACATGTAGCCCAGCGGCTCGCCACCCACCGCCTGACCATCGAAGTGCAGGAACAGCGGCGAGGCGCCATCGGTGACCCGGATATCGCGGATCGGCTGGGCGACCTCGGCGAGCTGATCCCACACGCCGATGGCCTGGAACAGCTTGGCCGCCGCGGCGGCGATGGCCGAGCAGCGACCGTCGAAGGCGGGCGCCAGCGTCGTCGACAGGTCGGCGGTGTCGACCACCGCCGTCTCCAGCCCGTGCACGCACAGGGCGCGCGCCAGCGTCATGCCGACCAGCCCGCCGCCGACGATGATGACATCCACCCGCCGCTGATTGTCCGTCATGGGCCTAGTCCTCGCTCCCGCGGGCGCCTGCCGTCAGCCGCCCCTGCCACTGGCGGCGACCTTAAAGCCATCGGCGCGGCAGGCCAACGGGACAATCTGTCATCCGGGAGCCTCGCCGCCCCCCTGTCGCTGTCGTATGGTGCACATATTTTCACCATTGGGCAATCGAAGATGAAAAAATAGGCATATTCACCTTGTCGCGATCCGGAAACCCGGCCGTTTCCGCCCCTCGCGGCTTGGCCCGCTTCTTGCGAATACGTCAGCACCGATGCCGTGATCGGCATCGCCGTGCTCTCTCGGGACCAACCGGTCCTTCATGACTGTGGCCGGGTTCTCGCGAACCCGGCCATTTTTTGTGGCCCCATCCCCACAATCGCCGGGCGGAATCGCCTTTTGTTCCGGCGTACCCTTGACGGACGCGGCGCTTCGCCCGAGTCTTGCCCCTTCAGTCAGTCGTGAGCATGAAGGAGGCGCCGGTGGCGCAGGCGCAGAGTCTCAAGCCCCTGGAGGGCCTGCAGGAGCGTGGACGGGCGGTCGCCCGGCACACCACGCGCTGGGCACTGGGCGGCCTGCTGATACTGCTGGGTCTGTGCCTGCTGGCAAGCCTTGCCAGTTACAACCCCGCCGATCCATCGTTCAACCACGCCACCGGGGCCAACCCCGCCAACTGGCTGGGGGGCTTTGGCGCAGCGCTCGCCGATCTGGGCTATCAGGGCCTGGGTCTGGGCGCATGGCTGCCGCCACTGGTGCTGCTGGCATGGGGCGTCCGTACCGCGCGCGGGCTGGCGGGCGGGCGCTGGCGCTGGGCGATGGCGGGGGGGCTGCTGGCGGGGCTGCTGCTGTCGCTGGCCGGCGGCTGGATGGTGCCATGGCAGGGCTGGCCGGTGACCGCGGGTCTGGGCGGCGTCATCGGCCTGATAGGCGCCGAGACGGTCCGGGCGGTGGCGACATCGTGGAACCTGGTACCCTTGGGCTGGGCGTTCGCGCTGGCGCTGGCGCTGGCCAGTGTGGGTGTGTTGCTGGCAAGCCTTGGGCTGGACCGCGAGATCTGGTCGGGGTGGCGGCTTCGCCGCGCCACCGCGCATGGGGTGGCGGATGCCGAGGACGACATCGTGGCGCCCCGCCCGCGCGCCAGCAAGCGCGAGACGCGCCGGGAACCCGCGGTGGTCGATGATCATGATGGCAACGCCGACGCCCCGGAGCCCGCGCCGCGACCGCGCACCCTGATCAAGGCCGAACCAGAGAGGCGCGCCCGCAAGGCGGTCAAACCCGAGGCGGGACGCCAGGGCGCGCTGGCGCTGGGCGACACCTACGCCCTGCCCTCGCTTGACCTGCTTGCAAAGCCGGTCAAGCAGGAGGGTCGCGCGCTTGACCGGGCGGCGCTGGAGCAGAACGCCCGCCTGCTGGAATCGGTGCTCGACGACTATGGCGTCAAGGGCGAGATCATTCAGGTCCGCCCCGGCCCGGTGGTCACCATGTACGAGCTGGAACCGGCGCCGGGCATCAAGTCCTCGCGCGTCATCGGGCTGACCGACGACATTGCCCGCTCGATGAGCGCTATTTCCGCCCGTGTCGCCGTGGTGCCGGGGCGCAACGTCATCGGCATCGAGCTGCCCAATGCACGCCGCGAGACCGTCTACCTGCGCGAACTGCTGAATTCGGACGAGTTCGAGAACGAGAAGTGGACGCTGCCGCTGGTGCTGGGCAAGAACATCGCCGGCGACCCCTCGATCGCCGACCTCGCGCCGATGCCGCACCTGCTGATCGCCGGCACCACCGGCTCGGGCAAGTCGGTGGGCCTCAACGCGATGATCCTGTCGCTGCTCTACCGCCTGAGCCCGGACCGGCTGCGCTTCATCATGATCGACCCCAAGATGCTGGAACTGTCGGTCTATGACGGCATCCCGCATCTGCTGGCGCCGGTGGTCACCGAACCGAAGAAAGCGATCGCGGCGCTCAAATGGGCGGTGCGCGAGATGGACGACCGCTACCGCCGCATGGCCAGCGTCAACGCCCGCTCACTGGCCGGTTTCAACGAGAAGGTGACCGAGGCCAAGTCGCGCGGCCAGTCGCTGGTGCGCAAGGTTCACACCGGCTACGACCGCGAAAGCGGCCAGCCAATCTACGAGGAACAGAGCTTCGACTTCGAGCCGATGCCGCTGATCGTCGTCGTCATCGATGAGCTGGCCGACCTGATGATGGTCGCCGGCAAGGAAGTGGAAGTGCTGGTGCAGCGGCTGGCGCAGAAGGCACGCGCCGCCGGCATCCACCTCATCATGGCGACCCAGCGGCCGTCGGTGGACGTCATCACCGGCGTCATCAAGGCCAACCTGCCGACCCGCATCTCCTTCCAGGTGACGTCCAAGATCGACAGCCGCACCATCCTGGGCGAGCAGGGCGCCGAGCAGCTGCTGGGCAAGGGCGACATGCTGTGGATGGCCGGTGGCAAGCAGATCATCCGCGTCCATGGCCCCTTCGTCACCGAGGAGGAGGTGGAACGCGTCGCCGACCACTGGCGCGGCCAGGGCATGCCGGACTATGTCGAGGCGGTGACCGAGGAACCGGACGAGGAAGGCGACGGCCTGAGCCTGACGGGTGGCGAAGACGGCGGCGAGGGCGACATCTACCGCCGCGCGGTGCAGATCGTCGCCGAATCCCAGAAGGCGTCCACCAGCTATCTGCAACGCCAGCTGCGTGTCGGCTACAACAGCGCCGCCCGCCTGATCGAACGGATGGAAAAGGAAGGCCTGGTCGGCCAGCCCGACCATGTCGGCCGCCGCGAGGTCTTCCTCGACCGCGACGGCTCGCGCCTGTAAGCCTTGTCATGCGGCACCGATCCGCCACGGTTCAGTCGCGGTTCAGCCCGGCCATGTTAGAAAAGCGCCATGACCCACTGGAACTCCCTGCGTCGTCTCATCGTCGGCTCCCTCGCCCTGCTGCTGGCCACCGCCGGCACGCCAGCCCAGGCCGCCCCGCCTCTGGAACAGGTCGCCGCCCACCTGAAGGCGCTTGACAGCCTGACCGCTGATTTCACCCAGATCGCCGACACCGGCGCCGTCGCCAAGGGTCGCATGACCCTGGCACGGCCCGGCAAGATCCGCTTCGACTATGAGCCCAAGAGCCCGCTGCTGGTGGTCTCGGACGGCCGTACCCTGTCGATGGTCGACTACGACGTCGCCCAGGTGTCGCGCTGGCCGGTGAAGGAAACCCCGCTGGCGCTGCTGCTCGACCCCGACAGCACGCTCAAGACCCGTGCCCGGCTGACGCCGGCGGACCAGACGCCGCGTGGCTATGTGGCGGTGGTGGGCCAGGACCCCAAGCGGCCGGAATACGGCGCCATCACCCTTTACTTCGCCCAGTCGGCACAAGGACCGGCCGGGCTGCTGCTGTCGGGCTGGCGGGTGCTGGACGGTCAGGGGCGGACCACCACCGTGCAACTGACCAACGTCACGATCAACCCCCCGGTGAGCAAGACCGCGTTCACCTTCCGCGACCCGCGCGGCGCCCCCACCGCCCGGCCGGGCAAGCTGCGCTGAGCCGCGCGACCGGCGCGGCGTTCACACCGTCGGTTTCTGGACGAAGCCGGTGGCGGTAATGCCGATGGCCGGCTCCAGCTGGATGACTGTCACCTCGGCGCGCTCGGGCCCCGACCAGCACTGGCCGACCATCACGTCAACGACATCGGCCGGGCCGACGAACAGCGCCTCGACCGTGTTGTCGAGACGGTTGCGCACCCAGCCATCAAGGCCGAGCCGCGACGCCGTCTCGACTGTCCACGCGCGATACCATACGCCCTGCACGCGGCCATGAATGCGGGCACGCACGGCCTTGTGGCCGTCAGGCAGCTGCGACTCGTCGTTCATGCGCGTATCATGGCGAGCGCCGGCGACGCCGCCAACACCGGCCTCACTCGAATTCGAGAATGACGGCGTCGACGGCCAGACTGTCGCCCTTCTTGGCGCGCACGGCCTTCACCGTGGCCGTCTTCTCGGCGCGCAGGATGTTCTCCATCTTCATCGCCTCGACGACCGCCAGAATCTGGCCGGCTTCGACCTGCTGACCCTCGACCACCTCGACCGACACCACCAGGCCCGGCATCGGGCACAGCAGATACTTCGACAGATCGGGCGGCACCTTCTCGATCATGTGCGCGGCCAGCTCGGCGCCGCGCGGGCTATAGACCACCACCTTGTGCGCCGAGCCCATGTGGCCCAGCCGCCAGCCCAGCGACAGCCGG
>CAUJIW010000141.1 GCA_963205175.1 Pseudomonadota bacterium
GGCAAGGCCTTCGTCACCAAGGACGTCGATCTCGGTCAGGTCGAGGCACTGCTGGACCGCCACGCGGCGGATGCCGGGCAGCGCCTGCACAAGCATTAGGAGAATTGATCATGTCATGGGCTCTGGTCGGTTCACTGCTGGTGGTGCTGGCACTGATCCTGATCTCCGCCGTGCTGGCCACCGCCGAGACCGGCATCACCGCCGCCTCCAAGGCCCGCATCCACCGGCTGGCGCGTGAGGGCAACAAGCGCGCGGAGAAGGTCGAGGGCCTGCTGGACGAGCGCGAGCGCGTGGTCGGCTCGATCCTGCTCGGCTCGACGCTGGTCAACAACCTTGCCGCCTCGCTCACCACCTTCGTGCTCGCCGGCCTGTTCGGCAACGCCGCCGTCATCTACGCCACGATCGGCATCACCATCATGCTGCTGATCTTCGCCGAGGCCCTGCCCAAGACGCTGGGCATCGCCCGCGCCGACCGGGTGGCGCTGACGCTGGGACCGGCGATGGGCGTACTGTCCCGGCTGTTCGCGCCGGTGATCCGGCTGGTGCTCAGCATCGTCCAGGCGACGCTGCGACTGATCGGCATCGACCTGCGCGACAAGGGCGACATCATCTCGGGCAGCGAGGAAATCCGTGGCGCCATCGACCTGCACGCCGAGGAAGGTGGCATCATCCGCGAGCACAAGGCGATGCTGGGCTCGATCCTCGATCTCGACGAGGTGCTGGTGGCCGACGTCATGGTTCATCGCAAGGCGATGGAGATGATCGACGCGGCATTGCCGCCGGAACAGATCGTGCGCGCCATCATCCGCTCCTCGCACACCCGCCTGCCGCTCTATCGCAACGACCAGGACAACATCGTCGGCGTGCTGCACGCCAAGGACGTGATGCGCGCGCTGTCGAAGCGGGGCGCCGAGCCGGAGACCCTCAACATCGACGAGATCATGACCAAGCCGTGGTTCGTGCCGGACACCACCACGCTGCGTGAACAGCTCAACGCCTTCATGAGCAAGCGCAGCCATTTCGCCATGGTGGTCGATGAATATGGCGCGCTGCAGGGGCTGGTGACGCTGGAGGACATTCTGGAGGAGATCGTCGGCGACATTACCGACGAGCACGACCTGCCAACGCCGGCCGGCGTGACGGTGCATGAGGACGGCACGATGACGGTGGAGGGCTCGGTGACCATCCGCGATCTCAACCGCCGTTTCGACTGGTCGCTGCCGGACGAGGACGCCACCACCATCGCCGGCCTGGTGATCAACGAGGCGCGTGTCATCCCGGTGAAGGGCCAGAGCTTCACCTTCTTCGATTTCCGCTTCGACATCCTGGAGCGGCGGCGCAACCAGATCACCCTGCTCAAGCTGACGCCACCGGGCGCCGTGCAGGTCAGCTGACGGGCCGGCCGATGCGCATCGCCTTCATGGGAACGCCGGATTTCGCGGTGACCGCGCTCGACGCGCTGCACGCCGCCGGCCACGACATCGCCGCCGTGTACAGCCAGCCGCCACGCGCCGCCCATCGCGGCAAGGCGCTGACGCCGACGCCGGTGCATCGCCGCGCCGAGGCGCTGGGGATCGCGGTACGCACGCCGGTGAGCCTGAAATCGCCCGAGGAGCAGGCGGCGTTCGCCGCGCTCGACCTCGACATCGCCGTGGTCGCCGCCTACGGGCTGATCCTGCCGCGCGCCATTCTGGAGGCGCCATGCCATGGCTGTCTCAACATCCACGCCTCGCTGCTGCCGCGCTGGCGCGGCGCGGCGCCGATCCAGCGGGCGATCCTCGCCGGCGACGCCGCCACCGGCATCACCATCATGCAGATGGATGCCGGGCTCGACACCGGCGCCATGCTGCTGAAGCAGGCCCTCGTCATCGGCGATGCCGAGACGGCCGGGCAATTGCACGACCGGTTGGCAGCGCTTGGAGCAACGATGATCGTCGAGGCGCTGGCGCGTTACCGGTCGCTGGTCGCCGAACCGCAGCCGGCCGAGGGCGTCACCTACGCCGCCAAGCTCGACAAGGCGGAGGCCCGGCTGGACTGGCATCGCCCGGCGGCGGACCTGCACCGGGCGGTGCGGGCGTTCAATCCGGTGCCGGGCGCCTATACCGAACTGGCCGGTGAACGGCTGAAGATCCTCGCCGCCGAGGTCATCCACATGCCCGCGTCATCGACCGCCGCGCCGGGCACCGTCATCGACGACGCCTTCACCATTGCCTGCGGCGCGGGCGCGCTGCGGCCGACGCTGGTGCAGCGGGCCGGCAAACAGCCGCTGGACACCACCGCCCTGCTGCACGGCTTTCCGGTGCCGGCGGGGACGCGGCTGGGATGACCACGCGCTTCAAGCTGGTCGTCGAGTTCGACGGCCGCCCGTTCATGGGCTGGCAGTATCAGGACCATGGACCGTCGGTGCAGGGGGCGCTGGAGGCGGCGGTCGAACGTATCACCGGCGAGCAGGCTCTGGTGCAGTCGGCCGGCCGCACCGACGCCGGCGTCCATGCGCTGGCGATGGTCGCCCATGTCGACATCGCCAGGCCAATGACGCCGTTCCGGCTGATGGAAGCGCTGAACGCCCAGCTGCGCCCCGACCCTGTCGCGGTGCTGGCCTGCGAGGTGGCCCCGCCCGACTTCCACGCCCGCTTCTCGGCGACGGCGCGGCGCTACCGCTACCGCATCGTCAACCGCCGGGCGCCGCTGACGCTGGAGGCCGGGCTGGCCTGGCGGGTGCCGACGCCGCTCGACCACGCGGCGATGCACGCCGCCGCCCAGCTGCTGGTGGGGCACCACGACTTCACCACCTTCCGCTCGGTCCAGTGCCAGGCCGCCTCGCCGGTCAAGACGCTGGACCGGCTGGTGGTGATGCGCCACGGCGACGAGGTGGTGGTGGAGACCCAGGCGCGCTCCTTCCTGCACCACCAGGTGCGCTCGATGGTCGGCGCGCTGAAATTCGTCGGCACCGGCAAATGGTCCGCCCGCGATCTCGAACGGGCGCTGGCGGCCCGCGACCGCGCCGCCCTGCCGGTGAACGCGCCGCCCGACGGGCTCTATTTCACCGGCGTCGATTATGCCACCGATACCGACGCCGATACCGACGACTGACATCGGAGTCCGTTGTTGACGCGCGCGCCGGCGCCGGCGTGCTATGATGGCGGCCATGGACAACGCCCCCGCCCTGCCCGACCATGATGTCTGCTACGCCGCGCTGCGGCGGCGCGACCCGGCATACGACGGTCGGGTGTTCACCTGCGTCACCACCACCGGCATCTTCTGCCGGCCGGTCTGCCCGGCACGCCCGCCCAAGCCGGAGAACTGCCGCTTCGTCGCCGACGCCGCCACCGCCATCGCGCTGGGCTTCCGCCCCTGCAAGCGCTGCCGGCCGGAAGCGGCGCCGACCTCGGCGGTGTGGCGTGGCACCGCCAACACCGTCACCAGGGCGTTGCGGCTGATCGACGCCGGCGCGCTCGACGACGGCGACGCGCAGACGCTGGCCGAGCGACTGGGCATTGGCGAGCGGCAGCTGCGCCGGCTCTTCCAGCGTCATCTCGGCAGCACGCCGAGCGCCGTCGCC
>CAUJIW010000142.1 GCA_963205175.1 Pseudomonadota bacterium
GCCGGGCCGCTCCCAAGCGCTCATGCCGCAGCCCTTCAGGGGCGAAGGCTTCCTGGTGAGCGCGCCGGGCCGCTCCCAAGCGCTCATGCCGCAGCCCTTCAGGGGCGAAGGCGGCCCGAGGAGCTCGCGCGCGGCTCAGCGGCTGAACACGCGGCGATCGCGGATCTTGCGCTGCAGTTGCAGGATGCCGTAGATCAAGGCCTCGGCGGTTGGCGGACAGCCCGGCACGTAGACGTCCACCGGCACGATGCGGTCGCAGCCGCGCACCACCGAGTAGCTGTAGTGGTAATAGCCGCCGCCATTGGCGCAGCTGCCCATGGAGATGACGTAGCGCGGCTCCGACATCTGGTCGTAGACCTTGCGCATGGCCGGCGCCATCTTGTTGGTCAGCGTGCCGGCGACGATCATCACGTCCGACTGGCGCGGGCTGGCACGCGGCGCGACGCCGAAGCGCTCCAGGTCGTAGCGCGGCATGTTGGTGTGCATCATCTCGACCGCGCAGCAGGCCAGACCGAAGGTCATCCACCACAGCGAGCCGGTGCGCGCCCAGTGGATCAGGTCTTCCGCCTTGGTGACAAGGAAGCCCTTGTCAGCCAGTTCGGCATTGAGATCGTTGAAGAACTGGTCGTTGCCGCGCGACAGCGGCACGGCGCCGGCCTCACCGGTGACGGGCTGGATCACTCCCATTCGAGCGCCCCCTTCTTCCATTCATAGATGAAGCCGACGGTCAAGACGCCCAGGAACACCACCATCGACCAGAAGCCGAACACGCCGATCGACCCCAGGCTGACCGCCCAGGGGAACAGGAACGCCACTTCAAGGTCGAAGATGATGAACAGGATCGAGACCAGGTAGAAGCGGACGTCGAACTTGCGCCGGGCGTCCTCGAACGCCTCGAACCCGCACTCATACGCCGACAACTTCTCGGGGTCCGGCTTCTGGATGCCCCCGAGCGTGCCGATAACCAGCGGCAGGGCAACGAAGATGCCGGAGAAAACGATCGCGATTCCGAGAAAGATCAGAATCGGCAAATACTCTTGCGCGACCTCTGGCATGAGACCTCTTCACCTTCCGTAACGGCGCCCCGTTTAGCACCCGTGGGGATCGGCGCAAGGGGCTCTGGCCAAAAGTCGATTCCGCGGACGCGAAATTTGCGATTTCAACGGTTTGTTGCGATCAGTTCGCAATTAAAGCCGTTCCATACTAGCCGATGACCGGGGGTTTCTTCAACGACTGGGCCACCAGCTTGTGCAGCCGCGACTGGATGTGGCTGTTGCCAGCCACCACGTCGCCCGAGGCCAGCATCTTGTCGCCACCCTTGAAGTCGCTCACGAAGCCACCCGCCTCGCGCACCAGCAGGATGCCGGCGGCGATGTCCCACGGCTGCAGGCCCGCGTCCCAGAAGCCGTCGAAGCGGCCGGCGGCCACGTAAGCCAGGTCGAGCGCGGCGGCGCCGAAACGGCGCACGCCGGCCACCTGCGGCATTACCGCCGCCAGGATGGCCGAGAAACTGTCATGGTTACCATGACCATGGAAGGGAATGCCGGTGGCGATCACCGACTGGGCAAGGTCGGTACGGCCCGAGACCCGCAGCCGCCGTTCGCCCAGCCAGGCGCCCTTGTTCTTTTCCGCCCAGAAGGTTTCGTCGGTCAGCGGCTGGTAGACCATGCCGGCGACGATCTCGCCGTGATCCTCCAGCGCCACCGAAATCGCATAGTGGGGGATGCCATGCAGGAAGTTGGTGGTGCCGTCCAGCGGATCGACGATCCAGCGCGGCATGTCCGGGCTCGATCCGGCCTGCTCGCCCTCTTCCTCCATCAGGAAGCCGAAGTCCGGGCGGGCGCGCGACAGTTCCTCGAACAGCACCCGCTCGGCCTTGCGGTCGGCGTTGGAGACGAAGTCCGCCGGCCCCTTCTTGCTCACCTGCAGCTGCTCGACCTCGCCGAAGTCCCGGCGCAGGCTGGAACCCGCCTTGCGGACAGCGCGATCCATGACGGTGATGAGGGCGGAACGAATGGGCATGGGGGCTCCAGCGAGTTCAATTCTATAACGGATCAGTCCGTTCGTCCCGAGCCCAGTCGAGGGATGAACGGTCGCTGTGCCATCGGGACTCGCCCCGCGCCTGGCCTCGGCACGAACGGGATCAGGATTGACGCAACGTCGCGGCCGTCAGTCGGCGCGACGGACGTATTCGCGTTCGTAAACGTTGACCACCACCTTCTCGCCGGTCTCGATGAACGGTGGCACCATGACACGCGCGCCGTTCTCCAGCTTGGCCGGCTTGTAGGAGGAGGCCGCGGTCTGACCCTTGACCACCGGATCGGCCTCGGCGACCGTCAGCGTCACCTGCTCCGGCAGCTTGATCGACACCGCGCGCTCCTCGATGGATTCGATCACCACCGGCATGCCATCGGCCAGAAAGTCGATCTCCTCGCCGAGGATTTCCGCCGGCAGGGTGATCTGCTCGAAGGTCTCGGTATCCATGAAGGTCAGCTGCTCGCCATCGCGGAACAGGAACTGGTAGTCCTTGGGGTCGAGGCGCACCCGCTCCACCGTCTCCGACGAACGGAAGCGGTTGTTGCTCTTGCGGCCATCATAGACGTTCTTCAGCTCCACCTGCATGTAGGCGCCGCCCTTGCCGGGCTGGGTGTGCTGAATCTTCACCGCCCGCCAGTGCGAGCCTTCGAACTCGATGATGTTGCCGGGGCGGATGTCGACGCCGCTGATCTTCATGGGATTGCTCTCGCGATGATGGATTTGGTCGGTCGCGGCCATAGCAGGCGCGGCCGGTGAAAGCAACGGACGCGACGCGCGCACCCGTTCTTCCCGCCCGCCGGCACATCCCGACCCCTGCTCCGTCGGCCTGGCGGCGGCAAAAAAGGAGGGTACGGACCATGCACGGCCCGCACCCCCACGACCGACATCATTCCGGTCAGTTACGGGCCACCTCAGGCAACCTGCCGCCGCTCGCGCCCCGGCTTGTCGCGCGCCGCGCGCAGATCGGCTGCCTTCTTGCAGGCATCGCCCATCTTGCGGGCGTCGGCCTTGTCGCCTTCCTTCTCCAGCCAGTCGCTGTAATGCCCGGCATAGTAGAGGAAATCGACGCCTCCCAGCGTCTCCACCGCCAGCCGGGTGTCACCCAGCGCCTTGTCGAGCAGCTTGCGGGCGCCATCATGGTCCACCTTGGCAAAGCGGAAGCACTTCGCCTCTTCCTGCCCGGCCCGCGCCGCCTTCCAGTCGAGCGTACGGAACCGCCGGCTCCTGGGCGTCGCCAGGGTGATGGCGGCATGGATCGCCGCCCGCGACTTCGGCAGCTGTTCCATCACCCGACGCCAGGCATCAATGCCGCTCTCCAGCACCATCGAGCCATCGAACGCCATCACCCGGCCGGCATCCTCGGTGAACACGTCCTGCGCCAGATGCTGCTCCTCGAACGAGCGCGGCGGCGCCACCCGGATACGCAGCGGGTTGGACATCAGCTCCTGGCCATTGGCCTCCAGCGCCACTTGCAGCGTGTAGTTGCCTGGCTCGTCGATGTGCCAGCCACCCTCGCCCACCGCCACGAACAGGCTCTCGGTCAGACTGTCGCCCGGCTGCAGCACCCGCCCGCGCGGCTCGCGGCAGTGGTGGGCGAACGGTCGCCACTGCCTGGCCGCCTGCCCATCGCGCTTGGTGATGACCAGCATCTCCTGGGCGTCGGCGAGCAGACTCTCCGGCACGATCCTCGGCTCGGTCGCGCGGTTGGTGATCCGCAGCTCGACGACCACCGGTTCCATGAAGTCATAGTGCGGCTTGTCGCGGTCGATCCGCAGCTCCAGTTCCAGCTCGCCCGCGCCATCCGGCTGCTCGAAGCCGTGGTGGTCGAACCAGTCGGCGTTGCCCATCTCGACGAAGCGGCTCGGCGCGTGGCGCATGAACAGCATCTCGGGATTGGAGAAACGGAACTGGAAGTCGGCGAAGAACGCCTGCTGCCCCCCCGCAACCCGGACCGGGTAGTTCATGAAGCTGCGCGCTTCACCGTCCGCCGCCAGCGGAATCCACGGCGTGCCGAGGTTCTTCTGCCAGCTGTGGGCCAGATTGAAGGCGTGGCCCATCTCGTGGATCATGGTCCAGAACTGCATCCGGCGCTTCCAGGCGTCGGGCGCCGGATCGCCCCCCGGCGCGACGTTGATGAAGCTGTCCGTGAACAACGCCGTGCCCTGGCGATGGTTCGGGCCGATGGAATCAAACATGATGCCGCCCAGGCCCGAGCCCATGTCATGCTGCCTGGCGGTCAGCACCCACATCGCCCATTGCGACCTGTCGGCGAAGCGCGACCAGTAGACCTGCATGGCGTCATGCATTTCCGCGTCGCTCCAGGTGGTGTTGGTGTCCGCGCCATCGCTGGGGATGGCGCTCACCGCGCCGTTCACGCGGACATCGAAGCCCGCCCGCTGAAATACCTTGGTCGCTGTCAGTGTCTCGGCCCCGAGCGATGCCGGCCGGTTGGGATGCGCCGTGGTGTTGATGTCAAGCACCGGCGTCGCCCCGACCTGGTGATCGAACTCGAACTCCACCTTGTGGAAATAGCTCGACACGAAACCGTAGGTCCGGGTGCGGGTAGCGCCGCCACCGGCGAACTGGATGGTCACCCGCCGCTGGTTGGGGAACAGGCTGCGGATCACCGTGATGTTGACATTGGTGAACGGAAATCCCGCCGTGTCGCCGTCCTTGAACCAGATGGCGCCGGTGTAGCTGTTGCTGCCGGTACGGGTCAGCGAGGCGATCCAGTGGGTGCGCATGGTGAATCGGCGGAACAGCGTGCCGCTGGCGGTCATCTGCGGATAGCGGCCGTCGACGTCGAGCCGCAGTTCTTCCCGGTTGAACAGGATCGGCAGCAGCGCCTCGTCGGTCGCCGCCTCCGTCTCCAGGCCGGTCGGGCTCGGCCCCGGACCGGGCCGCGGCGGGATCGGCAGGTCGGGATGGATGGGCAACGGCGTCGGAATGGGCCGGACGGGCAGGTCCGGCACCAGCAGCCGCTGGCTCCACTGATACAAGCCGCTGGCGAACAGCGGCAGGGGCAGCCTGGGGGTCAGGCGGTCCGCCGGCGTCAGCTGGGTTGCCGTTTCGGGATAGTAGGCGGTTTCATCGAAGCCCGCGTCGGCCTCGTCGCCATATCCGTTCTCACCGTGTTTGATGTCGGTCATCGTCGTCTCTCCATTATCTGGTTGGGAACGGGCGCGCGAACATGAGCGCGCCAGCGCCACGCAACGACGTGGAGAGACTTTCGATAACGGGCCTTCCGGCGATAACCGATCGTCAGGCGATGCCCGGCGGTTCCGGCCTACATATAGCGAAACGGCTCGGCGGACGGTCGCATGATGACCTGCCCTTCGGCGCGTTCCACGCCGACATGGCTGACCGACTGGGTGTCGACGGTCGTCTCCGCGACCTCGCCCTTGTCGGGCAGCAGGATGCACACCTTGTGCGCGCCCCGATCCAGCTCGATCTCGGCACGAGCCGCGAAGCCGATCTCATAGCGGGTGCGCACGCCGCGTCGGTCAAACACCGCGCGATCATCCACCAGAACGGTCACATGATCGTCGGCAAAGCCTTCCTGCAGATCCACGGTCAATACAGGCATATCTCTCCACCACGAACGCACGTGCTACCGGCTCCCCCCCGGAACCAGTTCGATGCGACCCAGATGGTCTGTTTTTGTCGTTTGGCTGATGCTTGCGCTTATACCACAGCGGCCGCACGACTGCCGCTGTTGTTTCGCCGGAGTCTTGATTAACTCTTATTCGCCAGCAGGTTGTGTGACAAACAGGGCATTGAAGGCCGCGACCGCAGCGGCGGGTCCGGCCGCATGGGCCCACACGCCAGCGCTGACGGCGAGAAAATCCGCGCCCGCCGCCACCAGGGGGGCGGCATTGGCGGGCGTGATGCCGCCAATGGCGACGCAGGGAATTTCCGACAGCGCCACCCACCAGGTGAGGATATCCGGTTGCGCGAAACTCGGCGGCGTCTTGGTGTCGGTGGGATAGAAGGCGCCGAAAGCGACGTAATCCGCCCCCTCCTCGCCGGCGCGCATGGCAAGGTCACGGCTGGCATGACAGGTGACGCCGATCTGCGCGCCCTCGCCCAGCAAGCGGCGCGCCTCGCGCACCGAGCCGTCGGTCTGGCCCAGATGCACGCCGTCGGCACCGGCCTGTTTGGCGAGGTCCGCCCGGTCGTTGACGATCAGCGCCACATCTGACGCCTGGCACACCGGCAGCAGGGCCTCCGCCGCGCGCAGCACCACGTCGTCCGGCACGTCCTTCAGCCGCAGCTGCAACGCCGCCACCGGGCCGCCGTCCAGCGCCCGGCGGAACGTCTCGACAAAGGCCGGAATCTCCAGCGCCGGCGGCGTGATGAGATAGAGCTGGCAGGGCGGGCGCGCGTCGTCGCGTCCGAAGGCGGTGATGTCGCTGTCGATCGCGTCGGTCATGATGCTCTCCTGCCCCTCAAATGCCATGGCCGGGCATCAGCCCGGCCACCCACGACCGTGGCGGTCGTTCGAGGCCCGTGGCACGCCACGGGCCCGACAGCCCCCGGCGGCTTATGCCTTGCCGAGATAGATGTTGACGATCTTGTCCAGCATCGCCAGCGCGTCGGCCTTCGGACGCTGGAAGGTGTTGCGGCCAATGATCGAGCCGTTGCCGCCGCCGTCGCGGATGGCGCGGGCATCGTCATACACCGAGTCGGCGCCCTTGGTCGCGCCGCCGGAGAACACCACCAGGCGACGACCGGCGAAGGCGGCCTGCATGACGTGCTCGACGCGCTTGGCCATGGTCGAGAGGTCGATCTTTTCCTTCTCGTACACCTTCTTGGCTTCCGCCTGCTCCAGATGATCGGTCGGCAGCTTCACCTTGATGATGTTGGCGCCCATCAGCGCCGCCATGTGGGCGGCATAGGCGCAAATGTCCATCGCCGTCTCGCCGTCCTTCGACAGGCCGCCACCGCGCGGGTAGGACCACAGCACCACCGCCAGACCGACCGACTTGGCTTCCTCGGAGAGTTCGCGGAACTCCTCCATCATGTTGTAGCAGTCGTCCGAGCCCGGATAGATGGTGAAGCCGATGGCCGAGCAGCCCAGCTTCAGCGCATCGTTGATGCTGCCGGTGATCGCCTGGTCCTTCAGACCCGACAGCGAGTTGGCCGAGTTCATCTTGAGGATCAGCGGAATCTGGCCGGCGACGCGGTCAGCCACCGCTTCCATCATGCCCAGCGGCGTGGCGTAGGCGTTCAGCCCGGCCTCGATGGCCAGCGACGGGTGGTAGAACGGATCATAGCCGGCCGGGTTCGGCGCGAACGAGCGGGCCGGGCCATGCTCGAAACCCTGGTCGACCGGCAGGATGATCATCTTGCCGGTGCCGGCCAGGCGACCGGTGCACAGGATACGGGCGAGATTGGCCTTGGTGCCGGCGTTCTCGGTCTCGTACCACGAGAGAATGTCTTTGACCTTGCGTGTGACTTTCATGGGCGTGCCCCTCTGATCTGGTGTCCAACAGCTCTGGCGGCCTCATACATCACAGCCGCCCACAAGAAAACGTACAGGAGACGACGCGGATACCCGCCCTCTCCCTGCCAACCGGTTAAGCCTTCAGCGCGTCGACGCCGGGCAGAGCCTTGCCTTCCATCCATTCGAGGAAGGCGCCGCCGGCGGTGGAGACGAAGCTGAACTTGGCCGCCACGCCGGCGTGGTTGAGCGCGGCGACCGTATCGCCGCCGCCGGCCACCGACAGCAGGCCGCCGGCCTCGGTGAGCGCCGCCGCCACCTGCGCCAGCGCCACCGTCGCCTTGTCGAACGGTGCGATCTCGAAGGCGCCGAGCGGACCGTTCCACACCAGCGTCTTGCAGATCTTGAGCGCATCCGCCAGCGCCTCGACCGCGGCCGGGCCGACATCGAGGATCATCTCGTCCGCCGCCACCTCATGCACGTTGACGACGCGATTGTCGGCATTGGCCTTGAACTCGCGCGCCACCACCACGTCATAGGGCAGATGGACGGTGCAGCCGGCGGCCTCCGCCTTGTCGAGGATGGCCAGCGCCGTCTCGGCGAGGTCGTGCTCGCACAGGCTCTTGCCGACATTGACCCCGCGCGCGGCGAGGAAGGTGTTGGCCATGCCGCCACCGATGATCAGGTGATCGACGCGGCCGACCAGATTGGTCAGCACGTCGAGCTTGGTCGACACCTTGGCGCCGCCGACCACGGCCGCGACCGGCCGCTGCGGGTTGCCCAGCGCGTTTTCCAGCGCCTGCAGCTCACGGGCCATCGAGCGGCCGGCATAGGCCGGCAGCACCCGCGCCAGCGCCTCGGTGGAGGCGTGCGCCCGGTGCGCGCAGGAAAAGGCATCGTTGACGTAGAGGTCGCCCAGGCGGGCCATCGCCGCCGCCAGTTCGGGGTCGTTCTTTTCCTCGCCGGCGTGGAAACGGGTGTTTTCCAGCACCGCCACCGCGCCCGCCGGCAGGGCGGCGACCGCCGCTTCCGCCCCGGCGCCGCAGCAGTCGTCGATGAAGGCCACGTCGCGGCCCAGCACCGTCGCCAGCGCCGGCGCCACCGGCTTCAGCGACATTTCCGGCACCCGCTTGCCCTTGGGACGGTCGAAGTGGGCCAGCACCAGCACCGTCGCGCCCTTGGCGACGAGGTCGCGGATGGTCGGCGCGGTGGCCTCCAGGCGGGTCGCGTCGCTCACCCGGCCGTCGTGCATCGGCACGTTGAGGTCCGAACGGACCAGGACGCGTTTACCAGTCAGATCAGAAAGATCATCAAGGGTCTTGAAGTTCGGCATGAAAGACTCCGTTCGCGGCTGGACAGGCTCGCCACGAACGGAATCGCACCGTTCCAGCCATCAGGCCCGCTCGTCCCGAGCCCGTCGAAGGGCGAGCGGGCGCGCCGGCGTTCAGCCGAGCTTCGCCATGGTCACGGCGGTATCGCTCATGCGGTTGGAGAAGCCCCACTCGTTGTCGTACCAGGAAACGACGCGGACCAGCCGCTTGTCGATCACCTGGGTCTGGGTGGCGTCGAAGTTCGACGAGAAGGCCGAATGGTTGAAGTCGATCGACACCAGCGGCTCGGTGACATAGTCGAGCACGCCCTTCATCGGGCCTTCAGCGGCCGCTTTCAGCGCGGCGTTGACTTCCTCGACCGTGGTGTCCCGGGCGGAGTTGAACTTCAGGTCCACCACCGACACGTTGGGCGTCGGCACGCGGATGGCCGAACCGTCCAGCTTGCCCTTGAGTTCCGGCAGCACCAGACCGACGGCCTTGGCGGCACCGGTCGAGGTCGGGATCATCGACAGCGCGGCGGCGCGGGCGCGGCGCATGTCGGAATGGATCTGGTCGAGAATGCGCTGGTCGTTGGTGTAGGCGTGGATGGTGGTCATGTAGCCACGCTCGATGCCCACCAGGTCGTTCAGCACCTTGGCGACCGGCGCCAGGCAGTTGGTGGTGCACGACGCGTTGGAGACGATCTTGTGCTCCGGCTTCAGCAGCTGGTGGTTGACGCCATAGACCACCGTGATGTCCTCGCCCTTGGCGGGCGCCGAGATCAGCACCTTCCTGGCGCCGGCGGCCAAGTGGGCGCCGGCCTTGTCGGCGTCGGTGAAGAAGCCGGTGCACTCCATGGCGATGTCGACGCCCATGTCGGCGTGCGGCAGCTTGGCGGGATCACGCTCGGCGGTGACGGCCACCTTCTTGCCGTTGACCACCAGGCTGTTGCCGTCGACGCTGACCGCGGCCGGAAAGCGGCCATGCACCGAGTCGTACTTCAGCAGGTGGGCGTTGTCCTCGGCGGAAGCGAGGTCGTTGATGGCGACCACCTCGATGTCCGTCCGGCCCGATTCAACAATGGCCCGGAATACGTTGCGGCCGATGCGGCCAAACCCGTTGATGGCAACCCGAACGGTCATCCTAGTCTCCCAATGGCAAAGAACGTGAACGTCGCAAATCGCGCGGGGCTATAGCGCAGCCTTGACCTTTTCGGCAATCTTGTTCGCGGTTAACCCGAAGAAATCGTAGAGCTGCTCCGCCGGCGCGCTGGCACCGAAGCGGTCGATGCCCAGCGTCAGGCCGTTGTCGCCGACATAGGCGCGCCACCCCTGGGTGCAGCCGGCCTCCACCGACACCTTCAGCGTGCCGGGCTTCAGCACCGAGGCGCGATAAGCCGCGTCCTGGGCGTCGAACAGCTCGGTGCAGGGCATCGAGACGACCTCGGCGGCGATCCCCGCCTCAGCCAGCAGGGCCGCCGCGTCGCAGACGATGCCGACCTCGGAGCCGGTGGCGATCAGGGTCACCCGGGCATTGTCGGCGGAGCGCAGCACATAGCCACCACGGGCCGACAGGTTGCCGCCGGTGGCCTCCAGGCGAAGCTGCGCCAGGTTCTGCCGGGTCAGCGCCAGCACCGACGGCCCGTCGGCGCGCTGCAGCGCCAGCTGCCAGCACTCGGCGGTTTCCACCACGTCGGCGGGGCGGAACACCGCCACGTTGGGCATCGCCCGCAGGCTCGCCAGATGCTCGATCGGCTGGTGGGTCGGCCCATCCTCGCCCAGACCGATGGAGTCGTGGGTCATGACATAGACGACCCGCTGGTGCTGGAGTGCCGACAGGCGGATCGCCGGCCGGCAATAGTCGGTGAACACCAGGAAGGTGCCGCCATAGGGGATGATGCCGCCATGCAGGCTCATGCCGTTCATCGCCGCCGCCATGCCGAACTCGCGGATGCCGTAGTGGACATAGCGGCCGCCGTAGTTGTCGGCGTTGAGGATGGCGAGCCCCTTGGTCTTGGTGTTGTTGGAGCCGGTGAGGTCGGCCGAGCCGCCCACTGTTTCCGGCGCGGCGACGTTGATCGCCTCCAGCACCATTTCGGACGCCTTGCGGGTGGCGACCGTCTGCGGCTTCTCGATCAGCCCGGCGATATAGTCGGCGAGCGCCTGATCGAGGCCCGCCGGCAGGTCGCCGGCCATGCGGCGCTCGAACTCGGCGCGGGTCTCGGCGGGCGCGGCGGCGAAACGCTGGACCCAGGCGGCATGATCGGCCGCGCCCCGGCGACCGGCGGCGCGCCAGGCCTCCAGGATGTCGGCCGGCACCACGAACGGCTCGGCGGACCAGCCGATGTTCTCGCGGGTGGCGGCGATCTCGGCGGCCCCCAGCGGCGAACCGTGGGTGTCCTTGCTGCCCTGCTTGTTGGGCGCGCCCTTGCCGATGACGGTCTTGCAGCCGATCAGCGAGGGGCGCGGATCGGCCTGTGCCGCCAGCAGGGCGGCTTCCACCGCCACCGGATCATGGCCGTCGACCCGCTGGACGTGCCAGCCGGCCGCCGCGAAGCGGGCCGGAATGTCCTCCGAGGAGGCGATGCTGATCGGCCCGTCGATGGAGATGTTATTGTCGTCCCACAGCACGATCAGCCGACCGAGCTTGAAGTGGCCGGCCATGGAAATGGCTTCCTGGCTGATGCCTTCCATCAGGCAGCCATCGCCGGCAATCACATAGGTGCGGTGGTCGACCAGGTCGTCGCCGTACAGCGCGTTGAGGTGCCGTTCGGCCAGCGCCATGCCGACCGAGGTCGCCAGCCCCTGCCCCAGCGGCCCGGTGGTGGTCTCGACACCCGCCAGCTCGCCGAACTCCGGGTGACCGGCGCACGGGCTGCCGAGCTGGCGGAAAGCCTTGATCTCGTCGATGGTCGGGTTGGCGTAGCCGGTGAGATACAGCAGCGAATACAGCAGCATCGAGCCGTGACCGGCCGACAGCACGAAGCGGTCGCGGTCCGCCCAGCGCGGCGCCGCCGGATCATATTTCATCACCCTGGTGAACAGGACGGTGGCGACGTCGGCCATGCCCATCGGCATGCCGGGATGGCCGGACTTGGCCTTTTCGATGGCGTCCATGCTGAGGGCGCGGATCGCGTTGGCCATTTGCTGCTGCGTGACGGTCATGGGCGGAACTACCTGGATTGAAATCGCGCGCACAATAGGGATGCGGCGCCCGACGTCAACTTATGCCGTGACTCGTGTTGACGCCGCTGCAAGCAAAGTCTTATGCTTTTGCGACAACTCTTTGAGAACGAAGGCCGACCATGCCCCTGCAAACGGCCATCCAGCATCTGGACGACGCCATGCGGCGCCTCGAATCCCGCATCGACGGGCGGATTCGCGCGTTGGAGGCCGAGGTGGCGGCGCTGCGCATCGAGCGCGACATGCTGATCGAACAGGTCCAGCAGGCCGCTGCCGGCCCGCCAACGGACGCCGAGGCGCCGGCGGGCGAGATCGCCGCCCTGCTCGATGAACTGGACGCCATGGCCACCGCGCACGACGCGCTGATCCAGCGCTATGGCGAACTGGAATTGCGTCATGCCGAGCTGGAACAGGCGGCCCACGGGGCGCTGGAACGGGTCGATGGCCTGATCGCGCGGGTGCAGCAGGCGGGAGGCAACTGAGATGGGCCAGATCAACATCCTGGTCGGCGGCCGCCATTACCCGATCGCCTGTGGCGACGGCGAGGAGGAGCAGGTCCGCCGGCTTGCCGACATCGTCAACCGCAAGGCCGATGAGCTGACGGCGGCGCTCGGCCAGATGGGTGAGGGCCGGCTGCTGCTGATGGCGGCGTTGATGCTGGCGGACGAACTGGCGGAAGCGCGCCAGCAGGCCGGCAGCGATCCATCGACGCTGGCAGCCGCCGAACAGGCGCTCGCCTCGGCCGCAGCCCGACTCGACGCTCTGGCCGATGGCCTTGAGCCTTTGCCCATCAGCGCCTAAATAGGACGTCGGCGGGTACTGCAGGATACGAGCGTCGCGAACATCCCTGAGGCGATATTAACATCCTATGGGAGCTGTCCCTGAGCAAGTCCTGGCTTGACTTATACGGCGCCCACCTGACGTTTGGGCGTCAGAGGATCTTCCAGCCACCGACCCATGCGGTCCCGCCACCCCGCCATGCCTGACACGCCCCCCCCTGACGGCCCGCCGGACATCGGCCCGCCGGACATCGGCCAGCCCGACACCGCCGCGCGAGCCGGCAAGTCATCGCTGCGCGCGTCACTGCGGGCGGCACGGCGAGAGGCCCATGCCGCGTTTACAGCCCTGCCCGCCGTCACGCGACAGCGCATCACCGGCGACATGGCCACCCGACTGCTGGCGCATCTGCCCGCCGCGCCCACCATCATCGCCAGCTACCGCGCCGTGGCGAGCGAGCTTGATCCCGCGCCGATCGAGGCGGTTTTGCGCGATCATGGCCACAGCATCGCCCTGCCCCGCATCACCAGGCCGGATCAGGCGCTGGCCTTCCACCGCCTCGACGACCCCGCCCGGCTGATCCCTGGCCCCCACGACATCGCGGAGCCTGACCCGAGCCTGCCGGTCGTCCGACCCGCCGTGCTGCTGGTGCCGCTGGTGGGCGCCGACACCGCCGGTCACCGCCTTGGCCAGGGCGGCGGCTACTACGATCGCACGCTGGCGTCCTTGCGCGCGACAGGGCCGGTGCTGGCGCTCGGTCTGGCCTACGACGCCCAGATCACCCCGATCCCGGCCGAGCCGCACGATCAGCCGCTCGATGCCGTGCTGACGCCGACATGCTGGATCGGCTGCCGCCCTGACACCGCGCGCCCCGACAACGAGGACAACACCCTTGACCGATGAGCTCTCCGCGGCGGCCGATCCGCGCCTCTATACCGCCCATCCGCTGGTGGGCGTCGGTGTCGTTGTCATCCGCGACGGCCAGGTGCTGCTGATCCGCCGCGCCAAGCCGCCGCGTGCCGGCCAATGGAGCCTGCCGGGCGGGATGCAGCAGATCGGCGAGACCGTGCGCGAGGCGGGCATCCGCGAGGTACGCGAGGAAACCGGGCTTGAGGTGACACTGCACGATCTGCTCGACGTCATCGACATGATCGAGCCGGATGACGCGGGGCGAGTCCGGCGCCACTACACGCTCATCGACTTCCGGGGCACGGCGGCGGCCGGCGAGCCGGTGGCCGGTGACGACGCGGCCGATGCGCGCTGGTTCACCCCCGAGGAGTTGACCATGCTCGATCTATGGTCCAAGACCCGCGCCGTGATCGATCAGGCTCTCGCGCGCGCCGGGGCCGCCGGTACGGGGACACCAGAAGGATGACGATCAAGACACGCAAGCTCGCGGGCATGCTGCTGCTGGTCGGCGGCCTGCTCACCTACGTCCTGGTCGCGGCCAGCGTCATCGGTGCCATGCAGGGTTTGCCGGAGGCCGCGCGGCTGCTGCTCTACGCCGTGGCCGGCATCGCCTGGATTTTCGCCGCCCGGCCGGTCTTGGTGTGGATGGAAACAGGAAAATGGTGGGTACGTCGTGAGCGTTGATCCGGCTAGCGTGACATCCATGGCCGAGGTTCGGGCGGCCATCGACGACATCGACCGCGAACTGGTGGCGCTGCTGCGCCGCCGGCTCGACTTCATCGAGGCCGCCGCCCGCATCAAACCGGCCCGCGCCCTGGTTCGCGACGAGGTCCGCAAGGCCGCGGTGATCGCCAACGCCGTCGCCGAGGCCAAACGGCTCAACCTGCCCGCCGCCCTGGTGGAAGACCTCTACGAACGCCTGGTCGAGTTCAGCATCGCCCATGAATTTGACCGCTTTGACGCCCTGAACGGCTGACGCCGCGCCGCCCTCGTCCCCGGCCGCGACATCTTGCAGCACCCGCCTCGGGTCTTTTACTATCGCCGGCACTTCCTATCTTGAGGGGGAATGTGTGCCATGCCGCGCTGGTACAGCGCGCGAACCGATGGACCCGCCATGATCTCTCGCCGATCCCTGCTGCGTTCCGTTCCCCTGGCGATTGCCGCCACCGCCGCTGCCCGCCCCTCTGTCGGCCGGGCCTTCACGGCACCCGCGACAATCAGCCGGCATGACCCGAAACGCGTGATCCGACGGCCGCTGCTGGACGCTGCCCTGGAGCGGTTCCATGAGCTGAAACCGCGCATCAAGGCAAGCGATCTCATTGGAATCGTCGATTTCTCCAGACACTCCAGCGAGCCGCGCTTTCATGTGCTGGACATGCACAGCGGTGACGTGAGCACGCACCTGGTGTCTCACGGGCGTGGTTCGGACCCCGCGCATACCGGGCTGTTGCAACGCTTCTCCAATACACCAGGATCCAACGCCTCGTCGGATGGCGCCTACATCACCGGCGCCCGCTATGTCGGCCAGCACGGCCCCTCGATGCGCCTCCATGGCGTCGACCCGACCAATGACAACGCCGAGGCCCGCGCCATCGTGCTGCATTCGGCCTGGTATGTATCGAAAGACCTGGTGCGCCAGCACGGCAAGATCGGCCGCAGCCAGGGCTGCTTCGCCGTCAACCCGCAGGAGCTGGCCTACTTTCTCGACAATTTTGGCAACGGCCGGCTGCTTTACGCAGCCAAGGTCTGATCGCCGTCACCCGCCAGAGGTCAGACCGCGCAGCGTGACGCGCCATCGTCATCAGCGGCCCCGGTCGCCGCTGTCGCCGCGACAGGCGCGTCGAGATCGGCCCGTGCGTCGCGCGGCGTATCGAGCGCCGCCACTACCCCGGCATCCCGGCCGTAGACGTCGTCCAGCGTGATCACGGCGCCATCGCGCACCACTGCCGTCATGTAGACGAGGAAGGCCGGCAGCGGCTGACCGAGTCCAACCGTCGTTTCCCGCCGGGTCTCCAGCGCGGTGGCAACCCGCGCCGCGTCCCACCCCGCCGTGCCGGCGACCAGCGCCCGGGCAAGACCGAGGGCATCGCGGGTGCGGATGCACCCGTTGCTCAGCGCCCGTTTCGGCTGATCGAACAGTTCCTTGTTCGGGGTGTCGTGAAGATAGATGTCATAGGTGTTGTACATCCGCAGCTTGACCTGGCCCAGCGCGTTGCTGGGCCCGGGCGCCTGCCGCAGGCGATACCCGCTGGGCAGTGACGACAGGCTCTTCCAGCCCAGCGTCGTCAACGGCACCGGCAGGCCGTCGCGATAGAGCCTGTAATCCAGCCTGGCGCCCTGGCCGCGACGCAGCGCCGGAATGACGGACTCGCTGACCAGCCGGCGCGGCGGATCCCACCACGGATTGAACACCACGCCCGTAACGTCGACACGGAAGGAGGGCGTCGGGTGCGCGACCTTGCCAATGATCACATCGTGGGCACGCACCGCAGCGCCACCCCGCCACAGGAACAGCCGGTATTCCGGCAGATTGACCCACAGCCGGTGCGCCGGCAGGGTTCGCGGCAACCAGCGCCAGCGTTCCAGGGTCGCGCGCAGGCTTTCAAGACGCCGCTGGCGGGCCGGATCGGCCGACACGATGGCGTTACCGGCGCCAAGGCTGCGCATTTCGGTCGTCAGAAGCTGGTATTCAGCGGCGGCCGGCGCCAATCCCGCCAGCGTCATCGCCAGGGTTTGCGCGTGCAGGGCAGCGTCCACGGCTGATGTCGGATCGGGATCGGAGTCGCGGATGTGCCACGCCGAATCGACCCGCCCGGCCGACACCCGGCCATGCGCCAGATCACGCGCCAGCCGCAGCGCCATTTCCCGCGTCAGCAACGTGCCCGCGGCGGTGCCCGCCAGTGCCCTGAGGCGTTCCGGCTGATAGTCCGCCGGATTGAGGCCATGGGCTGCACTCTCGGTGATCGCCGCCAGCAGATCGCCAAGATTGCGGTCAACCCGCGCCACCACCGCCGGCGTCGGCACGGCCTGCACCGGCCTGCTGTCCACCAGCATGTCGGGTACGGATGACGGCTGGGAAGGCTGGCAGGCAGCCAGCGCGATGACCGCGATGGCCATGGCGGCCGAACGCCCGGTCCGCGACGTCCGTAAGGAGTGCACAACAGCAAACATGAAAGTGGGATAGCACATGGCGGCGGCACTGTCGCCCCGACCGGTCCGGCAAAAAGAAAGCCACCTTGCGGTGGCTTGCTTTACCCTTTCCTGAAGGGAAAGTGGCGCGAGTGACGGGGCTCGAACCCGCGACCTCCGGCGTGACAGGCCGGCACTCTAACCGACTGAGCTACACCCGCGCGACAGGGGTGCTTCCTATGGGGTGAGCCCTGCCCTGTCAAGCGATCTCGCATCGCAATTCTGTAAAATCCACATCTTCCCCCCGGCCCGCCCCGACGCCACCCTGACCGCTTCAATACACCACCACCGAGCGGATCGACTTGCCCTCGTGCATCAGGTCGAACGCCGAATTGATCTGCTCCAGCCCCATGGTGTGGGTGATGAGGTCGTCGATGTTGATCTTGCCGTCCATGTACCAGTCGACGATCTTCGGCACGTCCGAGCGGCCGCGCGCGCCGCCGAAGGCCGAGCCCTTCCAGACCCGGCCGGTGACCAGCTGGAACGGCCGGGTGGCGATCTCCTGCCCGGCTTCGGCGACGCCGATGATGATCGACTGGCCCCAGCCGCGATGGCAGCATTCCAGCGCCTGGCGCATCACCCGCACGTTGCCGGTGCAGTCGAAGGAATAATCCGCGCCGCCGTCGGTGAGGTCGACAATCGCCTGCACCACCTTGTCGTTGCCGACCTCCATCGGGTTGACGAAGTGGGTCATGCCGAACTTCTCGGCCATCGCCTGCTTGGCGGGATTGATGTCGACGCCGATGATCTTGTCGGCGCCCACCATGCGCGCGCCCTGGATGACGTTGAGGCCGATGCCGCCCAGGCCGAACACCACCACGTTGGCACCCGCCTCCACCTTGGCGGTGTAGAGGACGGCGCCGATGCCGGTGGTGACGCCGCAGCCGATGTAGCAGACCTTGTCGAACGGGGCGTCTGGCCGGATCTTCGCTACCGCGATTTCCGGCATCACGGTGAAGTTGGAGAAGGTCGAGCAGCCCATGTAGTGGTAGATCGGCTTGCCGTTGAGGCTGAACCGGCTGGTGCCGTCTGGCATCAGCCCCTGCCCCTGGGTCGACCGGATGGCGGTGCACAGGTTGGACTTGCGCGACAGGCAGGTTTTGCACTGGCGGCATTCCGGCGTGTAGAGCGGGATGACGTGGTCGCCCACCTTCACCGAGGTGACACCCGGACCGACCTCGCGGACGATGCCCGCGCCCTCATGCCCGAGCACGGAGGGGAAGATGCCCTCGGAGTCCTTGCCCTCCAGGGTGTAGGCGTCGGTATGGCAGATGCCGGTCGCCATCACTTCCACCAGCACCTCGCCGGCCTTGGGACCCGCCAGGTCCAGCTCGACGATTTCCAGCGGCTTGTTGGGGGCAACGGCAAGGGCGGCACGGGTTTTCATGGCGAACTGGGTCCTTTCGAGCACCGTCACGGCAAAAGCCGTAACCAATGAAACTATTGTCACCGTCTTATCGCCAGCCTGTGACAAGGTCCAGGCAGCGATCTATCCATAAGCGCAGGCGCGCGGGCCGACCCGGCTGTGGCTAACTTGGCGTCCAACAAGGGCGCGCATCGCGTGCCGATATCAGACCATCCTGGGGAAGGACACGCCATGAGCTATTCCGGGCCGATCGAAGACCGTCTCGCCATCCGCGAACTGCTTGAAACCTACGCCGATGCCGTCTGCCGTGTCGATGCCGAGGCCTGGGGTGCCTGCTGGGCGGAAGACTCGGTGTGGTCGATGCCGGACTATCCCCAGTTCGGCGAGGTCAAGGGCAAGGCCGCCATCGTCGCCATGTGGATCGAGGCGATGAAGCATTATCCGGGCATCATCTTCGTCGCCACACCGGGCGAGATCATCGTCGAGGGCGACCGCGCCACCGCGCGTTCCTACACCTCGGAGGTCTATGACCAGGAGGGCGTCACCAAGCGCGATCGCGGCGTCTACAACGACGAACTGGTGAAGCAGGACGGCCGCTGGCTGTTCAGCCGCCGGGTGTTCAAGAACATCCACCGCGCCTGACCGATGGCCGTTCCCGCCCGCTCAACGACGCAGGCGCAGGACAGCACCCAGCCGCCCCAGCGCGGCGACATCCTCGCGCGCCAGACCCAGCCGGAGGGCAAGCCAGGTGCCGGCCAGCCAGGCCACGACCAGAACCGTGGCCTGCGCCGGGTCGGGGAGCGATGACAGCAGGCTCGACAGGCTCGCGAGCACCAGGGCCACCATGGCGGCGGCCAGTGCGGTGCGGCCGAATGGCGGCGCGAACGGCCGCAGACTGTCCGACATGATCAGCTGGAACACCGACAGGTAACTCGACACCACCATGCCGACGGCAACCGCCAGCCCCATGCCCAGTGCACCCAGACGGGGCACCAGCAGTGCGGCGGCCAGCAACCACAGTGCCAGCCCGACGACGCTGTTCACCGCCGGCAGCACCCGACGGCCGATCACCTCCTGGATCGCGTTGGACGGCCCAGCCACGGCCTCCAGTGCGCGGGCGACGGTCAGCACGATCAGCAGATCGCGCGCGGCGTGGGCCTCCGGCGCGAACAGCCGCAAGATCTCGTCGGCCAGCAGGATGGTGACGGTGGCCAGCGGCACCACCAGCAGGGTCGAGAGCCGTACCGCGAAGCCGTAGAGCGGCTGGATGCCGGCACGGTCCAGCGTCGACTGGTGGGAGGCCAGCGGCGCCAGCACATAGCCGAACGCGATGCGGATGCTCTGAGCCACGCTGGAGACCTTGCGGGCAATGCCGTAGAGCCCGGCCGCCGTGGCGCCCGCGGCACCAGGCAACATCAGGTTGAGCAATACCGGCGGCAGATCGCTGAAGCAGCGGCGGATGATGTTGGCCGGCAGAATGGCCAGGCCCGAGCGCAGCAGTTCGCGCGCCGCCGCCCGGTCGAGCGGCGCGGCCCACAGCAGCTCAAGGCGGTAGTAGCGGCCGAGCAGCCGCACGCCGAGGCCGGCGGTCAGGGTGAGCGAGGCGACATGCGCCACCATCAGGCCGATGCTGTGCAGCCCGGCCAGAAACAGCCCGGCGGCCAGCCCCAGCCGCGTCACCTGCTCCCAGAACAGGCGCAGACGGATTTCCGGCCCGAAGGCACGGCGGGCGCGCACCGCCGAGGTCACCACCTCGACCAGGCTCCACAGCGGCAGGGCAAGCGCGAAAATACGCACCGACAGCACAAGATCTCCAGCGTCGGCGGGCGCGACATTGAGCAGCCCCGACAAGGGCTCGGCGCACACAATGATCCCCGCCGCGACAGCGAGACTGGGCAGCACGCCCAGCAGCAGCGCCATCTTCACCACCGCATGTGCCCGCTCCTCGCCATCGGCCTGCGGCACCACCCGCTGCAACGCACTGGTCATGGCGAGATCGAGCACGTTGGAGAGCATGTTCACCAGCGACCACAGCACGGTGTAGAGACCGTAGGTCGCCAGGCCGAACATCCAGGTGTAGGCGGGCTGGCTCACCACCTCGATCAGCGCGCCCAGGCGCGCCAGCGTCGCGCTGCCGGCACCACGGGCCACATCGCGCGAGGTGACGTGGGCGCGGGTCTTCCCCGCCGGGTCCGCTCCGTCCGGCGTCTGGCTCATGCCTCGGGCAATCCCCGGTCGATCGTCATGCGCATCATCCTGCCCGCCGCCGTGCGGCTCCGTCTATACGCCGCCGCGCGGCACCCGCCAGTTCTGCGACGTCGCTGGCCGCCATCCCTGGCGGATGCCATGCCGGGAAAAGGCGGGGCGGGCAAGAGCGGGCTGGCCGCCATGGCACCGACGTCGGACTTCAGGTGCAATGAAAGGCGTTGGGCTGGACGCGCGGGGCAACACTGACCCCGACTTCGCTGATCTGGCTGCTGCCGAGGATCGTCACTGTTTCCTGGAAAACGTCCTTGTCGCACAACGCGCTGAGCTCGATGCCATACGCGGCGTCGGGGCCAATGCGTGCCTTCATCGCCTGGCTGAAATCGCTCCACATCGCGAAGCCCTGATCGTCGACGTCGTTCACCGCCGCGAACTCGGTGCGGACATGCACGGCGCGGAAATTCTCGGCATGGGTTCCCGGCTTCTGGAGTTCCAGAAACGGCTCGGCGGCATTGCCGCAGTCGATGCACGCCTGGGCGATATAGAGTTCCGGGACGAAAGCGTCCGCCGAGGCGCTGGCCGGGCGGACCATCATCCGCAGCAGGTCCGCCATTTCCACGGCCTCATGCGGTTTGCCCAGCGGCGTCGTCTCCGTCGGCACGATATCGGCGATGTCGAAGAGGCACGGCGTGACGGCACCGCCCGACTGGTGGCGGTACAGCGAGACCATGAAATAGGTCACCGCGTCATTGGTATATTCGATGCGCACCCGGCAGCCGTCGATCTCGTGGAGATATTCGCCGCCGTTCTTCGCCAGCGCCGCCGGCAGCTTGTTCTCGATCAGCTCCTTGGGCTTGCCGATGGGGTCGTTCCTGACGAACGTCGCCAGATCCCAGCAGGGCGCCTGCCGGCAGTCGGCGGTCGTCTGCGCCACCACGGTCTCCAGCCCCTGTTTCAGCGCATCGGTGTCGGCCTGGCTTTGCGCGGCATTCTCGATGTCCATGCGGAATGAGATGACGGACAGCACAAAGCCGACAATGCCGAGGATGGCCATCAATCCGGTGGCAAAGGGATGCGTGCCGACAAACTCGATCGTTGCGCGGACGCCGCGCGCAATCAGCGAGGCCTTCACGGAGGCCGCCGCCGGACGCTGGTGTTCACCTGCGGGCTGATCCCGCTGCTCACGACTCATGCCGCCCCTCCGACGTCAAGTACCCCCAAAAAGGTGTCCCAACTTGCCGGGATGAAACCGCTTAAGATACTGAAAAATAATAGAAAAACAGAAATGGTCGGGGAGACAGGATTCGAACCTGCGACCCTCTGCTCCCAAAGCAGATGCGCTACCAGGCTGCGCTACTCCCCGACAGCCCCATCCCTTAAGTGTCCGTGCACAGGCTCGCAAGGGCAAACTGGCAGGGGCAAACTGGCAGGGGCAATCAGCCGCCGCCCCCGTCGCGACCGGCGGCACGGTTCAGTCGTTGTCCTGCAGGATCTTCAGCCGGGTGCCGCAGGCCTTGCAGTAGACGGCATCGCCCTCGTGACGGGTCAGGCCGCAGCCGGGACAGGGGTAGCGCACCTTGGGGGCGCGCATGGCTACCTGTATCAGCCGGAAGAACAGCGAAACGCCGCCAATCATGATGAAGATGGATAACAGTCGGCCGGCAACACCCGGCAAGGTGATGTCGCCGTACCCCGTCGTCGTGAGCGAAGTCACGGTAAAATAGAGGGAATCGACGAAGGAGCCGATCTCGGGCACGCGGGCCGCGAACAGCGAATGCACCAGCGCCGTCATCATGAACACGAACACGAACAGGTTGACGCCGGCGATCACCGCGTCGGCAACCTGGGTATCGCGCCAGCGCCCGCCCCCCAGCCAGCGCCAGAAGGTCTTGCCGTGCACCATCGAATAGGCGCGCAAAATCCGGAGGAAACCGAGATTGGCGGCAAACAGTGGCGCCACCAGCGAGGCCAGCACCGCGAGGTCGGCCCAGACGATGGGACGCATGATCCAGCGCTTGAAGTCGCCATAGGCCCAGGCGCGCGCCGCAAGGTCAAGGAACAGCAACGCGGCGATGCAGTAGTCGACCACCAGGAACCAGAACCCCTTTTCCAGGAACGGCGCGACGATGAACAGGGCGATCAGCACGATGTCGAACAGCAACATCCAGCCCTGGAAACGTACGGCGGCGGGGGTCTGGCCGAAATAAAGCTCCTTGAGCAGCGACTGCAGTCGCCGGTCGCGTGACGGATCGCCGTCGTCCGATGGACGATGCGCGGGACGCCTTGTCCTCATCGCGACCTCGCCTCCTGTCGGTGCCGGCGCCGCCGGGTCGTCCCGCGACGCGTGGGGACACCGCGGGGGGTGCCCATCACGTCCAGGGTCGGGGACGTCATCCTCGCCTCAGACCAGCCGGCTCTGGGCCACCGCCGCCTCGATGAAGCTGGCGAACAGCGGATGCGGATCGAACGGCTTGGACTTGAGTTCCGGGTGGAACTGCACGCCGATGAACCATGGATGATCCGGATATTCGATGGTCTCCGGCAGCGCGCCGTCGGGCGAAAGGCCGGAGAAGCACATGCCCGCCTGCTCCAGCCGCTCGCGGTAACCGATGTTCACCTCGTAGCGATGGCGATGCCGCTCGGATATCTCGGTCGAGCCGTAGATGCCGGCGATCCGCGTGTCCCCGCGCAGCCTGGCCGGAAAGGCGCCCAGCCGCATGGTGCCACCGAGGTCGCCGCCTTCGGCACGGGTCTCGGTCCGCCCGTCCTGCTTCCACTCGGTGAGCAGGCCGACGATCGGGTCGGCGCAGGCGCCGAACTCGGTGGAGGAAGCACCATTGATGCCGGCAAGATGGCGCGCGCCCTCGATCACCGCCATCTGCATGCCGAAGCAGATGCCGAAATAGGGAACCTTGCGCTCGCGGGCGAAACGGGCGGCGGCGATCTTGCCTTCCGCGCCGCGCTGGCCGAAGCCGCCGGGCACCAGAATGCCGTGCATCGGCTCCAGGTGCAGCACCGCGTCTTCCTGCTCGAAGATCTCCGAGTCGATCCAGCGGATGTTGACCTTCACCCGGTTGGCGATGCCGCCATGCACCAGCGCCTCGTTGAGCGACTTGTAGGCATCCTTGAAGCCGGTGTACTTGCCGACGACTCCGATGGTCACCTCGCCTTCCGGCTGGGCGATCCGCTCCATGATGTCGGTCCACTTGGTGAGGCTGGGCGCCGGGGCGTCGGCGATACCGAACGCGGCCAGCACCTCGGTGTCGAGACCGGCCTCATGATATTGCAGCGGCACCGCGTAGATGCTTTCGGCGTCCAGCGCCGGCACCACGGCGGACGGACGCACGTTGCAAAACAGCGCGATCTTGGCCCGGTCGCTTTCCGGCAGCGGCTGCTCGGAACGGCACACCAGCACGTCCGGCTGGATGCCGATGCCGCGCAACTCCTTCACCGAGTGCTGGGTCGGCTTGGTCTTCAGTTCGCCGGCGGCTGCAATGTAGGGCACCAGCGTCACATGGATGAACACGGCGTTGCCGCGCCCCAGCTCGTTGCCCAGCTGGCGGATCGCCTCAAGGAACGGCAGGCTCTCGATATCGCCCACCGTGCCGCCGATCTCGCACAGCACGAAGTCGACATCGTCGACGTCGGTGAGCGCGAAGGTCTTGATGGCATCGGTGACGTGCGGAATGACCTGCACCGTGCCGCCGAGGAACTCGCCCCGGCGTTCCTTGGCCAGGATGTCCGAGTAGATGCGGCCGGAGGTGATGTTGTCGGTGCGCTTCGACGGCACACCAGTGAAACGCTCGTAGTGCCCGAGGTCGAGGTCGGTTTCCGCCCCGTCGTCGGTGACATAGACCTCGCCGTGCTGATACGGGCTCATGGTGCCCGGATCGACGTTGAGATAGGGGTCGAACTTGCGGAGCCGCACCTTGAAGCCACGCGCCTGCAGCAGAGCCGCGAGCGACGCTGCCATCAGGCCTTTGCCAAGGGACGAAACCACGCCGCCGGTGATGAAGATGAACCGCGCCATGGGCCTACACTATAGACGAACAAAAACCTCTCGCACCACCAAATCTTGCGATGGTGGGCGATAAACCTGTGGACAACCCGATTTAGTCGGAAACGGGGACCGTCGGCTCGGCAGGCACCGGCGTGACCGGCGTCGCCACGGGCGCCACGGGCGCCTCCAGCAACTTGTCGACCCGGCTCGGCCCCTGCTCCACCTTGGCGACGATCGCCAGCGCGATCGAGGTGCCGATGAAGGTCGCCGCCAGAATCGCCGTCGTGCGGGTCAGCAGGTTGGCGGCGCCGCGCGCCGTCATCAGGCCGCCACCGCCGCCACCACCGATGCCCAGCGCGCCACCCTCGGAGCGCTGCAGCAGGATCACCGTGACCAGCGCCACGGCAATGATGCTGTGGAAGACCAGAAGCAGGGTCATGAACATGGGTAGGGCAACTCTCTTGCTGGCACGCCCGGCGCGCCTCGAACCGTTGCTGGGGCAGTTAGCGAGTCACCCGCCAAAAAGCAACCCCGCCAAGGCACGCCAAACCTAGCCGGCACCGCCCGACGACGGGCGAGGCTCCGGCCGACCGCCCCGGCTTCATCCGTTTGCCGGCACCCCGGCGATAATGCCGAGGAAGTCGCTGGCCTTCAGGCTGGCGCCCCCGACCAGGGCGCCGTCGACGTCGGTGACCGCCAGCAGCTCGACGGCGTTCGACGGCTTCACCGACCCGCCGTAGAGAATGCGCATCCCCTCGCCCTCGACGCCGAAGCGCGCCACGAGGTCGGCGCGGATGGCGGCGTGCACCTCGCCTACCTCCGCCGTGGTCGGGGTGCGGCCGGTGCCGATCGCCCACACCGGCTCATAGGCGACCACGGTGTTGGCGGCGGTGGCACCGTCGGGCAGCGAGCCGCCGATCTGGCTGGAGACCAGCGCCAGCGTCTGGCCGGCGTCGCGCTGGGCCTCGGTCTCGCCGACGCAAACGATGGCGACGAGGCCGGCCCGATGCGCCGCTTCCGCCTTGGCCCGCACCATGACGTCGGTCTCGCCATGGTCGGCCCGGCGCTCCGAGTGCCCGACGATGACGCAGCCGGCGCCGGCATCCGCCAGCATCTCGGCGGCGGTGTCGCCGGTGTGAGCGCCGCTGGCCCTGGCGTGGCAGTCCTGCCCGCCGATCATCACCCGGCTGCCGGCGGCCCGCGCCGCGAAGGCGGTCACCAGCGTGAACGGCGGACACAGGGCCATGTCGATGTGGCTGGCGATGGTCGGCTGGGCCGCCAGCAGGGCGTCGAGTTCGGCCACCGAGGCTGCCAGGCCGTTCATCTTCCAGTTACCGGCGATCAATGGCCTGCGCATCCGCGTCACTCCCTCTCAACGTTGTTCCTGTCGCTGGCCCGGCTGATACACGTCGGGGGCAGCCGGCGTAAAGAGCCGCCGGCGCCGGTCCCGGCGATCGCGGCCCGACAAGCGCCAATGGCGCTTGCCCGGCAGCCGCCCCCTCCCTATGATCCGCGCCCGTTTGGTCCTCGGTTAGGCAGATCTTCATGCTCGCAGGCATTCGCAAGGCGCTTTCGTCCTGGGTGGTGGTCCTCCTCCTCTCCCTTCTGGTGGCGGCCTTCATCATCACCAGCGTCAACGACCCGTTCGGCAGCGCCGGCGGAAGCAACGCCACCCTGGTCAAGGTCGGCGACCGCAAGGTCAATGCCGGCGATTTCATGCAGCAGTTCGACCGCATTTTCCGGATGCAGCAGCGTGAACGGCCAGAGATCACCCGCGAGGCGGTGCTGAAGGCCGGCGCCGATACCGAGGTGCTGGCGCTGCTGGTGACCACCGCCGGATTCGATGCCTTCGCCGAGAAGATCGGCGTCACCGCCGGCGCGGAGAACATCTCGCGCGCCATCCGCTCCAATCCGGCATTCCAGCTCGGCGGGCAGTTCGATGTCACCCGCTATCAGGAAGTGCTGAGCCAGAACAACATGTCGCGCGAGCAGTTCCAGACCCTGCTGGGCAGCGAGCTGGCGCGCGAGCAGTTCACCAAGGCGCTCACCCTCAATCCGGTGGTGCCCGATGATCTCAGCCGCACCTACGTCACCTTGTTGCAGGAGACCCGCACCGGCACCGTCGCCGTGGTCCCGGCCGAGCGCTATGCCGCCGGCGTCGGCACCCCGGACGACAAGACGCTGCAGGCCTTTTACGAGAAGAACATCAAGGCCTACACGGTGCCCGAGCAGCGTACCTTCCGCTACGTGCTGCTGACGCCGGCCGTCATCGAACCGGGCATCAGCGTGTCGGACGAGGATGTGCGGCAATATTACGAGGACAACGCCGACATCTACGCGGGTGCCGAGAAGCGCACGCTGGAGCAGCTGCTGCTGACCGACGAACAGGCGGCCCGCCAGGCCTACGAGCGGATCGCCAAGGGCGAGGACTTTCTGGCGGTCGCCCGCTCGGCCGGTTTTGCCGCCGGGGATGTCGCGCTGGGCACCCTGAGCGAAGCCGAACTCACGAAGGACGCAGGTGCCGACATCGCCCGCGCCGCCTTCTCGACCCCGCCGGGCAAGGTCAGCGCGCCGGTCAAGAGCGACCTCGGCTGGCTGTTGCTGCGCACCACGGCGATCTCGCAGCAGGCCGGCAAGGCGCTGGAGAGCGTGCGTGGCGAAATCACCGCCAAGATCAGGGCCGAACGGGCGCTCGATCGTCTTTACGACATGAGCCGCGCGATGGAGGACGAACTGGCCGGTGGCAAGTCGCTGACCGACCTGGCCCGGGCGCGCAAACTGGAGGTCGTGACCGCCCCGCGCGTCACCGCCAACGGCCTCGACAGCAGCGGCCAGCCGGTGCCGCTCGCACCGGAGGCCCGCCAGATGCTGGGCGTGGTGTTCAGCCAGAAGCCCGATGACGAGCCCTCGATGCAGGAACTCGGCAAGGATGTATTCTACGCCCTGGAAGTCACCGGCGTGACCCCCGCCGCCGCCCAGCCGCTGGCGACCGTTCGTCCCCGCGTCGTCGCCGAATGGCGGATGGTCGAGCGGATGAAGAAAGCGGAGGCGGTCGCCAGAGAACTGGTTGCCGCCGTCAAGGCCGGCAAGCCGCTCGCCGACGCCGCCCGCGCGACCGGCCTGCCGCCGACCAGTCCGGTGAAGGTGCGTCGCGCCAGCATCATGCGCGAAGGCGCCCAGGTGCCGCCGCCCATCCGCATGCTGTTCAGCGTGCCCCGGGGAGAAGCCCGCGCGCTGGCGCTGCCCACCGGGGAGGGCTTCTTCGTTGTCGCCACCGAGGCCATCGAGACCGTGGCCGGCGCCGACACCGCGATGCTGGAGGCCGCCACCCGCGCCGAGATCAGCCAGTCGGCGAACCTTGAGCTGGCCACATCGTTCGCGCAGGCGGTCCGCGATCACATCGGCGTGAAATACAACCATGCCGTCATCGAGCAGGTGCGCAAGCAGCTCCTCGGGTCCGGTCAGGAATAGCAGACCGCCGTGGACGCCAGCCCCTCGTTCGACGCCTTCGCCCGCACCTTCGAGGCTGGCCAGGCCCAGTGTCTGTGGCTGCGCCGGGTCGCCGACACCGAGACGCCGGTCTCGGCGATGCTCAAGATCGGCCTCGACGGGCCACCCTCCTTCCTGCTGGAATCGGTGGAAGGTGGCGCGGTGCGCGGGCGCTACTCACTGATCGGCCTGGCGCCTGACCTGATCTGGCGTGCTCAGGGCACCCGCTGTGAAGTCGCCCGTGACGCGCTCAACGCACCAGAGGCTTTCACGCCGCTGCCCGGCGCGCCGCTGGACGAGTTGCGGGCGCTGATCGCCGCCTGCCGCATGGACGTGCCCGACGCCCTGCCCAGGGCGCTGGCCATGCTGGTCGGCTACATGAGCTACGAGACCATCAATCTCGTCGAGCGCCTGCCATCGCCCAGGGCCGACCCGCTGGGCCTGCCCGACCTGTTTTTCATCCGCCCGACCGTGCTGCTGGTGTTCGATCGTCTCAAGGACGAGCTGTTCCTGATCGCGCCGGTCTACCCTGACTCGGCGGCCACCGACGCCCGCGCCGCCTACGACCAGGCGCGCGACCGCCTGCACGCTGTCGCCGCCCGGCTGGACCGGCCGATGCCGCCGTCCCGCCTCGACGCGGGGGCGGTGCCGGATGTGGCGGTCACGCCGCAGCTTGCGCCCGGCCGCTATGGCGAGATGGTGGCCCGCGCCAAGGAATACATCGCCGCCGGCGACATCTTCCAGGTGGTGCTGGCCCAGCGCTTCTCCACCCCCTTCACCCTGCCGCCGATCGAGCTCTATCGGGCGCTGCGGCGGATCAACCCCTCGCCATTCCTCTATTTCCTCAATCTGCCCGGCTTCGCGGTCATCGGCTCAAGCCCGGAAATTCTGGTGCGGGTGCGGGATGGTGACGTCACCGTCCGGCCGATCGCCGGCACCCGCCCGCGCGGCGCCACGGCGGAGGAGGACGAGGCCAACCGCGAGAGCCTGCTCGCCGACCCCAAGGAACTGGCCGAACATCTGATGCTGCTCGACCTTGGCCGCAACGACGTCGGCAGGGTCGCCGCCACCGGCACCGTCAAGGTGACCGAGAAATTCACCATCGAGATGTACAGCCACGTCATGCACATCGTCTCCAACGTGCGCGGCCGGCTCAGCCCCGACCACGACGCGGTCGACGCGCTGATGGCGGGCTTCCCCGCCGGTACCGTCTCCGGCGCGCCGAAGGTGCGGGCGATGGAGATCATCAACGAGCTGGAGCCGGAAAAGCGCGGCCCCTATGCCGGCGGCGTCGGCTATTTCTCCGCCGACGGCTCGATGGACAGCTGCATCGTGCTGCGCACCGCCATCGTCAAGGACGGCATGATGCATGTGCAGGCTGGCGCCGGCATTGTCGCCGACAGTGATCCGGTCGCCGAGCAGCGCGAATGCGAGGCGAAATCCGGGGCGCTGGTCTCCGCCGCGCGCGAGGCGGTGCGGCTGGCCCGCGAAGGCCGTTACGGCCAGTAGCGCCAGTCCGGCGTGGCAAGCTGACAGCGATGACAGGGTGGCCCCCCGTCATCTCCGTTGCGCCCCTCCCCCTCCCTGAAGGACAGTGGGTCATTAGCACAATGATGGCGTGGGGAGCGTGCCTGTGACTGAAACCATGACCCTTGAGCGGAAGGCCGCCAGCGGCGCGGTCGAGCATTTCGACGTCCTGATCGTCGGCGCCGGCATCTCCGGCATCGGCGCCGCCTATCATCTGTCCACCCAGTGCCCGGGCAAGAGCTTCGTCATCCTCGACTCGCTGGAAAGCTTCGGCGGCACCTGGCTCACCCACAAATATCCCGGCATCCGCTCCGACAGCGACCTCTACACCTTCGGCTACCGCTTCAAGCCGTGGACCAGTGCGCCGATCGCCAGTGCCGCGGAGATCCTGAAGTACATGGGCGAGGTGATCGAGGAGAACGACCTCGGCCGCCACATCCGCTACCGCCACAAGATCGCCGCCGGCCACTGGTCGAGCGCCGACAACCTGTGGACGCTCGACGTCACCGATCTGGCGACCGGCGAGACTCGCACGTTCACCACCAATTTCCTGAGGATGTGCCAGGGCTATTACCATCACGACAAGGGCTACACCCCCGAATGGCCCGGCATGGCCGACTTCAAGGGCCGCATCGTCCACCCGCAGACCTGGCCCGAGGACATCGACCTCAAGGGCAAGAAGGTGGTGGTGATCGGCTCCGGCGCCACGGCCGCCACCCTGGTGCCTGCCATCGCCGGCGACTGCGCGCACGTGACCATGCTGCAGCGCTCACCGACCTATTTCTACGCCGCTCCCAACGTCAACGAACTGGCCGACATGCTGCGTCAGCTCGACGTCGCGGAAGAAACGGTGCACGACATCGTACGCCGCAAGGCGCTGTTCGACCTCAAGGAACTGTCGCGCCGCTCGCTGGAGGAGCCGGACGCGGTCAAGGCCGAGCTGCTGGCTGGCGTCAAGGCCTATCTCGGCCAGGACTATGACATCGAGAAGCACTTCACGCCGCGCTACCGCCCCTGGCAGCAGCGCCTGGCGTTCATTCCCGAAGGCGACATGTTCAAGGGCATCGCCTCGGGCAAGGCCTCGGTGGTCACCGACGAGATCGAGCGCTTCGACGCCACGGGCATCCAGCTGAAATCCGGCGAGCATCTCGACGCCGACATCATCATCACCGCGACCGGCTTCAGCCTCAGCGTCCTTGGCAACATCGCCTTCGACATCGACGGCAAGCCGCTCAACCTCGCCGACAGTGTCACCTACCGCGGCATGATGTTCACCGGCGTCCCCAACCTGCTGTGGATCTTCGGCTATTTCCGCGCCAGCTGGACCCTGCGGGTCGACATGCTCGGCGATTTCGTCTGCCGCCTGCTCAAACACATGGACACCAGGGGCGCGCACCGGGTGGAGGTCGCCTTGCGGCCGGAAGACAAGGACATGCCGCTGCTGCCCTGGATCGCCGCCGAGAACTTCAACCCCGGCTACCTGATGCGCGACCTGCACCTGCTGCCCAAGCGTGGCGACAAGCCGGAATGGCAGCACAATCAGGACTACTGGAAGGAGCGCGAGGAGATTCCCGCCATCGACCTCGACGGCCCGGAATTCGTCTACAAGTAAGCCGCTCACCGCACCCATGACACAGGCCCCGGCCACGCCGGGGCCTGTCGCGCGTGACCGGCGCATCCGGGCCGGGTGCGGGATGGTTCCGAGGCCCGGCCGCAAAGACCGCCGGCCGCAAGAATCGCCTGCCTCAGGGATCGGTGGTTTCGGGGCTCACCCCCGTGCGAGCCGCCAGTAGGGCGAGCCCCGGGTGGCGATGACGGTACTGACCGGCACCAGTTCGATGCCACGATCCGCCAGTGTCGGTGCCCAGCGCGCCAGCGCCGCCAATGTCTCGCCATGCGGGTGGCCGATGGCGATGGCCGAGCCGAAGCGGCGCGCCAGCGCCTCAGTCTGCGCCAGCTGCTGACCGAGGTAGCGCGCGTCGCGGTGGTTGTCGAGAAACACGTCACGCTCGGCGTAGGGCACGCCCCGTGTCGCCGCGACGTCCCGCGCCACCGACCGGGCGGTGGTCCGGGAATCAAGGAAGTAGACGCCGCGCGCCTTCTGTTCGGCCAGCACCAGCGCCATGCCGTCATCCCACTGGGTGAACACGCTGCCCATGTGATTGTTGACGCCGTCGAACAGATGGATGCGCTCCATGTTCCACGCCAGCCGCTGTTCGAGGTCCGCCTGACCCAGCCGAGTGAGCAGCGCCTGCGGGCCAGGGTCGCCGCCCGGCCCGGCCTCCATCGGCAGATGCACCAATCGTTCGTGGCCGTTGTCGCGGGCACGCGCCAGATGCTGCTCCAGATTGTCGCCATAAGGCAGGAACGCCAGCGTCATGCCGGCCGGCAACCGGGTGGCGGCCAGCGTCTCCGCCTGCTTCAGGCCCAGATCGTCGATCACCACCGCCACCTGCGCCAGCCCCGAGGCCGGCCGGGCCAGCGGCGGCAGGACGCGCGGCACCCGCGGCCCCGGATCGGCCGGCGCCAGCGATGGTGCCGGCGGCAAGGCCCGCGGCACCGTCAGCGGCACATCCAGTGAGGCCAGTTCGACCAGACCGTCGTCGGCATCGATCAGCCCCGGCGGCAGCGACAGAGCGATGTCGGGGGATGCCCGGGGCACGACAGCGGCGCCCGGCAGGAGGGGGGCATCACCCAGCACCTGCCGGCGCACGAACCCGAGCCAGGCGGAAGCGCCGGCGGCGCCAAGACCGAAAGCGACCGCCCGGCGGCTCCAGCCCCGCCCGCTGGCGGTATCGCCGGCGGCCGCGCCTGTCTCTGCCTGTCGCTCGTCGGGGTCGTTCACCATCGTCTCACGGTTTAGTGCGTGAAAAAGATGGCGGTCAAACGCGAAATTTTGGATAACGCCCCGGCCCCGGCACACCATCGCCGGGCAACGCGGGACTGGAACAGCATGATCGTCGTCATCGATAACTATGACAGCTTCACCTACAACCTCGTCCACTATCTGGGCGAGCTGGGGGCCGAGCTTGCCATCCATCGCAACGACCAGATCGGCGTCGCCGACGTGCTGGCGCTCAACCCGCAGGCGATTCTGCTGTCGCCGGGGCCCTGCACGCCCAACGAGGCGGGCATCTGCCTCGACCTGATCGCCGCCGCCGCCGAGCGCCGGCTGCCG
>CAUJIW010000143.1 GCA_963205175.1 Pseudomonadota bacterium
GTGGATCGGCCAGCGCGTCGGGCGCCACCAGCCCGTCGTCGGCGGCGAAATTGTTCATCGGCGTCATCACCAGGCCGGGGCAGACGGCGTTGATGCGCAGGCCGCGCGCGGCAAACGCCTCGGCGGCGGATTTCACCAGACCAATGACGCCGTGCTTGGCGGTGGCGTAGGCGGCCGCCTGGGCGAACCCCGTCACTCCGGCGGCCGACGCCGTGACGACGCAGGCGCCACCGGGACGCAGATGGCGCACCGCCTGCTGGATGCCGAGGAAGGCGCCGCGCAGGTTCACCGCCATGATCCGGTCGAACAGCTCCAGCGTCACCTCTTCCAGCGGCACATAGGGCTGCAGGATGCCGGCGTTGAGGAATGCGAAATCAGCGCCGCCGTAGCGGCTCTGCGCCACCTCGAACATCCGCGCGTTGTCCGCCGGCTGGGCGATGTCGGCGGCCAGCGCCACCGCCGTGCCGCCAGCGGCCTCGATCAGCGTCACCGTGTGCGCCGCCGCTTCCTCCCGCACGTCCGCCACCACGACCGCCGCGCCCTCGCCCGCCAGCCGCCGCGCGGCGGCAGCGCCAATCCCCGAACCGCCGCCCGTCACCAGGGCCACCTTGCCTGCGAACATGCTCAACTCTCCACGCGTCGTTGTCGGCGGCCGCGGCCGCCCGGTTCATTCGGCCGCCAGCGTCGCCGCCTTGGCCCGGAAATGCGGAATCACCTTCTCGCCGATATTGCGGATGGTGGCCATGATCACCTCATGGGGAATGCCGCCCATCTGGAACAGGAACAGCACCTCGTCGGCGCCCGCCGCCTCCAGCCGGGTGACGTAGCGGATGCAGTCCTCCGGCGTGCCATAGGCGTCCTCGGCCACCGCATAGTTGCTGGTGTGCTCGTCGCCGGCGGTGATCTTCTCTTCCGACAGATAGGCGACCACCGCCTCCTTGCTGGCCTGCAGCGCCTGTGCCTGTTCCTCCGCCGACAGATCGACCGGCGCCGGCTTCGGCCCGCCCTGATACCAGTGGGCGATCGCCTCGGCGAAGAAGCGCTGGCCGCGCAAGCCGATGCGCCGGGCCTCGTCGCGGTCGTCGAGCACGCAGGCGGCGCAAAAGGCGGCCAGATGTTCGGTCGGCCGCAGCCCCACCTGGTCTTCCGGCTTGCGGTCGCGGAAGGCGGCGCGATAGATGGCGTTCTTGCGGGCGATTTCCTCCGGCCCCGAGAAACCCAGCACCAGCGCGCCGATACCCCGGCTGCCGGCCAGCGTCAGCGTCGCCTCGCGGGTGCAGGCGGCATAAAGCGGCGGGTGCGGCGTCTGCAGCGGCTTGGGATGGATCGGCCGGCGCGGGATCTTGATGTAGGTGCCGTCGTGCTCGATCTCGTCCTCGGTCATGATCCTGGGGATGAGATACATGCTCTCGTCGATCATCGGCTGCAGTTCGTTGAGGTCGTAGCCGAAGGTGCCGGCCTCCTGCTGGGTGCCGCCCTTGCCCATGCCGAAGTGGACGCGCCCGCCGGAGAGAATGTCCAGCGTGGCGATGCGCTCGGCCACCTTGACCGGATGGTTCATCGCCGGCGGCAGGCAGACGACGCCGTGGCCAATGCCGATGCGCGTGGTCTTGCCGGCGATGAAGGCGAGGAAGGTCTCCGGCGCCGACATGTGGGAATATTGCGTCAGCGCGGTGTGCTCGACGGCCCAGATGGTATCGAAGCCCATCTGCTCGGCGAGCAGTACTTCCTCCACCATGTCGTTGAAGCAGCGCACTTCCGAGGCCGGCGACGGATCGGCCATCTGCGCTTCATAGATGATCGAGAACTTCATGAGCCCTGCTCCCCTGGACGTTGTTGACCGTCTTGACTGTCCATCAGGGGTAGCCCGCGCGACGGCGCGCCACATCGTTTGAACGGACTATATGACGCGGCAACCGATTTGGGCGCAGCGCCATGCGGCGCACGACGACGGCCTCAGCGCGTCACCGGAGTCGCCCGGACACGCGCAAGGGTTCGCCGTGAACCCAGCAGCAGCAGCCCGTTGAACAGTTGCGACAGTCCCGCATTCGCCACGAAGACCGCTGCCACCGCCGCCTCGGGCAGACCCGCGACGTCCACCACGACCAGTGCTCCGCCCACCACCAGAAGATCCTTGTTCGGCAGCAGCGGCAAGCGGTTGATCACCATTGACGCCGTCAGGAGCAATAGCCAGCTCGTCAGGGACACCGCCGGCAGCACCAGCGCCCATTGCAGAATCTGCAGCACGGAAACCACAACCAGCCGTACCGCATGCTGAAACAGGACATGGCCGCACTGCGCGCGCGTCAGCACCAGTAAGTGCCGGCGCAGGCACCAGGGCAGCAGCGTCGCGCTGACACAGACGCCCGCCAGCGCCAGCAGGCTGCCCGTCCCCACCCATGCGACCAGCCGATCAAACGCCAAACCGCCAGCGCCGGTCATCAGCGCCAGGCACAGCAGCGTGAACAGGTTGGAGACCATCGCGGACAGAATATTGACGTCCTTGACCGCCATGGCGACCGCCCGCACCGGCCGTGCCAACCCGCCGGTTGCCCAGCAGACGAAATAGGCCTCTCCGGCGTACCCCAGAACACCGAAATTCAGGGCCCTCTTCTGCAGAAACACGTCCAGATGGCGCCATAGTCCGATGCCCCACAGGAACTGGTAGATCAGCATGTCCGAAACCGGAATCGCCAGGTATCGCAGGGTGAACAGCAGGTAGAATGCGGGCTGGTGCGGCAGGGCGTCCCAGAGCGTGCGCCAGCCGATCCCACCAAGCTGCCAGCCCACGAGCGCCAGCATGGCCAGCAACCACAGTCGCGCGCCCCAGCGACGCAGCATCCGCCCGGCCGGGCCATGCCACTGGCGCCGCATCGCGGAAATCATCATGCGGTCTCTCTCACCGGAGTCAGGATGACCACCGCATGCACGCCGGTGGTGAAACATTGATGACATGCACGCCGGATAAGAAGGCCGGCATGATTGTGTCGTTGCTGAGAAAATCCGGCCTGCTACACCGACTGCGCGTCGTCGAGAACGGGTTGTTCAGCCTGATGCCCGATCGCTATTGGGCCAATGTCGCGATCTCGCAATATCATCACTATCTGGAGAACCGGCGCTTCGCCAACCTGCGAAACCCGCGACGCTTCAACGACCACCTGATCCGTCTCAAGCTATCGCCGGTGTCACGCATGCCCTTGTTCGCTCAAACAGCCGACAAGTGGCGGATCAAGGCATTCGTCCGCCAGCACCTGGGCGAAGGGTACAGCGCGCCAACCCTCGCCCTGCTAGCGACCCCGGAGGAAATCGACGCCTTCCGACCAACCCAACGCTGTGTCATCAAGCCGACCCACCTGAGTGGCGAGGTGATCTTCAACGATGGCTCGCCGCTGTCCGCCGCCGAGCGCGCCCGGATGAGGCGCTGGCTGCGGCGTAACCACTTCGTGCGCACCCGCGAGCCGGTTTACAAGGATCTGGAGGGCAGGATCATCGTGGAGGCCTTTCTCGGCGATGGCGCCGCGCCGCCAGCCGACATCAAGGTCTGGTGCTTCGGCGGCCATCCGCGCATCGTGCAGGTCGACAGTGGCCGCTATGGCGCTCATTTTCGGGATCTTTACGATGCTGATGGCACCCTGCTGCCCATCCGCTATCGCCACCCGACCCGGGGCCTGCCCTTCCCCTTTCCCGATGCCCTGGCGGAAATCCGCCACGTTGCCGGCATTTTGTCCGCCGACCTGATCTTCGTGCGGGTCGATCTTTACGTGGTGGCGGGCAAGGTCGTGGTTGGTGAGCTGACCAATTTCCCGACCAACGGCAATATCCCCATCCAGCCGCCAGCGGCCGACCGGGCGATTGCCCGGCTGTTCGAACAACCCGACCGGCCGCTGTGCCCGCGTGAACTGGCCGGCAACTAGGATCGCAGGCCGATCTCGTAGCGGATGACGTCACGAATCTGTTCGCGCGACCAGTCGGCGGGATCGAAAAGGATCTGCACCGCCAGCCCGTTGGTCATGGTCACCAGCCGCCGGGCCAGCATGGCACTGTCCGTGCCGGCGGGCAGCCGGCCCTCGGCCACCGCCCCCTCGACCACCGCCGCCACCATCTGGCGGGCGTTACGCACCTGCAGGTTCTGCTCCGCCGACAGCTCGGGATCGCTGGTCGACCAGTCCCACAGCGCCAGCCAGATCGCCCAGTACTCCCGGCTCTGCGGTGTCAGTGGCAGCAAGGCTTCCAGGCAGGCCACGACGTCGTGGCCATGGGCGTCCAGTGCGTCACGGACCTGGCCCGCCGCCCGCAGCACGGCGAAGCGGTAGACGTAGAGCAGCATCTGCCGCTTGTCGGCAAAGTAATGGCTGACGATGGCGGTCGAAAAGCCGGCCGCCCGAGCCACCTTGCGCACCGTCAGCGCGTCGAGCCCGTGCTCGACGATCAGCGACAGGGCAACCCGGGCGACCGCGTCGCGTCGCTGCTGATGGTCGACAATCCGTGGCACCTTTTGCTCCCTGGTCGCGCCAGCCGGCAGGCGACTCGCGACAACTGGTCTAACGGCGGTTTTACATAACAGTCGTTATAAATAGCTACCCCCACCCTCGGCAATCCAATAGGATCGGCGGCAATCAGATGTCGTCAGGCGATGCGGCCAACGAGTCGCGCCATTGGGGAGACAAGGTCATGAGCGATTCCGCCCACATCAATCGCCGCGAGCTGCTGGCCGGCGCCTCGGTCGTTGCCGCCGTTGCCGGCACCTCCGGCGTTGCCAGCGCCGCCGCCAGCACCCCCACCAAAGCGCCCGCCTGGGACCATGAGGCCGATGTGGTCTGCGTCGGCAGCGGTGCCGCCGCCGGCTGCGCGGCGGTGACGGCGGCATCCGCCGGCGCCAGCGTCATCATGGTCGAGAAGATGCCGATGCTCGGCGGCACCACCGGCAAGTCAGGCGGCGTGGCCTGGATTCCCAACAACCCCGTGCTGCGCGCCCAGGGCGTCGTCGACCGCAAGGAGGACTGCCTGCGCTATATGGCGCGCTACGCCTTCCCGCAGAGCTACACCCCCGATAGCCCGACGCTGGGCCTGCCGGAACCGCAGTACCGGCTGATCGAGGCCTTTTATGACAACGCCTCGCCGGCGATCGAACATCTCGACAAGGTCGGCGCCGTGAAGTTCAAGGAATTCCGGATGTTCCAGGTGGATCGCCCGGCGCCGGACTATGCCGACCACCTGCCGGAGAACAAGGTGCCCAAGGGCCGCGCCATGGAACCCGCCACGGGTTCCGGCTCCAGCGCCGGCGGCGGCAGCCTCGCCGCCCAGCTGGAGGAGTGGCTGCGGGCGCGCAACACGCCGATCCTGACCGAAACCCAGGTCACCCGCGTCATCAAGGACGGCGACCGGGTGATCGGCGTCGAGGCGACCCAGGACGGCAAGGTGATACGCATCCGCGCCCGACGCGGCGTGGTGTTCGGCACCGGCGGCTTTGCCCACAACACCGAGCTGGTCGGGCTGCACCAGACCGCGCTCTATGGCGCCTGCGCCATGCCGGGCTCGACCGGCGATTTCATTGCCATCGCACAGGAGGCCGGCGCCAAGATGGGCAGCCTCAACACCGCCTGGCGCACACAGGTGGTGCTGGAGGAGGCCCTGGCCAATCGCGCGGTCGGGCTTGGTGCCTTCGTGCTGCCGGGCGACTCGATGATTCTGGTCAACAAATACGGCCACCGCGTCGTCAACGAGAAGCGCGACTACAATGATCGTACCCGGGTCCATTTCGTGTTCGATCCGACCCGCGAGGAATACCCCAACCAGCTGATGTTCATGATCTTCGACGAACGCTCGCTGGATGCCTTCGGCGGCGCCTTCCCCTTCCCGCTCGACAAGCGGGAATCGCCCTACCTGATCGAGGCCGCCACGCTGGAGGCGCTGTCCGCCAGGATCGACGAACGGCTGAAGACCATTGCCGCGCAGACCGGCGGCGTGGCCCTGGCGCCCGCCTTCACCGCCAACATGAAGGCATCCATCGAGCGCTTCAACGGCCACGCCAGGGCCGGTCGCGACCCCGACTTCGATCGCGGCGTGCACGACTATGACCGGGAATGGCACCTGCTGTTTTCCGCCCGCCGAGAGGGCACCAAATACCCGGTCAACCCGATGCCCAACCTGACCATGCACCCGTTCACCAGGAACGGCCCCTATTACTGTTTCATCCTCGCCGCCGGGGCGCTCGACACCAACGGCGGCCCGATGATCAACGAGAAGGCGCAAGTACTGGCGGCGAACGGGACGCCGATCCCCGGCCTTTACGGCGCCGGCAACTGCATCGCCAGCCCGGCACGCGAAGCCTATTTCGCGGCCGGCGGCACCATCGGCCTGGCGCTGGCCTATGGCTACATCGCCGGGGCCAACGCCGCCAGGGCGATGCCGGCATGACGCTGATCGCGTACGCCATTCTGGCCGCGGCGGCGCTGGCGGCCGCGCCGGCGGCCCTGGCCCAGACACCGGAGATCAGCTTCAAGGCCGACATCGCGCCGGTCCTCAAGGTGCGCTGCGCCACCTGTCACCTGACGGGCAAGGAGGCCGGCAATCTGGCGCTGCACCCCAGGGCGGCCTACGACACGCTGGTCGGCGTCGCCGCGAGCGAAAACGCCAGGCTGTCACGCGTCGTGCCCGGCAAGCCCGAGGCAAGCTACCTGCTGATGAAGCTGGATGGCACCCATCTCGACAACGGCGGCTCCGGCACCCGGATGCCCATGGGCGCACCACCACTGGACCCGGCGACACGCAAGCGTATCCGTGACTGGATTGTCCAGGGCGCGAAGAACAACTGAGGCCGGAGGGCCGACCACAACAGAACCAGCGGCCGGAGGGCCGGCCACTAAAGCCAACGGCCGTAGAGCCGGGCACAACACCAGAGTTGGGGGAAACAGACATGAGCGATTTCACAGGCAAGGTCGTACTGGTGACCGGTGCTGCCTCCGGCATGGGCCAGACGACGGCGGTCGCCTTTGCCCGTCACGGCGCCCGGGTGATGGTCGCCGACGTCAACGAGGCCGGCGGCGCCGAGACCGTCGCGCGCATCCAGGCCGCTGGCGGCACCGCCGCCTTCCAGCGTACCAACGTCAGCAACCCCGAGCAGGTGGCGGCCCTGGTCGAGGCGACGGTCGCCACCTTCGGCCGGCTGGACGTCGCCATGAACAACGCGGCCATCCTGGGGCCCTGGACCGCCATCGCCGACCACGCCACGGCGGACATCCACGCGGTGTTCGACATCAACGTCAAAGGCGTGGTGTTCGGCATGCGCCAGCAGCTGGCGCAGTTCCTCAAGCAGGGCGATGGCGGCGTCATCATCAACGTCGCCTCGGTGCAGGGCTATCGCGTGGTGTTCCCCGGATCGTCGCTCTATGCCGCCAGCAAAAGCGCCGTCATCGCGCTGACCAAGGCGGCGGCGCTGGAGTATGGCGCACACAACATCCGCGTTGTCGGCATCGCGCCGGGGCCCATCGACACCCCGATGCTGCGCAGCGCCACCACCGACGACGGCTCGATGATCAAGTCGCTGGTACCGCTGCACACCATCGGCACCGGCGACGACATCGCCGAGGCGGCACTATGGCTGGCCAGCCCCGCCGCGCGCTATGTCACCGGCGCGGTGCTGCCGGTGGACGGCGGATTCCTGGCACCCTGAGGCGCCGCCTGCCTTGCATCCCGGCTCATTCCTGCGCAGTTTAGGCCCTGTTGCTCATCTGCCGCTGGTCGCCCGTGTCGTCCTATCGCCCCGATTCCCGCCCCCTGCCCGACTTCGCCACAGGCGAGGACGAGCCGCTGCTGGGACCGGACTGGCTGATCGAAACCAAGTTCGCGCCACCGGCCGTCAATGTGCAGCTGGTTCACCGTGAGGCGCCACTCGCCGCGCTGGCCGCCTGCACCACGTCCAGGCTGACCATCCTCGTGGCCCCGGCGGGTTTCGGCAAGACCACCCTGCTCACCCAGTGGCTGACGGCGATCCGACCGCGCCGTCCCGTCGTCGGCTGGATTTCGCTGGATGACGAGGATGGTGACCCGGCACGCCTGCTCAGCCTGATCGTCGGCGCGTTGCATCGCGGCGGCATGGACCTCGGCGCGCTCGAACAGGCGGCCAACCACGGCTTCGCCGAAACCCCGGTGGTCAACGCCACCGCCCGGCTGGTCGCCGCGCTCGGTGGTGAACACCAGCCGATCTACCTGATCCTGGACGATTATCACCGCGCCGCGTCAACTGGTTGCGACGCGCTGCTCAACCGTCTGCTGGCCCATGCGCCGGCCAACCTGCATGTCATCCTGTCGTCCCGCGAGCGCCCGGCGCTGGCGCTCAGCGCGCTCAAGGCCCGTGGCCTGGTTCATGAAGTCGACATGGAGACGCTGCGCTTCGACCTTGCCGCCGCCACCGACCTGTTCGGCGCCGACACCCCCCTTGACCTGCTGTCAGCGCTGGTCGCGCGCTCGGAAGGCTGGGGCGTGGCGCTGCAGCTGGCCCGCCTCTGGATGGAAGCCCAACCATCGCGTCGCGCCACGCCGCTCGACTTCTTCGAACAGTCGCAGGATCTGGCGGAGTATTTCACCGAACAGATCTTCGCCGATCTCGATGCCGACGTGCAGGAGGTATTGCTGGCCACGGCCATCTGCGACCGGCTGACGCCCGATCTCGCCAATGCACTCACCGGCCGCCAGGACGCCGACGACATCCTGCGCCGGCTGGCGCGATTGCGCGCGCTGTTCGTGCCGCTCGACGAGCCGGGCACCTGGATGCGCGGCCACATGCTGCTGCAAAGCCATCTGCAGACCATGCTGGCCCGCCGCGCGCCCGACCGGGTGCGCGAATTGCACCGGACCGCCAGCGCCTGGTTCTGGCGCCAGGGCGCCAGGGTCGACGCGGTTCGTCATGCCCGGCTGGCGGGCGATTTCGACCGCGTAGCCGCCCTGATCGAGGCCTGTGGCGGCTGGCAGATGGTGCTGTTCGGTGACATCGCCACGCTGCGCGCGCTGATGCGCGAACTGCCGCATGAAGCCGTCGTCCGCTACCCGACGCTGACCTACGCGCAATTCTACCTGCACCTGAAGGACGGTGACGTCACCCGCGCCCGCGCCCTGTTCGACAACGCCCGGCCGACGATGGCGGCAGCCACCGCCGATAATGCCCGCCTGCGTCGCGACTATGTCCTGATGCACTCGCTCACCGAAGGTTACGGCGATCGCTGGGACTCCCGACAGGAGATCGATTTTCTCATTGAGGGTCGTCAATCGATCGCCGAGGAAGACATCCTCGGGCTGGGCTGCATCGACGAGTCGATCGCTGTAGCGTCGCTGCGCTTCGGCGACCTGCGCATGGCCGAGCAATACGCGACGCTGGCGCTTGATGAAATGCGCGAGGCCCAGTGCATCCTGGGGCGCAACTTCGCGCTGTTCCACCTGACCCAGATCCAGTTGCTCGATGGCCGGCTGCCGGAGGCCGAGGCCACCGCGCGGGAAGTTCTGGCGATAGCACTGGAAAATTTCGGCCCGGATTCCGGCCAGAACGCCATCGGCTCGGCGCTGCTGGCGGCAGCGCTGTACATGCGCAACGCACCAGCCCAGGCGGATGCGCTGCTGGCCAGCGCCCTGCCGGTGCTGGAGACCACCGACAGCTGGTTCGACATCCTCGCCTGGGCCTATGAGACGCAAGCGCTGGCAACCTACGCCTTGCATGGCGCCGCTGCGGCAATCAGCGCTATCGAACGCGGCCTGGCGGTCGCGCGCGACCGGGAACTGGGTAACCTCCATGCCCTCATCGACGCCTGCCGGCTGCGGATCATCGGGCGCAGCGTTGAACCCGCGCTGGCCGACCGCAGCATGCGCGAGGCGGAAGCCACCTACCCGCCGGACTGCTGGCGCGACCAGCCAGGCCGATGGCGCCCCACCCACCAGGTCGGTCATGCGCTGATCCAGTATTACATGCGGACAGGCCGCCTTGATGATGCCGCCGTGCGGCTGGACGACCTGATTGCCATGGCGCGGACCACCGGCCATGCCATGCACCTCAACGAGCTGACCGCCGTTGCCGCCGCCCTCGCCGTCCATCGCCAGCAGCCCGACCTTGCCGCCAGCCACATCCTTGATCTGTTGAGCAAGCTGCCCGATGGCTATGTGCTGCGCACCATCCTCGACGCCGGCCCCGCTGCCCAGCAGGCGGTTGCCATTGCCCTGCAGCGCGAGCGAGCCCAGGGGCGGTCGAGCCTGCTCAAGCAGCGCCTGGATATGCTGCTTGCCGCCGATGGCGGGCGCACGGCGGGCGACTCCGGGCCGCATTTCAGCCTGCGTGAGCAGCAGGTCTTGGCCGAACTGGCCAAGGGGCAATCCAACAAGCAGATCGCCCGTGCGCTCGACATGACTGAAAACACAGTCAAATTTCACCTCAAGAAGATCTTCGCCAAGCTCGGCACCGAACGGCGCGGCCAGGTGATTGCCTGGGCGCAGAACACGCAACGTCAGGGCATCTACCCGAACGGGTAGTGCAGACACGCCACACTGGCCCCGGCCCCTACCCCAATCAAGCGCCCGGCCACCCGTCTCGCTGATTGCGCCGTCCCGCCTGCTGCGGCCCTATGGCCGCATAAGGAGACCTGCACGTGCGAATTGGAGTCGACGTTGGCGGAACCAACACCGATGCCGTCCTGATGGAAGGCACCCGGGTTCATGCCGCCATGAAATCCCCCACCACCGCCGATGTCAGTTCGGGCATCCGCGCCGCCATCACCGCCTGCCTGGAGCAGAGCGGCACGCGGGCCAGCGCCGTGCGGTTCGTCATGATCGGCACCACACACTTCACCAACGCCTTCGTGCAGGCGCGCGGCCTGGCGCGGGTGGCGGTGGTGCGTATCGGCTTTCCCGCCGCCCGCGACATCCCGCCTTTCTTCACCTGGCCCGACCATCTGGCTGCGCAGGTGCGTGGCGCTGTGTTCATGGTTGGCGGCGGCTATCAGTTCGATGGCCGCGAGATCGGCCCGCTGGATGAGGACGCCGTGGCCCGCGCCGCCGGCGAGATCGCGGCGGCCGGCCTGCGCGACATCGCCATTTCCGGCGTGTTCAGCGGCTTGAACGACGCCCAGGAAAAGCGCGCCGCTGAAATCCTGCAGGCGGCGTTGCCGGAAGCGCAGATCACCCTGTCCAGCCAGATCGGTCGCACCGGCCTGCTGGAACGGGAGAACGCCGCGATCATGAACGCCAGCCTGCGGCCGATGGCGGCCCATGTGGTGGCGGCCTTCGAGAACGCGCTGCACGACCTCGGCCTTAACGTCCCCTTCTTCATCAGCCAGAACGACGGCACCCTGATGCGCGCCGAACAGGTGCGTCGCTACCCGGTGCTGACCTTCGCCGCCGGCCCGACCAATTCGCTGCGTGGCGCCGCCTTCCTCACCGGCCACAAGCAGGCGCTGGTCGCCGACATCGGCGGCACCACCACCGACATCGGCATGCTGACCAATGGCTTCCCCCGCCAGACCAGCGTCCACGTCGACGTCGGCGGCGTGCGCACCAACTTCCGCATGCCCGATATTCTCTCCATCGGTCTGGGCGGCGGCAGCCGGGTCCGCGCGACGGCCGAGGGCATCACCGTCGGCCCGGATTCCGTCGGCTACCGCCTGCTGGAGGAAGGCCTGGTGTTCGGCGGCGACACGCTGACCACCAGCGACATCGCCGTCGCCAGCGGCCAGGCCGACTTCGGCGATCGTCAGGCGCTCGCCACCCTGTCCGCCGACACCGTTTCGGGCGCGCTCGATGTCATGCACCAGATGATGGAAGACGCGCTGGACCGCATGAAGACCACCGCCACCGCCCTGCCGCTGATCCTGGTGGGCGGCGGCGCCATTCTCATCAGCCGGCCGCTGGCGGGCATCAGCGAGACGGTGACGCCCGACCACGCGGCGGTCGCCAACGCCGTGGGTGCGGCCATCGGCCAGGTCGGCGGCGAGGTCGACAAGGTGTTCTCCACCGCCGACGGCGGCCGCGATGCCGCCGTGGCCGCCGCCCGCGCCGCCGCCATCCGCAACGCCGTCGACAATGGCGCCGACCCCGCCTCCGTCGAGGTGGTCGAACTGGAGGAAATCCCCTTGCAGTATCTGCCCAGCGGGGCCGTCCGCATTTTCTGCCGTGCCGTCGGCGAACTCGCCGGCCTGTCGGAAGCGGCTTCAGAGGCTGCCTCGGAGGCGACCCATGCCTAAGCTCATCACCCTTGAGGACATCGACGCGCTGGCCACCGGCTCGGCCTTTCTCGGCACCGGCGGCGGCGGCGACCCCTATATCGGCAGCCTGCTGGCCAAGCAGGCGATCCGCCAGTACGGCCCGGTGACGCTGCTGGCGCCCGACGAGGTGCCCGACGACGCCCACGTCTTCATCGCCGCCGGCATGGGTGCGCCGACGGTGATGATCGAGAAGCTGATGTCGCTGGAGGACGCCGACCGCGCCGTGCGCGGCCTGGAGCGTTATCTCGGCCGCACCGCCACCGCCATCATCTCGGCCGAGATGGGCGGCCTCAATTCCGTGGTGCCGGTGGCTTATGCCGCCATGCGCGGCCTGCCGATCATCGACGCCGACGGCATGGGCCGCGCCTTCCCGTCGCTCGACATGGTGAGCTTCAACGTCTACGGCGTCTCCTGCACGCCGATGACGCTGATGGACGAACACGGCCAGCTGGTGATCCTGGAAACCCGCAACGCCCGGGCCGCCGAGGAGATGGCCCGCCCGGTCGTCGCCCAGATGGGCGCCCAGGCGATGATGTGCTGCTATCCGATGACCGGCGCCCAGGCCCGCCAGACCGCGGTGCCCGGCACACTGTCGGCGGCGCTTGCCATCGGCAAGGCGATCCTGGAGGGCGATGGCGCCATCTCGCCGGTCGACCGGCTGGTGGCGGCCCTGCGGGCCCAGCCCTATTACCGCCACGCCCACCGGCTGTTCGACGGCAAGATTGTCGACCTTGACCGGCTGACCACGCGCGGCTGGGTGTTCGGCACCTGTGTCATCGACGCGCTGGACGGCGCCGGCCAGGTGACCATCGAGTTCCAGAACGAACATCTGGTCGCCCGCCGCGACGGTCAGCTGCTGGCCATCGTGCCCGACCTCATCGCCGTCGTCGACCGCGAGACCGCGCGCCCGATCCCGACGGAAGGGTTGCGCTACGGCCAGCGTGTCGCGGTGATCGCCTGCAGCGCGCCGCCGATCCTGCGCACGCCGGAGGCACTGGCGCACATGGGGCCGGCAAACTTCCAGCTCAGGGATGACTTCGTGCCCATAGAACAACTGGCCGGCGCCTGAGCGCCGAACGACCCGCGACCAGACACAACAAGAACGCCAAAGAAACCGAAAATAACCCACCGGAGGGAATCATGACCATCCATGCCAAACCCAAGATCGCCTTGCTGACGGCCACGGTGCTGGCCGGCTTTCTGCCCGTCAGTACATACGCCGCCGAGGCCGAGACCGACGTCGGCCTGCAGGAAATCATCGTCACGGCGCAGAAGCGCAGCGAAAACCTGCAGGAAGTGCCGATCCAGGTCGCGGCCTTCACCGAGGGCAAGATTGCCGATGCCGGCATCACCGCGACGCGCGATTTCGTCGCCATGGTGCCCAACATGTCGCTCGATGAGTCCTTCACCTACCTCAACAGCTTCGTTGTCGTGCGTGGCGTCACCCAGATCAACAACGCCGACTCGCCGGTCGCCGTGGTGGTCGATGGCGTCGCCCAGAACAACCAGAAGCAGCTCAAGATGAACCTGTTCGACATCGAACGCATCGAGGTGCTGAAAGGGCCGCAGGGCGCGCTGTATGGCCGTAACGCCATCGGCGGCGCCATCAACATCGTCACCAAGGCGCCCAGCAACGACTTCGAGGGCTCGCTGTTCGGCAGTTACGGCAACGGTGACGTCATCGATCTCAATGCCGCCGTATCGGGCCCGATCGTCGCCGACAAGCTGCTGTTCCGCGTCGCCGCCTCGCACCACGAGGACAATGGCCGCATCACCAACACCTATCTCGACGAGAAGGTGGACACCGTCGGCCACGACAACAGCATTCGCGGCCGGCTGCTGTTCAACGCTTCCGAAGCGGTGACCTTCGACATGCGCGGTTCCTACACCGATTTCCGCGCTGGCGGCATCTATGACTCCGTCGTCTTCAGCGGCGACGCCGACGATTATGTCGCACCGCGCACCAGCCTGCTCGGCACCACCTGGGGCAGCATCGGCGAACTGACGCTGAAGGCCGATGCCGACCTCGGCGTGGCGACGCTGACCTCCATCAGCGGCTACACCCGGCTGAAGGAGAATTATCGCGGCGACCTCGACTTCTCCAACACCACCGACAAGCCCGGCGGCTTCCTCGGGCTGGGCATCCAGGTCGGCCAGGGCCAGAACCTCGACGTCGAGATGTTCAGCCAGGAACTGCGCCTGACCTCGCCGGACAACCAGCCGCTGCGCTGGATCGCCGGCGCCTACTTCATTCACACCAACCGGTCGTTGTTCACCCGCGCCTTCGTCGATCTCGACGGCACGCTGGCGCAGTTCGACAACGACGCGCTGGCCATCGTCAATCTGTCGGAGGACAACAGCAACAACGCCTATGCGCTGTTCGGCCAGGTGGACTTCGACATCACCGACCAGCTCACCCTGTCCGGCGCGCTGCGCTATGACAGCGACAAGCGCGAACAGACCAACGTTCTGACCAGCCTCACCCGCGACAAGACCTTCAGTTCGCTGCAACCCAAGGTGACGCTGACCTACAAGCCGACCGACGATCAGCTGGTCTACGCCACCTACTCCACCGGCTTCCGCTCGGGCGGCTTCAACGCGCCGACGGTGAGCATTCCGGTGTTCGACGACGAAACGCTGCAGAATTTCGAAGGCGGCTTCAAGACCAGCTGGCTCGACCGTCGCCTGATCCTCAACGGCGCGATCTATTATTCCAAGGTCCACGACTTCCAGTTCTTCTTCGTCGACGCGCTGTCGGCCTCGCAGATCATCGCCAACATCGACAAGGTGGACATCTGGGGCATCGAGCTGGAAGCCCAGGCGCTGCTGGCCGAAGGCGTCGAGTTCAACGTCGGCCTCGGCACCACCGACAGCGACATCAAGAAGATCACCGTGTTCCCCGGCAACGAGGGCAACAAGACGCCCAAGAGCACGACCTGGTCGCTGACCGCCGGTCTGCAGATCCGCCGCGAGATCACCGAGGGCCTCAACGGCTTTGCCCGCATCGACTACGACCACAAGGGCAAGAAGTACTGGCAGGTGGACAATGCCGATGCCCAGAAGCCGGTGGATATCTTCAATGCCCGCATCGGCGTCGATACCGACAGCTGGGGTGTCTATCTGTGGGGCAAGAACCTGACCAACGAGAAGTACTACAGCGACTTCAATCCGCGTGAGTTCAGCGGCACCGACGTCGACCTCGGCTTCCGCGGTCAGCCGCGCAGCTACGGCATCGAGGCCCGCTACAAGTTCTGACACTTACCCCTGACGGCCACGACCCCTGGCGGACCAGGGTCGTGGCCGCTTTTTTACGGCTGGAGGTCTTATGACGCGCAAGGTTCACGTGCATCTGGTGACGCCCGTCGTCACCAAGGGCATCCGCGACATGAACGAGATCGCCCCGTTTGCCCGGCCAGACCTCATCTTCTCGCAGTCGGAACTCGACATCGGTCCGCCATCGATCGAGTGCGAGTTCGACGAGGCGCTGGCGGTGCCGGACACGATCGCCAAGGCCATCGCCGCCGAACAGGCGGGCGCGGACGCCGTCATCATCGACTGCATGGGCGATCCAGGCCTGCACCCGGTTCGTGAAGCCCTGCACATTCCCGTCCTCGGTCCGGGCGAGACCACCATGCACTGGGCGGCCATGCTCGGTCACCGTTTCAGCATCGTCACCGTGCTGGAATCCGTGAAGCCGATGCTCACCAGCATGACGCGTCGTTATGGCGTCGACAGCAAATTCGCCTCCTGCCGGGTCGTCGACGTGCCGGTGCTGGAACTGGTCGAGCGTTTCGCCGAGGTGCAGCAGCGCCTGGCCGAACAGGCCCGCGCCGCCGTGCTGGAGGATGATGCCCATGCGATCATTCTCGGCTGCACCGGCTTCATTGGCTGTGCCTCCACCATTGATGCCTTCCTGAAAGCCGACGGCATCACTGTCCCCGTTCTCGACCCCATTCCGGTGACTGTGTGCATGGCGGAAGCCATGGTGCGGGCCGGGCTCAGCCACAGCAGACGCACCTACCCGACACCACGGCCCAAGGCCAACATCGGTTTCGCGATGCCGACGGGCTGGCCGGCGCCCTGACGCTCTTTCAGGGCTGGCGCAAATAGCGGTCGTACCAGTCGAGATTGCGCCGCAGCCGGTCTTCCAGATAGCTCGGCACCACAAGTCCGTGGTTTTCGCCGGGATAGAGCACCAGTCGTGTCGGCACGCCTTCCGACCGCAGCGCCTGGAACATCTGCTCGGCCCCCAGACACGGCACGTTGAAGTCCTTCTGCGCACACTGGAACAGGGTCGGCGTCTTGATCCGGTCGGCATGCAGGAACGGATAGCTGTTGCGCACATAGCTCTCGAAGTTGCGCCACGGTGTGCCCAGCTCCATCTCATATTCCCGAGCATATTGGTCATGGCCATAGTTGGCGAGCATGTTCGACGTGCCGGCGCCGCTGACCGCCGCCTTGAACCGGGTGTCACTGGCAATCACGTAGTTGGTGAGAATGGAGCCATAGCTCCAGCCACCGACGCCAAGCCGGTCCGGGTCAGCAACACCCGCGGCGACAACATGATCAACCGCCGCCAGCGCGTCCTGCACGTCCACCGTGCCCCATTGGCCATAGATGGCGCGGGCAAAGTCGAAACCGCGCCCGGACGAACCCCTTGGATTGACCCCGATCACCGCATAGCCGTGCGCGGCATAGAGCTGCCAGTCGAACATGAATTCGTGCGAATACTGATACACCGGCCCGCCGTGCAGACGCAGGATGGTCGGGTAGCGCTTGCCCGGCTCATAGCCGACCGGCAGCACCAGCAGGCCATGGATGTCATGGTCGCCGCTCTTGAAGCTGATATCGCGCACCTGGGCCAGCTGGCGCCCGGCCAGCCAGTCGTTGTGGCGGGTCAGTTGCCGAAGCCCCCCGCTCTCGACAGCGCTCAGTTCGAACGGACGATCGTTGGTGCTGTCGAGCACGGTGACACGGCCATTGTCCGCCACCGCGAAGTCGAGGCCGAAGCGGGCGCCACCGGTGACATAGGCCAGCGCACCGGTAGTCGCGTCGACGCGCGCCAGCCAGGTGTCACGGTCCTGTTCCACCAGTGCGTAGATAAACCGGCCGTCCGCCGACCAGCGCGGCTTGTAGAAGCAGCGGTCGATGCGCGCCAGCGCGCTGACTTTGCCGGTCTCGATGTCGGCGACCGTGAGTTGCCACGGCGCGTAATAGATCCATTTGTCCTCGCCGGATTGCAGCCACACCAGCTTTTTCGAATCCGGCGACCAGGCCGGCCGCGATTCCCAGTAGGGGTCGACATCCGTGCCCTCGAAGGTGCTGATGCGCCGCATCGGCGCGCCGGCCTGCGGCGCCACGATATAGACGTCGTAGTTGAGATCGCGGTCCGCCGTCGCGCTGCGCTTGGAAACGAGCGCGATCCACTTGCCGTCCGGCGACCAGCTGGGCAGCCAGTGATCAAAGTCGCCCGTCGTCACCTGGGTCGCCGTGCCGGTCGCCACGTCGACGATGAACAGTTGCTGGCGCCGGTCGTCGAGATAATCCCGGCCGTCCTCCTTGAACTGGAAACGATCGATCACGATCGGCGGCGGGGTGCCGGCAGCATGTCCGACCGAGCGCCCGACCTCGGCGATCACCGCCAACTGCCGGCCGTCCGGCGAGACGGTGTAATCGCTGACCCCGCCGGGCAGAGAGCTGACCTGGCGCGCAGCCCCGCCCTGGGCCGGCATCACCCACAGCTGATCGTCGTGCTGCCCGTTGTCGCTGAGGAAGAACAACCACTGGCCATCGCGGGAATAGGTCGGCTGATGCTCGCTGATCGCCGGCGTCTCGGTCAGCGCCCGCGGCGCGCCGCCCTGCCAGGGCACCGTCCACAGGTCGCTGTTCGGTTTGTCATCCGTGCGGTTGGCGGTCCCCACGGCATAAGCGATCACCGTGCCGCCGGGCGAAAAAGCGGGATCAGCCACCTCCTGCAACAGATGAATATCGGTGAGGTCGATCGGCCGGGACGATGCCGCCAGAGCGGCACCGGCAAGCGCCTGAGCAATGATCAAGGTTGCCACCAGACCTCGCCGACCCATATCGTGCCTTCCCCCTCTCGTGACTGCCGGCCGGCATCCGCAATTCTGCCTCGCCCCGGTCGTGTGCTGTTACCCACGCTCATGATGCTGCCAAGCGTCGACTCCGGCAACCGCCATGTTGGACAACGCAGGCGATATATCACGTTGATCGTCTCCACGCCGTCCGCCCCGGGACGACTCAGTCTCCCGCGCGGGAATCGCGACGAACCCGTAAAGGGCCTCTCAACCCGCCACGCTGCACACCGGCCCCAACCGCGCGGCAAAATGCCATGCCCCGCGCCCGGCATCATGCATGCCATCTTGCCAGCAATGCTGCGGGCTGCCCCCGCCGGAAGCCCCTCCGCCGTCCGAGGCAGGAAATTCTCGTACATAAAACAGCCCGTTATCATGTCATTTCGCCATCACACCGAGACTGAGAGACGCGCCGCCGCAGCGCCGGAAATCCGGCTCCCCGACACCCGGGAATGACTACGACGTTAGTTTGTATTGCAAACTAATGACTTGTCTGCCGCCCAAGGCGCGATAAGACGGCCGCCTGAATTTAGTATTGAGTCGCTTCGGAGTTCGCCATGGCGAGAGTCGCATTCGCCCCCAAGTCCGCCAACACGTCGACAACCACCGCACTGCCGGATTTCATGACGACGCTGTTCGACGTGCTGGTCGACGGCATCATCACCATCGACGCATCCGGCATCATCCAGTTCGTCAATGTCGCCGCCCAGGCCATGTTCGGCTATACCCCGGCCGAACTGTTGGGGCGCAACATCTCCGTACTGATGCCGGAACCATATCGCAGCCGGCACGATCAATATCTCACCGACTATCGGCAGGGCAGCCGCATGCGCATCATCGGCGTTGGTGGCCGCGAACTGCCCAGTTAGCGTCCGCGCTCGTGGTGTAATTTCCGGTGTAGGCGATGGTGTATTCCGGGGTGGGGCATGCCCCACCCCGGAATGCGGCGTCGCTGGTGGCCACCGGGTTCATCGTTATGGTGGAGTTTGCACACTTCAACCG
>CAUJIW010000144.1 GCA_963205175.1 Pseudomonadota bacterium
GGCCGGCGCTGACGCAAATGCTCGCCCGCCAGCGCGGTGCGGCCGTCTCGGTGGTGGCGGCGGCCGACGCCAGCGGCTATGGCTATGCCCATGTCTCGCCGCTCTGACCCGCCCGCCCCACCCGCATCCGCCACCGCCCGCGCCACCGGCGTGCTCGGCCGCTGCCCGCTGTGCGGCAAGCCGGCCCAGGCCGCCTTCCAGCCGTTCTGCTCGGCCGGCTGCCGCGACCGCGACCTGCTGAAATGGCTGAACGAGGATTACCGCGTGCCCGCCGGCCCCGCCGACGAGGATGGCGACGACCGCAGCAGCGCCTCACGCGACGACGACGGCTACTGAGCACCGCTCTTGCCGGGCATGATAAAAAAGAGCGACGAAAAAAGACCGACATGGCCGCTGGACAAGGCGGATCGGGATCGTCTATAGACCCGCGTCCCAACGGTGCGCCCAGGTAGCTCAGTTGGTAGAGCAAGGGATTGAAAATCCCTGTGTCGGCGGTTCGATTCCGTCCCTGGGCACCACTCGCGCGCCGCGCGACCCGTTTTCCCATCCGATTAAAGCGCGCCGGCCTCAGGCGGCGTAGCGGCCGTCGCCGAGCCGCCGGGCCATGCCGATGCCGGCCAGCGCGTCGAGCACCGGGCGCACCGAGGCGGCGCGCTTGCCCTTGAAGGCGCGGGCGACGTCCTGCGGGGCGAGCGGCGCGGGCGCGGCACGCAGCAGGGCCTGCACGGCGCTGACCTGCTCGGGCAGCGAGCCGGGCCAGGGCAGGACGTTGTCGGGCACCGGCGTCGCGGCATCGCCGAGATCGAGCGTCTGGGTGACCGGCGCCGCATAGTCGGGCGCCTGGAATTCAGGCCGCAGCCAGCGGACCAGGCCCCTGGCTTCCTCGGCGGCGCGGTCCCGGTTCAGCGCCACCAGGCGGGTGAGGATGTCCTCGTCCGCCAGATCGCCCCTGTTCCAGTCATCAGCCCAGCCATAGGCCTCGGCCACCAGGGCATCGATGGCGTCGTGGTGCTGGCGGATCTGGGTGACGAGGCCGCGATCATGGATGTCGCGCTCGGCCCCGGTCAGCGCGCGGCCTTCCCGCAAGGCCTCCAGCACGTTGTAGAGCCTGGTCAGGGTCAGGTCGTCGTGTTGCGCCAGCACCCGCTTGCGCAAGCCGTCGAGCGCCTCGGCCGCGGCGCGGATGCGGTACTTGAGCGGTTCGGCGACAACGGCGGGGGAGGGGAAGGGATCGAAGCATTCACTGTTATTGTAGTTGGGGTCATCGCCCATGCCGAGCCGAGCACCCCACGCCAGTATCCATTGAAGATGGAAATGGCTCGACAGCACACCAAGCGTAAAAGCATCGTCATCAGCGATTGCGACCAGTCTGCTTTCCGGAATGACGCTGAGGTCCATGAATACAAATGATCGCTGCCGCTGTGTGCGGACCGTGGCGATGTAGCGGTTCACGCCCCGCAGGGCCTTGCGCAGTTCGGAGCGTTGCTCGCCGAACAGCCACCAGTTGTCCCGGTAGCTGGCCCGGTTGTTGTGATCCCGATGAGGCTTCACGGTGGCCAGCACATGCTGATAGACCGCCGGGTAGCGGTCGCGCACCTGCGCTTCCGACAGGCCGTAGAGGTCGATCACCCTGAGCCCGCGCGGCCGCGCGGCGAGATCGCGGCCGTTGCGATAGTCGAAGATCACGGTGTCGCCATCATCGGTGCCGGTGCGGATGCGGGTGGCGGCGGCACCGGGGCCGAGCACGGCGGCCTGTTCCGCGGTGACGATGAACCCATCGCCATGCAGTTTCACGCCTTGATGTGCCAGCCCTCTATTCGCCTTCAGCGCCACGGTGGCCGTGACATCGGCGCCGATCCGCAGGTTGGCGCTGATCTGGCCGACCCTCTCGGTATAAACGAGATGGTCCGGCGCCCGGCTTTCATCCGCCACCGTCCACAGTTGGCCCTCGCGCTTGCCCTTCTCGGCGACCGTCATGGCGATGCGCACCGCCGCGCCATCCTTGCCGTCGACCCAGGGATGGTTGGGAATGGCGAACAAGATTGCTACACTATCCTTGGCGTCGAGATGCCGCGCCACCACCCGACGACTGAATGTCTGGGTGATCGAATTGGTGGTGACGAAGCCGAAGCGCCGGGTGCCGCCGGCGCGCACGGCGGTGGCCGCCTTGTCCCACCAGTGCATGACGAAGTCGGCGCTCTCGGGCACGTCGGTGGTGGCGAACAGCGCCTCGAAATAGCCGTCGCCCAGCCGGTCGCGCACGTCCTTGCCGCCAATGAACGGCGGGTTGCCGACGATGAAGTCCGCCTTGGGCCACGTGGCGGCGCGCGGCTTCACATAGCGCCAGACCTCGACCCGCGCGTCTTCATCGGGCACCGGCTTGCCGGTGACGGGATGCGGCTTCATGGTCTCGCCGTCCCAGCGGCTGACCGGCCTGCCGGCCGCGTCCCGCTCCAGCACCCTGTCGTCAAAGGCGATCAGCGCGTCGCGGTTCTCGATGGTGCGCACGTCGCGCAGGATCGGCTCCGGCGGGGCGCGGTCGGCGCCGTGCACGCGGAAGTGCCATTGCAGGTAGCCGATCCACAGCACCAGCTGGGCGATGGCGGCGGCGCGCGGGTTGATCTCGATCCCCAGGAAGTTTTCCGGGGTGATGGTGTGGCCGGTGAGTTCGGCGACATATTGATCATGACCCAGCTCGATCAGCAGATCGAGCACTTCGCCCTCCAGCTCCTTCATGCGCGCCATGGCGACATAAAGGAAGTTGCCGGTGCCGCAGGCGGGATCGAGCACCTTCGTTTGCGCCAGCCGGGTGTGGAAGGCCTCGACATGGGCGCGCGCCTCGGCCGCCTTGCCGTCGGCGATCAGGGTGGTGGCGGCGGCGCGCACGCCGTCCCAGTCGGCGCGCAGCGGCTCCATGATGGCGGGGCCGATCAGCCGCTCGACATAGGCGCGCGGGGTATAATGCGCGCCGAGCTTGGCGCGTTCCCTGGGGTTCAGCGCGCGTTCCAGCAGGGTGCCGAAGATCGCCGGCTCCACCTCGGTCCAGAGGTGCTCGCCAGCCTGGATCAGCACCTCCAGCTCCCGCGCGTCGAGCGGGATCGCCGTGCGGTCCTTGAACAGATAGCCGTTGAACTGCTTCAGCGGCACGCCCAGCGCGGGCGAGAACGCGCCCTTGTCCATCGCCGCCCACAGCGCGGAAAGCTGGTGTTCCAGATGCTCCGGGTGGGCACGCTGGTTCTTCAGCAGCGTGGTGAAGCTCTTTTCCGGGATCAGCCCGCTGTCCTCGGCGAACAGGGTGAACAGCACCCGCATGAGGAAGCCGCTGGTGGTCTCGGCGTTGTAGCCGCGCTGCTCGATCCGCCGGGCGACGGTCGCCAGCAGGTCGGCGATATCGCGGGTGACGCGCGCGGCGCGGGCGGTGGGGTCGAGACTTTTCGGATCGGTCCAGATCGCCCGCAGCCGGTCGCGGACATCCTGGTGCCGCAGGTCTTCCAGCATGATCCGGTAGCGTGCCCGGTCGGGGAACTGGGCGTAGGCCTTCCCGGTCCCGGTGAAGTCGGCATAGACCTCGATGCAGTAGCCGATGTCGGCGACCAGCAGGAACGGCGGCCAGCCATGGTCAACGGGAAGCGCCTTGGCGTAGCGCTCGGCCTGGCCCCTGGCCTGAACCATTGCCTGGGCCCAGCCCGCCGTGCCGCGCCGGGCGGTGCCGCGCTTGAGGCGGGCGCTGGCGGTCTGGCCGAACAGGTCGAGATCGTCCTCGCCCCTGTCGGCCGCCGCGCGGTCGGCCTCGCTGCCCTGCTTGGCCTCCAGGATGAAGGCGTCGCGCTTGTAGCAGTCGATGCGGCCGAAGCTCCGCGTGCCGTCGCCATTGTCCTGGAACACCCGGCGCTCGAACACATAATCGTTGTGGCTGTCGTTCACGCGGCTGCCGGCCGGCGGCTCGACACCCAGCAACCGGCACAGGCCGTTGATGAAGCTCTGCGTGTTGGCGAGTTCCGAACCGCCGGTATCCCGCCAGTCGGCGATGAATTGCTCGATGTCGTCAGCAGCCCCCATAGGTTGTCCGATAGAGCATAGTCACGACCTCAAAGCAACGCGTGCCGCGCCGCCCTCAGCCCCGGCCGATGGCGGCGAGGTCGAACGGGGTCGACTGGTACATCTCGTTGATCCAGTTGCCGAACAGCAGGTGGGCATGGCTGCGCCAGCTGTTCACCGGCGGCAGTGCGGGATCATCACCGGGGAAATAGTGCGCCGGCACCGGCGTCGCCGGGTCGGCGGCCGCGTCGCGGGCATATTCGTTGGCCAGCGTCTGGCTGTCGTATTCCAGATGGTTGAACATGTGCAGCGCGTGGTGGGCGGGGTCGGCGACCAGGCACAGGCCGCTGACCTCGCTGTCCGCCAGCACCTCCAGGCCGTGGCCGGCCGGCAGGTCGGCGGCGCGCACCTCCGACCAGCGGGAGACCGGCACCGCGAAACCGTCCGACAGGCCGCGCATGTAGGGCGAGGTCGGCACCCGCACCCGGTGGGGATAGACGCCCGAGGCCTTGGCCGGCAGCATGTGCTTGGGCACGCCATGGAAGTGGTAGAGCGCCGCCTGGGCCGCCCAGCAGATGTTGAACAGCCGGTGGACGTGGGTCTGGGTCCAGTCGAGGATGCCGGTCAGCTCCGGCCAGTAGCGCACCTCCTCATAGTCCATGCGCTCCACCGGCGCGCCGGTGATGATGAAGCCGTCGAAGCGCTCGTCGCGCACCTGGTCCCACGGCCGGTAGAAGGCCTCCAGATGATCCTCCGCCGTGTTGCGCGAGACGTGGCTGGCCAGCCGCACCAGCGTCAGCTCCAGCTGCAGCGGCGTGGCGCCGATCAGGCGGGCGATCTGGGTCTCGGTGCTCGGCTTGTCGGGCATCAGGTTGAGCAGGCCGATCCGCAGCGGCCGGATGTCCTGGCGCACCGCATCGGTCTCGCGCATCACCATCACGCCCTCGGCGTCGAGAATCCGGGTCGCCGGCAGGTCGTCGGGGATCTTGATGGGCATGGGCGTCCTTTCCGTACACGGGACAGACGCTCAACCGTGGCTTGGTCCGTTTGGTTGCCGGCTTGGGCCACATCCTCCCCGGGGGAAGTGCCACCTTGCCCGGTACGGCAGGTTGGCGTTGGGCGTCGTCCCAACTCTTGATGCAGCCCCGTATCTAGTGCCTCCCGCCCGGCCTGACAATGGGCTCGTGCGCTCCCCGGCCGAGCCAGCGCGCCAGCCGGGGCGCCAGCGCCATCACCAGCCGGTCGAGCAGCCAGACCAGCAGCAGCGAGGCGCCGACCAGCGGCAGCAGCACCGCCAGCACGGCGATGGTCCACACCAGCGGTCGGGGCAGCCGGTCGGTCGGCGCGACGTCCGGCGCGCCCAGTCGCGCCGACGGCCGGCGGCGCCACCACAGGATCAGCCCGGCGATGACCGTGCCGATGAGGACGAGGCAGACCAGCAGCCCGGCGATCTGGTTGGCAAGGCCGTACTGCCGGCCGACATGGGTCTCGACACCCCACTCGATCACCCGCGCCACCGGGCTGTAGCGACCCCAGCCGATGTCGTCGATCAGCTGTCCGCTGGCGGGGTCGACATAGAGGGTGCGCTGACCCTCGGCCTTGTCCGGCACATAGCTGATGGTGAACACGCCGGCCGGGCCATCGGGATAGAAGATGCGGATGCCGGGGCCGAAGCGGTCGACGGGCAGGCGGGCCAGCAGCGCCTCCGCCGCCGCGATGCCACCCGCGCCGTGGTGGCCATGCGCGTCATCATGACCGCCGATGCCGGCGGGTCGCGGGCTCTGGCGCACCACCCAGGGCAGCCTGGCGGCTTCGGCGTCATGGCTGGCGGGGTGACCACCATGTCCGGCGGGCGCAAGGGAGGCCGCGTCCGGTCCGGCCGACGGCGCCGCCGGCCGGCTGGCGGTGAAGTTGGGCGACGGCGCGATGAACGGCAGCTGCTGGCCCAGGGCGGCGAACTGCACGCCCCAGAACGCCGACCACGGCAGGCCGGAGAGGATCAGGAAAGCCACCAGCAGGGCATTGGCCGCCGACGGAATGGCGTGCAGGTCGCGCCATAGCCGCCGGCCGCTTGTGCCCAGGCGCGGCCAGAGCACGCCGCGCGCCTTCCACCGCCTGGGCCACCACAGCACGAGGCCGGTCACCAGCATCACCAGCGTCCAGCAGGCGGTCAGCTCGACGAGGTGACTGCCAATGTTGCCCATCAGCAGGTTGCCGTGCAGGTCGCGGGCGATGGTGGTGGGCTGCCAGGCGGGGTCGACATCGCCAAGCACCCGGGCGTTGTAGGGATCGACGAACACCAGCCGGCCGCGCCCCTGGGCATCGCGCAGGAACCAGCGCGCGGCCTCGTCGGGCGCCTCCGGCAGACGGACCCGGCCGATGCTGGCACCGGGATAAGCGGCCACCAGCGCCGCCTCCTGGGTTGCCAGCGGCAGGGCCACGGCCCCGACGGCGACCCGTTGCAGGTCGCGGTTCCACCAGCCGTCGATCTCCCGGTCGAACAGGTAGATCGCGCCGGTGAGACTGAGCAGCAGCAGCACCGGCGCGCACAGCAGACCGGCGTAGAAATGCCAGCGCCAGACCGCGCGGTAGGTGGTGGGCTGTCGTGTCGTCGAGGCCATGGTATCCTCTCCTGTCAGTGCTCGGACGCCGCTTACCAGCGGGCGCCCAGGCGCAGGCTGACCGCGCGCGGGTCACCCGGCATCACCGCGAAGGCATTGCCGGAGGCGGTGAAGTAGCGTTCGTCGAACAGGTTGGTCGCCACCAGATCGAGGCTGAAGCGGCCGATCTGGTAGCCGGCGCCGATGTCCGCCAGCACGTAGGATGGCAGACGGACATCGCTGCCGTTCACCAGCAGGCGATTGCTGACATAGTTGAAGCCGCCACGCAGGGTCAGGCTAGTGCCCGGCACCGTGTAGGCGGTGCGCGCATTGACGCTGTGGGCCGGCACGTCGCCCAGGCGTTTGCCCTGATCGCCGTCGTTGCTGCGCACGATCTTCGAGTCGAGATAGGCATAGCCGCCCGTCAGCGACCAGCCGTCGGTCGGCTGCCATTCGCCCTCGATCTCGACGCCACGCACCCGCTGCTTGCCGACGTTGATGCTGTAGTCGGGATTGTCGGGATCGGTGGTGAGCGCGTTGGTACGCCTGATCTCGAACAGCGCGATGCTGCCGCGCACCGCCCCCAGCGTCAGCCGCACGCCGACCTCCGCCTGGCTCGACGTCTCCGGCTTCAGCGGGTCGCCGCTGGCCGAGCGGGCGGCCGCCGAGGATTCAACGTCAAAGCCGGTGTTGTAGCCGGCATAGACGGACACGGCGCCGGTCAGCCGATAGGTGCTGCCCAGCTGCCAGATGGTGGTGCTGGTGCTGGCCTGGTCGGTGGCCGGCTGGCCCATGCTGCCGTTCCGGGCGTCGATCCAGCTGTGGCGGATGGCGCCAATGACGTTCCAGCGGTCGGTGAGGTCGATCTGGTCCTGCAGGTAGAGCGCCTCGCCATCGAGGTTGTAGTAGTTGTCGAAGGCAAAGGTCGCCGCCGGCGCCGTGCCGGCATAGGCATAGACCGGCGCCAGCACGCTGATCGCGGTCACGTTGGTGAGGTTCGACTGGGTGAAGCGGCCGCGCTCCCGGTCGATCTCGACGCCTGCCAGCAGTTTGTGGGTAATCGGTCCGGTCTGCACCCGGCCGGCGAGATCGAGCTGGCCGATATAATATTCGTCGTTTTCCTCGCCGATGCGGCCGTTGCGGCTGATGGTCGTCAGGTCGGCCTGGGCCGCGCGCAGCCGGATCTGGGTGAAGGCGGTGTTGAACTCCTGGTACTGGAAGCGCGGGGTCAGCGTCCAGTTGTCACCCAGTTTGACGTCGACCCACAGCTGCACCAGCGGCGCATCGGCCTTCATGTGGTCGACCGACGGCTCGCCCAGATAGAGCCCGCGTGGCAACCCGCCAACCCCGTTGTCCTGCACGGTGCCCGCGACCGGCAGGCCCGGATTGCGGCTGGTGCGACGCTCGACATACTCGGTCACCAGGTTGGCGGTCACCGTGTCGGTGGGCGCATAGCGCAGGCTGAAGCCAAGGTTGTCGCGGTCCAGATCCTGCGTGTCGACAAAGGTGCCGGAACGCTCGATCTCGCCGGTCACCCGCACGCTCAGGCCCGGCGCCAGGCTGCCGGTGATGTCGGCGCTGACCAGCTTCAGCTGGTCGCTGCCGGCCGTCAACGCCACCGCGGCGGCAAAGTCATCCTGGGGTCGCTTGGTGATGATGCTGACGATACCACCCACCGCCGACTGGCCATAGAGCACGCCGGACGGGCCCTTGAGCACCTCGACCCGCGCGATGTTGCTGAGCGCGGAGGCGTCGACATCCTCATAATAACGCTGGCGGATGCCGTTGCGCATCTGGTCGGCCATGTAGCCGCGCACCTTGAGGCTGAACGACTGATAGGCGCCAACGCGCGAATAGCCGGCATTGGCGCTTGGAACGCCGCGCAGCAGGTCGCCGATCGAGCGGGCGCCATCGTCGATGATCTCCTGGGCGGTGATCACCTGGATGCTCTGGGGCACCTTGGCGATGGGGATGCCGGACTTCTCGCCGAAGTCGCCTTCCAGCTTGGTGCCGGTAACGACAATGGTCTCCAGCCGGTCACCGGCGGCGGCATGGGCGGGTGTGATGGTGGCGACGGCGGCGGCCGTCGTGAGGGTGGCAAGGGTAAGGGGGTTGAACTGGGTCATGATGTCTCTTCTGAACAGGTAAGGCCACTGGCGGCCGCGCGCACGGCATGGCGGCGCGACCGCAACGGCCGGAAGCGGTGTGGGGGTCGAGAACGCGGGGTACCCGGCCCGTCGGGGCGACGGCGCGGGGCGTGGCGCTCAGATCAGCGAGGGGGGTGGACCGGTGGCCGGCGGCGGCGGCGCGGCGAGTCCGGTGCCGATACCGACACCGGACGTGGCGACGCCCGGCGCGACCGCCATCGGCGGCACGACAGGCAGCGACGCCTCGACCAGAAGGGCGGGCGCCAGGAGTCCGGCGAAGGCGCAGGGCGCGTCGTGCTTGGCGCGACTGTCGTCACCAGGCTCGCCAGTGCCGGAGGACGCGACAGTGTCGGGATCGACCAGCTGGCCGTGGGCATCAACCAGCACCTCGACCGGGCCGCGACCGGAACACAAGGTGACGGTCAGTGCGCCGGCCGGCGTTGCCGCCACCATCAGGCCTGAAGGCAACAACGCCCGGATCAGCAGCGCGCACAACACCAGCGCCAGCCGCCAGGCCTGCGCGCGTGGCATCCCTTCGCGTGTGATCCCCCCGTTCATCAAATCGGCCTATATCAGTTCAGAATCGGTCCGTCATGCGTCGTCGCGCCGCAGGCGCGATGGCCTATCCCCGGTGCCGACGGGGGCCGCTTCGCCTGGCTGCCGGTTCCCGCTATACTGCCGCCATCACGCCAACGGACACGGGGGGCGGTGATGTTTCATGATCGTAGGGACGCCGGCGAACGGCTGGCGACAAGGCTGACAGGTTACCGCGACGTCCGCCCGCTGGTGCTGGCGCTGCCGCGCGGTGGCGTGCCGGTGGCGGTGCCCGTTGCCCGCGCACTCGCCGCCCCGCTCGATCTGCTGCTGGTGCGCAAGATCGGCGTCCCCTGGCACCCGGAGCTGGCGATGGGGGCGGTGGTCGATGGCGCCCGCCCGCAGGTGGTATGGAACCCGACGGTGATGACACAGGCGGCGTTGACGTCCGCCGAGCGGGAACCACTGGTGGCGCGGGAGCTGGCGGAACTGGAGCGCCGGCGGCAGGTCTATCGCGGCGCCCGGACGCCCCCGGCGATTGGCGGCCGCACCGTCATTGTCGTCGACGACGGTATCGCCACCGGCACCACCATGCGGGCGGCGCTGGAGGCCCTGCGACGCCAGATGCCGGCGGCTCTCGTGCTGGCGGTGCCGGTGGCCGCCGCCGAGGCGCTGGCCCTGCTGCGCCCGCTGGTGGATGACGTCGTCTGCCTGGAAACGCCGCGCGATTTCCTGGGCGTCTCCCAGGTCTATGATAGCTTCCCCCAGCTCACCGATGCCGAGGTGACGGCGCTGCTGGCAGCGTTCGGGTAGCGGTCACCAAGGAGGAGACTCAGCCGACCAGCGCGCCAGTTTACCTCATCCTTAACCTCGCACCGGGCAGTGTCCCGTCGTGATGACCCGCGTTCTCGGGAACGCTGTCAGGCAACGATGAGGAGGCGCCCGGACGATGGCTTTCCGGCAACGAGATTGGCAACGAGCACTGCCGACGTGGAACGAAGCCCGTCTGGTGCTGCTGGCTGGCTTGCTGGGCGGCCTTTCCCTGCTCAAGCTACTCGATGACGAGGCCAGCTCTGGCCCTACCCGCACAGCGGTAACGCCGCCCGGCGATCTCACCTGCAGCCGGCCGAGGGTGATTGACGGCGATACGATCAACTGCGGTTCACGGCGCGTTCGCCTTGCCGGCATCGACGCACCGGAAATGCCGGGCCATTGCCGTCCGGGCCGCCAGTGCACGCCCGGTGATCCCGATGCGTCACGCCGGCATCTCGACCGTCTGGTGGTGGCACCACTCAGTTGCACCACTGTCGACACCGACGTCTATGGCCGGACGGTGGCGCGCTGCACCACGGCTCGCGGTATCGACCTGTCCTGCGCCATGATCGACTCGGGACATGCCGTCGCGCGATACGGCCCGTTATACTGTTGAACGCCGCGCGGCTCAGCCGACCAGCGCGCGCAGGGCACCCCGGCTCAGCACCTCGACATGCCGCGAGGTGCGCAAGGCGATGGTGCCGGCCTTGTCGAACTGGCTTAGCGTCCGCGACACCGTCTCGATGGTGAGGCCGAGATAGTCGGCGATGTCGTTGCGCGACATCGGCAACGCCACATGCGCGCCACTGCCCAGCCGTCCCTGCAGATCGAGCAGGAAGGCCGCCACCCGTTCATGCGCGCACTGACGGCCCAGCAGCAACATGTGGGCCCGTGCCGCCTCCAGCTGACCCGCCGCCATCACCCACAGCCGCCGCGCCACCTCGGCGTCGCGCTCGGCGAGGCCGTTGAGCGTGCGGCGCTTGGCCACCGCCAGCACGGAGTCGCAGACCGCCTCGGCCGTGAGAGAATAATTCTCGCCCAGTTCGAGGCCGAACACATCGCCCGGCAACAGGAAGGCGCAGATCTGGCGACGGCCATCCTGGGTGATCTTGTAGGTCCGCACCGCGCCGCTGACGACGGCATAAAGATGGTCCGCAGGCTCACCCTCGCCGAAGACCTCGGTATCGCGCGCCGTCATCGAGCACACGCCCATCAGCCGGATACCGGCGAACGACACCTCGCCGACGCCGCCATGGCGATCCGGGATCATCGGCATGACCGGCCGGGCGGCGATGCTGTGAACATGCTGCAACATGATGGCTTCCCTGTATGAACCGTGCTTGTTGTCGCAAGACTTAGGGGTATCCGCCGGCACGGGAAATTCCGCTCATTCCCCTAAGGGAAACCCCGTAGGCCGCGAGCGCGCGCCGGCGCGCCAGGCGATGCGCCGCATTCGCTGCCGCGCCCCGTTGCTTGGCAAGATTCCATGAATACTATAACAGTCCGAATTGCGTTTCGTCCGGCGTCTGCAACCGCCGGGGCCAACGGCCGGACCAGCGGCGACGGGGGGACATGACCAGCTTAGCAGACACCCGCCCCGCCTCCGGCGCCCTTCCGTCACCTTCGGCGCGCCCGTCCAGGGCGCTCCTGCGCTACGGCGTCACGACGATGGCGATCGCGGCCGGAGTCGCCGCCTGGGGTCTGCTCGCCCCCTACATGCCCTCGCAGGCCGCCTACCTGTTCTTCACGCCGGCACTGGTGATCGCCGCCGCGCTGGGCGGCATCGGCCACGTGGTGCTGGCGATCGCGCTCGGGCTGGCGTTCGGGGGCGCGAGCAGCATCAAGGGCGCCCCGCCGGACTGGCACGACGGCCTGGCGGCGCTCGCCTTCGTGGTCACCGGCGCGGTGGCGGCATGGTGCGGCGCCCGGCTGGCCGAGGCCCGCGCCGAAGCCGAGGCCAACACCCGCGATCTGCTGACCCGTGAGGCTCACCTGCGCTCGATTCTCGCCACCATCCCCGAGGCGATGGTGGTCATCGACGAACAGGGCATCATCCAGTCGTTCAGCACCACCGCCGAGCGGCTGTTCGGCTACACCGCCGACGAGGCGATCGGCCGCAATGTCAGCATCCTGATGCCCGTACCCGACCGCGACCGCCACGACTCCTATCTTGCCCGTTACATCGCCACCAGCGAACGGCGGATCATCGGCATCGGCCGGGTGGTGATCGGCGAACGGCGCGACGGTTCCACCTTTCCGATGGAGCTGGCGGTGGGGGAGATGAAGTCGGGCGAGCGGCGCTTCTTCACCGGCTTCATCCGCGACCTTTCCGAACGGCAGGAAACCGAGGCGCGGCTGCAGGAGCTGCAATCGGAACTGATCCACATGTCGCGGCTGACCGCCATGGGCCAGATGGCCTCGACACTGGCCCACGAGGTCAACCAGCCGCTGTCCGCCATCGCCAACTACCTCAAGGGGTCGCGCCGGCTGCTGGAACATGAGCAAGGCGAGCAGGCGACCATCCTGCGCGAGGCGATCGACCATGCCGCCGACCAGGCGCTGCGGGCCGGCCAGATCATCCGCCGGCTGCGCGAATTCGTGGCGCGCGGGGAGAGTGACCGGCGGATCGAAAGCCTGTCCAAGCTGATCCAGGAGGCCAGTGCCCTGGCGCTGGTGGGTGCCAAGGAACATGGCGTGCAGGTACGCTTCCAGCTTGATGCCCGGCTCGATACCGTGCTGGCGGACCGGGTGCAGATCCAGCAGGTGCTGCTCAACCTGATGCGCAACGCGCTGGAGGCGATGGAGAATGCGCCGCGCCGAGAACTGATGATCCGTGCCGGCGCCCATGGCGATGACATGGTGGCGATTTCGGTGATCGACAGCGGCGAGGGCCTGGCCGTCGATGTCGCCGAGCAGCTGTTCCAGCCCTTTGTCACCACCAAGCGACAGGGCATGGGGGTCGGGCTTTCCATATCCCGCACCATCATCGAGGCCCATGGCGGCCAGATCTGGGCGACGCCGGCGCCGGCCGGCGGCACCACCTTCACCTTTACCCTGCGTGTCGTGAACGAGAAGGAACTGGACGATGTCGAATGACGCCGCCGACGCTGCCCTGGTGCATGTGATCGACGACGACCAGGCCGTCCGCGACTCGCTGGCCTTCCTGCTGCGCACCGCCGGACTGGCCTGCCGCCTCTACCCCTCGGCCAGCCATTTCCTCGATACGCTGGACGAGGTTGGCGGCGGCTGTGTCATTACCGACGTGCGGATGCCGGAAGTGGACGGCCTGGAACTGCTGCGCCAACTCCAGGGGCGCGGCTTCCTGCTGCCGGTGATCGTCATCACCGGTCACGGTGACGTGCCGCTGGCGGTGTCGGCGATGAAGGCCGGCGCCGCTGATTTCATTGAAAAGCCGTTCGATGACGACCTGCTGCTGTCGGCGGTACGCAACGCGCTCAACCGGCAGGAGCGCCTCAGCCGGCAGGACGCGGCGCGCGCCGAGGTGCAGGCCAAGCTCGCCGGCCTGTCGACGCGCGAGCAGCAGGTGTTGCGCGGGCTGGTGCTCGGTCAGCCGAACAAGATCATCGCCTTCGACCTCGGCATCAGTCCGCGCACGGTGGAAATCTACCGCGCCAACGTGATGACCAAGATGCAGGCCGGCAGCCTGTCCGATCTGGTGCGCATGGCGATGGCCGTCGACCTGCTGCAGGACGCCGCCTCGCCCGACCTGTCCTGACCATTGAACGGCCCTGACCATTGAACGGCCCTGACCATCGGCCCGGACGCCCCTTCCCGGCCTGCGCCGAAGCAGCGCCGTGATTGCGCCATGTCAACACCCGCCGGCGCGGTTCATGCTTTGCTGTGACCTTGATGGAATCGGCATCGCGACGGCGTGGATCGAGTTGGTTGATGAACATGGATGGTCTCCCCCGCCACAAGTCAGTGGTTTATGTCGTCGACGACGACAGCGCGGTGCGGGACTCGCTAAAGTTCTCGCTGGAGCTTGAGGGCTATCGCGTCGTCACCTGCGCCGGGGGCGCCGAGATGCTGGCCGTGCCCGCGCTCGCCGCCGAGGGATGCCTGGTGCTCGACTATCACCTGCATGACATGAACGGGCTGGATTTGCTCGAAATCCTCCGCACCCGTCACGTTGCGCTGCCGGCCATCCTCGTCACCTCGCACCCGCAGGTCGCCGTGCGTCGTCGTGCCGAGGCCAAGGGCGTGCCCATCGTCGAGAAGCCGTTGCTCGGCAATGCCCTGATGGACTGCATCCAGCGGGCGATGACCACGCCGCAACCCGCCGCCTGAACCGGACCCGCGCCACGACAGGCCAGACCCGCAAAGGACACCCCGTGCCCCAGACCTCGACCGCCGACACGACCGCCGTCCTGCCGTTCAGCGCCATCGGACTGGGTGACGTCGCGCGGGTAGGCGGCAAGACCGCCTCGCTGGGTGAGCTGCGCCGCCTGCTCGGCGATGGCGCGATTCCGGTTCCCGACGGCTTCGCGGTGACCGCGGACGCCTACCGCGCCTTCATCGCCGCCAACGACCTGGCGCCCCGACTGGCGGCGCTGATGGCCGGCGCCCGCAAGGACGATCTGGCTGACTTCGCCCGTCGGGCGGCGGCCGCCCGGGCGCTCATCGAAGGCGGTGTGTTTCCGCCGCCGATGGCCGGCGCCATCCGGAAGGCCTATGCCGGGCTGGACGACGCGGGCGGCGCGGCGGTGGTGGCGATCCGCTCCAGCGCCACCGCCGAGGACCTGCCGGGCGCCTCCTTTGCCGGCCAGCACGACTCCTACCTCGACATCGTCGGTCCCGAGGCCGTGCTGGCGGCGGTGCGCCGCTGCTTCGCCTCGCTGTACACCGACCGGGCGATCTCCTACCGGCTCGACAGGGGATTCGCCCACGAGCAGGTGGCACTGTCGGTGGCGGTGCAGCGGATGGTCGACGCCGACCACGGCGCGTCAGGCGTGCTGTTCACCCTCGACCCCGAAACCGGCTTTCGCGACGTGGTGCTGGTCACCGGCGTCTATGGCCTGGGCGAGACCATCGTCCAGGGCCGGGTCGAGCCGGATGAGTTCCTGATCCACAAGCCCGGCCTGACGGCGGGCTTCCGGGCGCTGATCCGTCGCCGGCGTGGCGCCAAGGCGCTGCGGATGATCCGCGCCCGGCGGTCGGGGGGGGAGGCCACGCGTACCGTCAGCGTGCCACTGGCACAACGCCGTCAGTTCTGCATCAGTGACGACGAGGCGCTGGCGCTGGCGCGGGTCGGCGTCGCCATCGAGCAGCATTACAGCGCGTTTCACGGTCAGCCGACGCCGATGGACATCGAGTGGGCCCGCGATGGCGTCAACGGCGGCCTGTTCATCGTCCAGGCACGCCCGGAGACCGTCCACGCGCTGACCGCGCAGACCCGCTTCACCCGCTTTCATCTGCGCGGGAAAGGGCCGCTGCTGACCAGCGGCCAGGCGGTTGGCGAGGGCATCGCCAGCGGCCCGGCCAGGCGGCTGGCCAGTGCCGCGGACCTGCCGCACGTCCGGCCCGGCGACGTCATCGTCGCGTCAACCACCGCGCCCGACTGGGAACCGGTGATGAAAACCGCCGCCGCCATCGTCACCGAACATGGCGGGCGCACCTGCCATGCCGCCATCATCGCCCGCGAACTCGGCGTACCCGCCGTGGTCGGCGCGGCGGGGGCGCTCGCCCGGCTGGCCGACGGCGCCGATGTCACCGTGTCCTGCGCCGAGGGCGAGACCGGCCGTATCTACGCCGGCCGGCTGGCCTTCGACACCGAGGAAATCGCCATCGATCCCGATGCCGCGCACCAGCTGCCGACCCGCATCATGCTCAATCTCGGCAACCCCGACCAGGCCTTCCGCCTCAGCGCGCTGCCGGTGGACGGCGTCGGGCTGGCGCGCATCGAGTTCATCATCTCCGAGAGCATCCGCGCCCATCCGATGGCACTGTTGCAGCCGGAACGAGTCATCGGCAAGACCGAGCGGCGGGCGCTGGCGCGGCTGACCGCCGACCATGCCGACGGCGCGGCGTTCTTCGTCGACCGGCTCGCCGAGGGCATCGCGCGTATCGCCGCTGCCTTTTACCCCCGGCCGGTGATCGTGCGCACCTCCGATTTCAAGTCGAACGAGTATGCCGCCCTGCTCGGCGGGCGGGCCTTCGAGCTGGACGAGGCCAACCCGATGATCGGCTTTCGCGGCGCCGCCCGTTACGCCCACCCCGCCTACCGCCCGGCGTTCGATCTTGAGTGCCAGGCTTTGAAGCGGGTGCGCGACGACATGGGGCTCGGCAACGTGAAGGTGATGATCCCGTTCTGCCGGCGACTGGCGGAGGCGGACGCGACGCTGGCCATCATGGCCGCCAATGGCCTTGAGCGCGGCATCAACGGTCTGGAAATCTACGTGATGAGCGAAATCCCCGCCAATGTCGTGCTGGTGGATGAGTTCGCCCGCCGTTTCGACGGCTTCTCGATCGGCTCCAACGACCTCACCCAGCTGACGCTGGGCGTCGACCGCGACTCCGATATCCTGCGGGCCAGCTTCGACGAGCGCGACCCGGCGGTGACGGCGCTGATCGCCCAGGCGATCGCTGGCGCCCACCGCAACGGGCGCCCGTGCGGCATCTGCGGCCAGGCGCCCTCCGACCACCCGGATGTCGCCGACTGGCTGGTGGAACAGGGGATCGATTCCATCAGTCTCAACCCCGACAGCGTGCTGAAGACCATCGCCCGGCTGGCGGCGCGGTCGTCCGGCGGATGATTGATCCGGATCAACGCCAGCCCGCGCCCCCTTGCGTTGGGTCAACGGCTTGATCGAGATCAGGGACGCCGCGTCAGTCGAACGGCAGCGGATAGTCGGGCGGCAGGCCGAGCCAGAGTAGCGCCGACTCCGGCTTGCGGAACACCGCCCGTTCGATGTTGTCTGAATCCACCTCGGCGGCATAGATGCGGGCGAGGCCATGATTGAGGTCGTTGTCGACGAGAATTGCCGCCCGCGAGGGTCCGCGCCGCGCCGCGCCCGCGATGGTGGCCCGTGCCGCCCGCTTCAGATCCGTCATGGTCGGCGCCGCCGCAATGCCACGATAGTCGTGCAGCGAACACATCTCGGCCCGGAAATCGGGCCGGCTCAGCAGATCATCGAGGAAGACATGATAGCCATCGGCGGTCAGCGGCCGCAGCCAGCGCACGAAATAGCAGCCGACGGCGGGATCGATCCGTCGGATGTCGTGAATGGGCGTGTTCAGGGGCTCAGGCATGGCGCGCTCGCGCAACCGAAGGGAGAATATCCTGGACGTTATGCCACATCATGGCCGCGAGCGCCTTGATCTAGCCCCTTAAATTCGCCGGTGCCGATCAAGACGGATGTTCAGCACCAGTTCGTGCCCGGCAATCACCAGCGACACCTCGGCCGTAGCCGGCACGCTGATGCCCAGCTTGTCGCTGTAGCGATGCATCAGCGCCACCGCCTCGTCGGCGGTGAAATTGTGGAAGTCCTCATAGTCGCCGCCCGAACCCGGCCGCGCGGCGGCCAGGCAGGTACGGCCCTTGTAGTCGTGGAAGCCCCGCACCCGTACATGTTCGCGCGAGCCGAAGAACTCCCCGGTCTGGATCAGCGCCTGGATCACGGCGTCGCGGATTTCCTCCGGCATGAAGTGGATATTGCGGGATTCATAGGCCATTGAACCCTCCCCGGCGGCGCGATCGCCCTGCGTGGCGTCAGCCTAGTCTTTCCGCCGATCATGATGAAGGGTGGGTTAACAATGGCGCGCCGGCGGCGCAACGGCTTCCATCTCGCACGATCAGGCTCTAGGGTGCGCCCCATGCCTGACCCCGAGTCCGCGTCCCCCCTGACCGTCACTGATCTGGCCTGCCGCCGAGGCGGCCGCCTGGTGTTCGCCGCACTGAGCTTCCGGCTGGCGGCGGGGCGGGCGCTGCTGGTCACCGGCCCCAACGGCGCCGGCAAGTCGAGCCTGCTCAAACTGCTGGCGGGCCTGCTCGCGCCCGCCGGCGGCACGCTGGAGCGCCCCGGGCACATCGCCTATCTCGGCCACGACAATGCGCTGAAGGCCGTGCTCAGCGTTGAGGAGAACCTGCGCTTCTGGGCCGGGCTGTCGGGGGGGGCGGCCGTCGAGGACCGGCTGGCGCGCGCGCTTGACGTCACCGGGCTCGCGGCCCTGGCCGACGTGCCGGCGCGGCTGTTGTCGGCCGGGCAGAAGCGGCGGGCGGGGCTGGCCCGGGTGCTGGCCTCCGGCGCGCCGCTGTGGCTGCTCGACGAGCCCACCGTCGGCCTCGACACCGCGTCCATCGACCGCCTCGGCCCGGCGTTCAGCGCCCATCTGGAGGGCGGCGGCATGATCGTCGCCACCAGTCACGTGCCGTTGCCGCTGGGAGCACCGGAGCAGCTGGCGATGGGAGGCCGCTGATGCTGCGACTGCTGACGCGCGAGTTGCGACTGGCCTGGGTCGAGCGCTCCGGCGGCGCCATCGCGCTGATCTTCTTCCTGATCGTTGTCAGCCTGTTCCCGTTCGCGGTCGGTCCGCAGCCGCAGGTGCTGGCGCGCATCGCCGCCGGCGTGGTGTGGGTGGCGGCCCTGCTGGCCTGCCTGCTCAGCCTGGAGCGGCTGTTCCAGCCCGACGCCGAGGACGGTACGCTGGAGCAGCTGGTGACCCACGGCCTGAGCTTCGAGGCGATCGCCACCGCCAAGATCATCGCCCACTGGCTGACCACCGCGCTGCCGCTGCTGCTGCTGACTCCGCTGGCCGCCATCCTGCTCAATGCGCCCGCCGCGAGCTGGGGCCTGCTGGCGGCGGGGCTGGCGCTTGGCACGCCGGCGCTGTCGGCGATCGGCGGCGTGGCGGCGGCGCTGACCGTCGGCCTGCGCCGGGGCGGTATCCTGATCAGCCTGCTGGTGTTGCCGCTGGCGGTACCGACCCTCATCTTCGGTGTCGGCCTGCTCGACCCGCTGGCCGGGGTGGCGGCGCTCAAGTGGCTGGCGGCGACCACCCTCGTCGCTTTGTCGGTGAGCCCATTCGCCGCAGCGGCCGGCCTGCGCGCCGCGCTCGAATGATGTTATGGAAGCCGCCGAACTGGGATAAGAACCGCGTCACCACGCCAATCGAACGGAAACCATGCACCGCTTCGCCAACCCCGCCCGCTTCCTGCGCCTCGCCCGCCTGATCCAGCCATGGACGGCGGCGGCGATGTTCGCCTGCTTCGGCGTCGGCCTGTATCTGGCGCTGGTCGCCAGTCCGATCGACTACCTCCAGCGCGACACGGTGCGAATCATGTACATCCATGTGCCGGCGGCGTGGATGGCGATGCAGACCTACGCGGTGATCGCCGTCGCCAGTCTGGTCTCGATCGTCTGGCGTCACCCGCTGGCCGACGTGGCGGCCCGTGCCGCCGCCCCCATCGGCGTCGCGTTCACCGCCATCTGCCTGATCACCGGGTCGCTGTGGGGCAAGCCGACCTGGGGCACCTGGTGGGTGTGGGACGCGCGGCTGACCTCGGTGCTGGTGCTGCTGTTCATCTACATGGGTTACATGGCGCTGTGGTCGGCCTTCGACGACCGTCAGCGCGCCGCCCGCGCGGCCGCCGTGCTGGCGCTGGTGGGCGCCGTCAATCTGCCGATCATCAAGTTCTCGGTGGACTGGTGGAACACGCTGCATCAGCCGGCCAGCATCCTGCGCCGGGGCGGCCCGACCATCGACCCGTCGATGCTCAAGCCGCTCGCGGTCATGGGTCTGGCCTATCTTTTCTTCTTCATCACCGTGTTGCTGATGCGGATGCGCGCCGATCTGGCGGCGCAACGGCTGGAAGCCGCCGCCGAGCGGCGGGTGATGGCGCAGGAGGTGCCGGCATGAGCGGCTTCCTCGCCATGGGCGGCTATGCGCCCTACATCTGGACCGCCTATGCGGTGGTCGCGGTCTGGCTGACCGGCCTCGGCCTCGTCAGCTGGCGACGGATGCGGCAACTGGAAGCGGCGGCGGACGCGCTGCGCGCCCAACGGAGAGCAGAACGATGATGCCCGGCCAGAAAAACAGCGGCAACCTGAAGCCCAAGCACCAGCGGCTGGTGCTGGTGGGCCTGGCGGCGCTGGCCATCGGCGGCGCGGCAGCACTGGGCTTTTCCGCGCTGCAGGACACCATGACCTACTTCTACTCGCCCTCCGACGTGCAGACCAAGGGCGTCGAACCGGGGCAGTCGATCCGGCTGGGCGGCCTGGTGGCGGCAAATTCCGTGCAGCGGCTGCCCGACGGCCTGACGCTCGCCTTCACCGTCACCGACACCGCGAATGCCGTCGACGTGCGCTACAAGGGCCTGGTGCCGGACCTGTTCAAGGAGGGCTCGGGCGTTATCGCCGAGGGCCGCTTCGGCCCTGACCGGGTATTTGTCGCCGATTCGCTGCTGGCCAAGCACGACGAGAACTACATGCCGCCGGAAGTGGCGGACTCGATCAAGCGGGCCGGCGAATGGAAGCCGGCGGCGACCCCCGCCCAGCCGGCCCTGCCCGCCACGCCGGCCAGCAGGTCCAACTGATGGCCGAACTGGGACATCTCAGCCTCTGGCTGGCGCTCGCCATCTCGCTGTTGCAGGTGGTGCTGCCCAGCCTCGGGCTGGCCCGCCGCGATGGCCGCCTGGTCGCCCTCGCGGTGCCGGCGGCGCAGACACAGGTTCTGCTGGCCCTGGCGGCCTTCGGCGCCCTGACCTGGTGCTTCGTCACCTCGGATTTTTCGGTGCGGATCGTCGCCAGCAACAGCCACACGCTCAAGCCGATGCTCTACAAGGTCACCGGCGTATGGGGCAATCACGAGGGCTCGCTGCTGCTGTGGGTCGCCATGCTGGCGCTGGCCGGCGGCGCCGTCGCCACCTTCGGCCGCCGGCTCGACGCCGGTTTCCGTGCCCGGGTGCTGGCGGTGCAGGGGCTGATCGCGGTGGGCTTCTATGCCTTCCTGCTCATCACCTCCAACCCGTTCGCCCGGCTGCTGCCGGTGCCGGAACAGGGCAGCGGCCTCAACCCGATCCTGCAGGACCCCGGCCTCGCCTTCCACCCGCCGATGCTTTACCTCGGCTATGTCGGCCTGTCGGTCGCCTTCTCCTTCGCGGTCGCCGCGCTGCTGGAAAACCGGGTCGGCCCGGCCTGGGCGCGCGAGGTGCGGCCGTGGGTGCTGGCGGCGTGGGCGGCGCTGACCGGCGGCCTCGCCCTGGGCAGCTGGTGGGCCTATTACGAACTGGGCTGGGGTGGCTGGTGGTTCTGGGATCCGGTGGAAAACGCCGCCCTGATGCCGTGGCTGGCCGCCACCGCGCTGTTCCACTCGGCGGTGGTACTGGAAAAGCGCGACGCCCTGCGCAACTGGACGGTGCTGCTGGCGGTGGTCGCCTTCTCGCTGTCGATGCTGGGCACCTTCATCGTCCGCTCCGGCGTGCTGACCTCGGTGCATGCCTTTGCCGTCGACCCCGAGCGCGGCCTGTTCATCCTGATCCTGCTGGCCTTCTACATCGGCGGCGCGCTGACGCTCTATGCCTGGCGGGCAGGCCAGGTGCAGGCCGGCGCTACCTTCGCCGCCGTGAGCCGCGAGGGCGCGCTGGTCGCCAACAACCTGCTGCTGTCCGCGGCGCTCGGCACCGTTTTCATGGGCACCCTCTATCCGCTGGCGCTGGAGGCACTGACCGGCGAACAGATCTCGGTCGGCGCCCCCTACTTCAATGCCACCTTCACGCCGCTGATGGTGCCACTGATCGCACTGATGGCGGTCGGCCCCTTCCTGACCTGGCGCCGCGCCCACAACCGGCTGGCCAGCGCGCTGGCCCTGCCAGCGGCGGCCGCCATCGGGGCCACGCTCACCGCCTACGCCTTCGCCGACACCCGTGGCGCGCTGGCGCTGGTCGGCTTCGCGCTGGCGGCCTGGCTGGCGGTGGCGGTGATGGTCGAGCTTTCCGGCCATCTGCGTCATGGCCGGGGTGGCGCCGGCTCCACCTGGGCGCGACTGCGCCGCATTCCACGCGCCGCCTGGGGCATGAGTCTGGCCCACCTCGGCGTTGCCGTCACCGTGTTCGGCGTCACCGCCTCCGGCGCCTGGCAACAGGAGACGCTGGCCAACCTGCGACTGGGTGAGTCCGCACTGGCCGGGCCATACCGCTACACGCTGGCCAGCGTGATGCCGGTGGCCGGCGACAACTTCACCGCGCTGGAAGGCCGCTTCGCGGTGACCCGCGACGGTCGTGCCATCGCTGTCATGACGTCACAGGCGCGGGCCTATACCTCGCCACCGATGGAAACCACCGAGGCCGGCATCAAGCCCCTGTGGGGCGGCGACCTCTACGCCGTGCTTGGCAAACCCGACGGCCGGGGCGGCTGGCAGGTGCGGCTGCACTGGAAGCCGTTCATCCCGTGGATCTGGTATGGCTCGGTGCTGATGGCGCTGGGCGGCATCGTGGCGCTGACCGACCGGCGCGGCCGGGCCAGCGCCGCCGTGCCCGCCGCCGAACCCGTCGACCCCGTCAACGCGCTGGCCGCGGAGTAGCCATGACCGCCTCGCCCACCCCTCCCTCCCCGTCCAGGCCGCCAGCCGCGCCGATGCCGCTGTCGCGCAAGCTGCTGGTGGCTCTGCCGGTGCTGGTGTTCGCCGGCCTGGTCGCGGTGTTCGTCAGCCAGCTGAAGCCGAAGGATCCCAACGCGGTGCCATCGGCGCTGCTCGGCAAGCCGGCGCCGGAGTTCTCGCTGCCCGGCTATGATGCCGAGCACCCCGGACTGGCCACCGCCGACCTGCGCCAGGGCACGGTGACGGTGGTCAACATCTTCGCCTCCTGGTGCGCGCCGTGCGTCGCCGAGCTGCCACAGCTCCAGCGGCTCGCCGAGGACCATGGCGTCGTCGTCCACGCCATCGCCTGGAAGGACAAGCCCGACGACATGGCGGCGGTGTTCGCCCGCGCCGGCAACCCGTTCCGCCGCATCGGCATGGACAACGAGGGCCGGACCGTCATCGACTGGGGCATCGCCGGGGTGCCGGAAACCTTCATCGTCGATGGCCGGGGTACGATCATCCACCGTCACATCGGCGACATCCGGCCCGAGCAGGTGGCCCGCATCGCCGAGATCGTCAGGACCGGCAAGCCATGAATCACCGCCGATCCCCCCTCAACTCCGCCCGGCCGGCACTGCTGCTGACGCTGCTGCTGGCGCTGGCCTGGCCGCTGGCCGCCGGCGCCACCGCCATGGACCGCGACACTCTGGCCGACCCGGCTCAGGAGGCCACCGCGCGGGCACTGATGACCGAGATCCGCTGCCTGGTCTGCCAGGGCGAGTCGATCGCTGATTCCAACGCCGACTATGCCGCCGACCTGCGCCGGCTGGTGCGCGAGCGGGTGGCAGCCGGCGACACGCCACAGCAGGTGCGCGCGTTCCTGGTCGCCCGCTATGGCGATTCCATCCTGCTCAAGCCGCCGGTGAAGCCCGCCACCTGGGCATTGTGGGCGGCGCCCGCCCTGTTCCTGGGTGTCGGCCTGCTGCTGGCGCTGCGGTTGTTTCGCCAGGCACGGCCCCGCGCCGGCGACGCCGGGGAGGACCGGGCATGATCCTCGGCGCCGCCATCGCCCTCACCCTGCTGGTCGGCCTGTGGCTGGCCCGGCCGCTGCTGGCGGCCGCCCCCGGGCGCGGTCTTTGGCTGGGCATCGTCTCGCTTTTCCTGGCCGGCGGTATCGGCGCCTACGCGCTCGCTGGCCGGCCCGACCTGCCGGACCAGCCGGCACCGCCCCGGCCCCAACCGGCCGAGGCCTCGCGCGAGATGGCCGCCGCCTACGAGGCGTTGCGCGCTGATCCGGCCAATGTCGCCGGCTGGATCAACCTGTCGCTCGCGCTGGGCCAGATGGGCCAGACCGCCAAGGCCGCCGAGGGCCTGCGGGTGGCGCTGGGCGCCATGCCCGGGCAACCGGACCTGTGGGTCGCCTATGGCGAGACGCTGGTCGCCCACGCCGAGGGCCAGGTGACCCCGGCGGCACGACTGGCCTTCGACAAGGCAAGCCAGCTGGCCCCCGATCATCCGGGGCCGAAATTCTATCTTGCGCTGGCCTGGATGCAGGCCGGCCGGCCGAAGGAGGCGCTGGCGGCACTGGAGGATCTCAAGCGCGCCTCGCCGGCGGACGCGCCGTGGCTGCCGCGCGTCGAGCGGATGATGCGCGGCGCCCGGGCGATGATGGATGCCGGTCTCGGCGACGGGACGGGCGCTGGAACCAGCGCCGCGATCAACCCGCCGGCCCGCTGACCCGGCCGGGGCCCTCGCCGGGGCTTTGGCCGGCAAGCATCGGCGTTACACCCTAGAAATGGCCGCTGCCGTCGACCGGCCGGGTCCGGATCAGCCGCGAATCGAGCAGGGCGGCCCGGCGATGCCGGGTGGCATGCTGGTAATCCGGGTTGCGCAGCATGTCGATGAAGGCCTGCGCCGTCGGATAGGCGGCGATGAACGCACTGTCCCACTGTTTGTCGAGCGGGCCGATCACCATCAGTTCCGGCGTGCCCGCCCACAGCTGCTCGCCGCCCACCGCCCGGAAATGCGGCCCGGCTTCGGCGGCGTAGCGGGCATAAGCCGCCGCCCCGCTCACGGCCGGTCCGCCGGCCTCCGGGTCGTCAGGCGCGTAAGCCGCGACGTCGCGGAAACGCAGCAGATTGATCATATGGACCGGCGCATCCAGGGGCAGGCCGAACATCATCTTGAAGCGGTCCCGTTCGGGATCGATATAGGTCGCATCCGTTGTATTCATGGCCATTCTCCTCCCGGCGGTTAGGATACGCCGACTCGGCCGTCCGCGCCCAGCCCGCTCTGGCAATCGGGCGCCATCAACCCCATATTCATCCTGATCACCGGAGTCCGGACGGCGTTAACCCACAATGTTCAGGACTCCTTGACCTTTGATGGCGTAAGGTATGGTCATGCGCATTGCGTCCGATGCACCTCTGTCGACTCAGCTGTCGCGGCCTTTTGATGCCGCGCGCGAGTCTGCGCGCGCCACCGAACCGGTGGCGGCGACCAGCGCCATCGACAGCCAGCGCCTGGCGGCTCAGGCGCAGCGCGTCGCGGCAACCGGGCAGGTGGAGAAATCGGCGACCCGCGAGAGCGGGCAGGCGGAGCGCGAGGCCGACAACCGTCGCTTCGCGCGCGAGGCCCCGAACGGGCAGCGGCCTCGCTACGTGCCCAAGGGCCAGTCCCTCAACATCCTGGTCTGACAAATCCCCGACTGAACGTCGCCACGGCACGACAGGCGGACGCCCCGGCACGATCCGGCCCGCCCGACACTCGACGATGAGGGTTCGGTGCCCGCGGTCAGCCCGCGCTGGCGCGGTCTGTCGCGGTCCACGCCGCGTGCCAGCCGGCGAGCTGGATAATCGGCATGGGCCGGGCGATGAGATAGCCCTGTGCGATATCGACGCCGATCGACTTCAGCCAGCGCCAGGCCGCCATGGTCTCGACGCCTTCCGCCACCACCGTCAGGCCAAGATCGCGCGCCAGTGCGGCCGAGGATTCGACGATCACGCGGGCCCGGGAGTCGCTTTCGGCTTCCTGCACGAAGCCGCGATCGATCTTCAGTTCCTGGATCGGCAGCCGCCGGAGGTTGTCCATGGTGGAGTGGCCGGTGCCGAAGTCATCGATCGACAGGGCATAGCCCGCCAGCCGCAACCGGGTGAGAATGTCCAGCGCCATCGTCTGGTTGGCTGGCACCGAGGTCTCGGTGATCTCGAAACGGATACGGCAACCGAGGTCACCATGACGCTGCAACCGCTCGACGATCAGCTCCGGCAGACGCAAATCGGTCAGTGCCGAAGGCGACAGATTGACACTCACCGCGCCGTGGAATCCTAGCGATCCATTGACATGCCGGAGATCGGCGACGACGCTTTCCAGCACCGTGAGCGTCAACGCCGATGACAGACCACTGGCCTCGGCCAGCGGAATGAAATGCTGCGGCCCGATCAGGCCCTGTTCGGGGTGTTGCCAGCGCGCCAGTGCCTCGATGCCGACCCACTGGCCATCGGCCAGCGTCACCATCGGCTGGTAATGCACAACCAGCTCGCCTGCGGCGAGCCCGCGGGCGAGATCCTCCGGCGCCAGCGCCAGCGCCGGCGCGGCTTCGCGCTGACCTGTCTGCGGCAGCCGGCGCAGCATGTCGACCAGCGCCACCGAGCGTATCGGCTTCTCCAGACAGCCGCCCACCGACAGCCCGTAGCGGGTGGCGAGTTCCCGGGCACCATCGAGCACCTTGCGATCGAAGCCGCTCACCAGCACCAGCCGCGCCTCGCAACCCCGGGCGGCGAGACGACGCATCACCTCGACCCCGTCGAAACCAGGCATCGACAGGTCGAGCACAACGATATCGAAGCAGGCAAGGCTCTGGTCAATGAGCGCGATGATCTCGGCCGGACGGGACGCGGCGGTCACCGCGAAACCGGCAATCGTCAGCACATCGCGGAACAGCTCCGCGATCTCCTCCTCGTCGTCGATGACAAGGACACGCGCCTTTCCCTGGCTTGCTGACAAGTCGGTCACCGACATGTCCTCCCGACGCACAGCTTGATAGCGGATCGATTTCGAACTTATAGCCCCGGACCCGCATCCCCGAACAATACTATGTGCAATCAGGAGTTAATAAATCCACAAATCGTACTGAATCAGACTTTTGTCTCTCCAGACAGCCGTCCGCGGCTGCTCGGCGGGGGGTCGGGACGCGCTCCTGCCCCCCCGCCCGTCGTCCGGCGCGCAGCCGGGACAGCGAATCGGTCCGGCGGACGCTGCTCAGTCAAGCCACGATGGCCGCCGGAACGGCAGGTCGAGATCGCGCGCCACCGCCTCGTAGGTGATGAAGCCGCCAGCGACGTTGAGACCGTTGGCAAGATGACGATTGGCGCGCATCGCCTCGACCGGCCCCTTGTTGGCCAGTTGCAGCGCGAACGGCAGCGTCGCCGAGTTCAGCGCGAAGGTGGAGGTGCGAGCCACCGCCCCCGGCATGTTGGCGACGCAATAGTGGATGACGCCCTCCTCGACATAGACCGGGTTGGCATGTGTCGTCGCCCGCGAGGTTTCAAAGCAGCCGCCCTGATCAATGGCGATGTCGACCAGTACCGAACCGCGTTTCATGGTTTTCAGCATATCGCGGGTGACCAGCTTGGGCGCCGCCGCCCCTGGCACCAGCACCGCGCCGATGACGACATGGGCCCGGGCCACCGCGGCGGCGATAGCGGCGCGGCTGGCATAGGCGGTGGCGACAGTGCCGCTGAAATAGGCGTCCAGCTCGGCCAGACGGTCGAGCGAGATATCGTAGATCGTCACGTCCGCGCGCATGCCCGCCGCGATGACGGCGGCGTTGAAACCGGCGACACCGGCACCGAGGATGGCAACACGCGCGGGCGCCACGCCGGGGACGCCACCCAGCAGCACGCCGCGGCCACCCTGCTCCTTCTCCAGATAATGCGCGCCGACCTGGGCCGACATGCGCCCGGCGACCTCCGACATCGGCCGCAGCAGCGGCAGCCGGCCATGGGCATCGGTGACGGTCTCGTAAGCGATGCAGGTGGCGCCCGATGCCATCAACGCCTCCGCCTGAGGCTTGTCGGCGGCCAGATGCAGATAGGTGAACAGTGTGTGGGCCGGCGTCAGCCAGGCACATTCGTGCAGCTGCGGCTCCTTGACCTTGACGATCATCTCCGCCCGCTGGAACACCGCCTGCGGCGTTTCCAGAATGCGGGCGCCAGCGGCGACATATTCCTGGTCGTCAAAATCAATGCCGGCACCGGCACCGGTCTCGACAAACACCTCGTGGCCAGCGGCGGCAAGTTCCGCGACGGATGGCGGCGTCAGCCCGACGCGATACTCATGAACCTTGATCTCTCTGGGTACCCCGATGCGCATATGCCTCTCCTCCATGGCCTGTGGACGGGATTATATCGCAATCAACGGACAATTATTTTGTGTTCTTCCGCCTCTTGAACGAAAATGCACAAAAATCTCCTTTCCGGTCGCCAGGCAGTTGAATATTTTATGAACCTTGACACCTTCGACACCGCCATTCTGGAGCATCTTCAGCGGGACGGGCGCCTGACCAGCGCCGAACTGGGCGAGCGCATCGGCCTGTCCGCCTCCGCCACCCATCGGCGGGTCAAACTGCTGGAACAGGCCGGCATCATCGCCGGCTACACGGCGCTGCTGTCCGCAGAAGCGCAGGGTCGGCCCTCGACGGTGTTCGTGGCGGTAACGCTGGCCGACCAGCGGCAGGAAACGCTCGATCGCTTCGAACGGGCGCTGGCACGTCATCCGGAAGTCACCGAGTGCTACCTGATCGCAGCCGAGTCGGACTATCTGCTCAAGGTAATGGTGCCCGCCGATGATCGTTACGAGCGCATCCACCGGGACGTGCTGTCCGCTCTGCCGGGCGTGCGCCGGGTGATCTCCCAGTTCGCCATTCGTCCGGTTTTCCGCCGGTCCCCGCCGGCGGCACCGGTCGTCGCCTGATGCCGCCGGCGGGGCGGGCCGGCAGGTCGGCTTGTCGCCCGCGATCACCTGTGCTACGGCCGCGACCAGTTGTTTGCACTGCAACAAGGGTTCGCATCCCCGACGGCGAGCGTCGGCCCCCAACCGCCCCGGCGCTGGCCGGATGGCAGTACCCTCATCAGGCTGGCCAGCGGGCGTGACCCGGCGACCGGCCATTGAGCGGAACCACTCCCTCTCCCCTCCTCGGAGCGCGCGCACAGTCCATGTCTGGTCCATCGCAACACGCACACGGCCGCGGCCCGCTGTGGAAACTGATGATCGGCGCCATGGGCGTCGTCTACGGTGACATCGGTACCAGCCCGCTCTACGCCATGCGCGAGTCGTTCGCCGGCCACCACCCGCTGGCGATCGACCAGATTCACATCTTCGGCGTGCTGTCGCTGGTGTTCTGGTCGATGATCCTCGTGGTGACGGTGAAGTATGTCGCCTTCACCATGCGCGCCGACAACAAGGGCGAAGGCGGCTCGCTGGCCCTGCTGGCGCTGATCTCCAACAAGGTCTCGGGCGCCAAGTGGACATCCGGCATCGTGCTGCTGGGCGTCTTCGCCACCGCGCTGTTCTATGGCGACAGCATGATCACGCCGGCGATCTCGGTTCTTTCGGCGGTCGAGGGCCTGTCGGTCATCAACCCGGCACTGTCGACCTTCGTGGTGCCGCTGGCGCTGATCATCCTGGTCGGCCTGTTCGTCATCCAGAGCCGCGGCACCGCCCGCGTCGGCGCGCTGTTCGGGCCGATCATGCTGCTGTATTTCGCGGTCCTGGCAGTGCTGGGGCTGATCAACATCGCCCGGGTGCCGGAAGTGCTGCTGGCACTGAACCCGTGGTACGCGGTGCAGTTTTTCATTGTCGACGGGGTCAAGGCCTTCCTGGCGCTGGGCTCCGTGGTGCTGGCCGTTACCGGCGCCGAAGCGCTTTATGCCGACATGGGCCATTTCGGCCGGCGACCGATCCGGGTGTCCTGGCTGGTCTATGTCATGCCTGCCCTGATGCTGAACTATCTCGGCCAGGGCGCGATGCTGCTGGCGGATCCCTCGGCGATCCAGAGCCCGTTCTTCCTGCTGGCGCCGGAGTGGGCGCTGATACCGCTGGTGATGCTGGCCACCATGGCAACCGTGATCGCCAGCCAGGCGGTCATCACCGGCGCCTTCTCGGTGACCCAGCAGGCGATCCAGCTCGGCTTCCTGCCACGCCTGTCGATCAAGTTCACCTCCGCCTCCGCCCAGGGCCAGATCTACATCCCCTTCATCAACTGGGGCCTGATGGTCTGCGTCATCGCCCTGGTGCTGACGTTCAAGAGTTCAAGCAATCTCGCCGCCGCCTACGGCATCGCCGTCACCGGCGCCATGACCATCGACACGATCCTGCTGGGCGTCGTCGTCTTCTCGCTGTGGCGGTGGAACCGCTGGGTCGGCTTCGGCCTGCTCGGCGAGTTCCTGGCCGTCGATGTCGCCTATTTCTCGGCCAACCTGACCAAGGTGCCCGACGGCGGCTGGGTGCCGCTGGTGATCGGCCTTGTGATCTTCACCCTGCTCACCACCTGGAGCCGCGGCCGCCAGCTGATGCAGAAGAAACTGCTTGAATCGGCGATGCCTATCGAGGTCTTCATCAAGTCGGCCTCCACCACCGCGACCCGGGTGCCGGGGACCGCCGTGTTCCTGACCTCGACGGCCACCGGCGTGCCGCATGCGCTGCTGCACAACATGAAGCACAACAAGATCCTGCACGAGCGGGTGGTGTTCCTGACCATGAACATCGACAACGTGCCCTATGTGCCCGCGACCAGCCGCATCACCGTCGAGGCGCTGGGCGAGGGCTTCTATCGCATCATCGTCCGCTACGGCTTCATGCAGGATCCGGACATTCCCAAGGCGCTGGCGCTGGCCGAACCGCAGGGTCTCACCTTCAAGATGATGGAGACCAGCTTCTTCCTGGCGCGCCAGACACTGATCGCCTCGGAGAAGCCGGGCATGGCGTTGTGGCGGGAAAAGGTGTTCGCCTGGATGCTGCGCAACGCCACCAACGCCATGGAATTCTTCAAGCTGCCGACCAACCGCGTGGTGGAGCTGGGCAGCCAGGTGGAAATCTGACGTCACGGCGTCGCCGGCGGGAAGTCGGCACGGACGCCGGGGCTGGCAAAAGCAGGGCTGGACAAGCGCGCCCGGCGGCTTGAAAGAGGCCGGGCATCTTGGTTTTCGTGATTCATCTTGTGGGAGTTGAGAGATGGCTGTTCAGACAATCGGTGTTATCGGCGCGGGCCTGATGGGCAACGGCATCGCGCATGTGTCGGCGGTGGCCGGCTTCAACGTGGTGCTGGCCGACGTGGCGATCGAACGCTGCGAGAAGGCGCGGGCGACCATCGAGGCCAATCTCGGCCGCCAGCTCGCCAAGGGCGCCATCACCGAGGCCGACATGCAGGCGGCGCTGGCGCGCATCACGCTCACCACCGATTTCGCCGACTTCCGCGACGCCGACCTGGTGATCGAGGCGGCAACCGAGAACGAGGCCATCAAGCGCGACATCTTCGCCAAGCTGGGCGCGGTGCTGAAGCCCGAGGCGATGATCGCCTCCAACACCTCGTCGATCTCCATCACCCGGCTCGCCGCCGCCACCGACCGGCCGGACCGCTTCATCGGCATGCACTTCTTCAACCCGGTGCCGGTGATGAAGCTGGTCGAGATCATCACCGGCCTGGCGACCTCGGCGGATACCGCGGCGGCTGTCACCGAGGCCGCCCGCCGCATGGGCAAGACCGTGGTCGCCGCCGGCGACTCACCGACCTTCATCGTCAACCGCATCCTCTGTCCGATGCTCAACGAGGCGATCTTCGCGCTGGGCGAGGGGCTGGGCTCGATCGAGGACATCGACATGGGCATGAAGCTTGGCGCCAATCACCCGATGGGCCCGCTGACGCTGGCGGACTTCGTCGGCCTCGACACCCTGCTCGCCGTCATGCGGGTGATGCAGGAAGGCTTCGGCGATCCCAAGTACCGCCCGGCGCCGCTGCTGGTGAAGTATGTCGAGGCCGGCTGGTACGGCAAGAAGTCCGGTCGCGGCTTCTACGACTATAGCGGCGACAAGCCGGTGCCGACCCGCTGAGCCTGCTCGCAGCCTGCCTGCCTTCCCCTGGCGGTGGCACCGTCGCCGCCAGGGCGCGGGCGTCAAGACCGGCGCGTTCGACTAGGCCGGTTCGGTCGCCACAAACACCGGGTGCCGGCGCACCGCCTCGTCCCATGCCGCCAGTCCGGGCCGACCAGCTCGCCAGTCCCGGTCGCCATAGCGGAAATCGAGATAACCCAGCGCGCAGGCCAGGGCGACGGTGCCGATGGTCCACTGTGCCGGCGTCGTCGCCTCGTCGAGCATGGCCGCCTCCCCCTCCAGCAGATCGAGGGTGCGGACGACCGCCGACCACAGCCGGGCGCGATGTTCGCCGCGTGCTGCCTCCTCGGGCCGCATCGCTTCCATCCGACCCAGCACGGCGGCATCGGTGATGCCGTCGGCCAGCGCATGCAGCCGCTCGACCCGCCAGCGGTCGGGACCGGCCGGCGTCAGCGGCGGCGCCTCGCCGAGGCTGTCGAGAAAGGCGCAGATCACTGGGCTGTCCACCAGAGACCGCCCGTCGTCGGTGATCAGCGCCGGCACCTTGGACAGCGGATTGGCCGCCAGCAGCGCCGGCGGCGAGGCGTGGGCGTTGACGGTGACGCGCTCAAGCCGGTCGTCGAGACCGCGCAACATCGCGGCGACCACCACCTTGCGGACATAGGGGCTGGTGGCGGAATAGAAGAGCTGCATGACTGGTGCCTTCGGTTGCGTGCATGGCGTTGACGCCCGGATTGACGCGGAGACGCCCTTGCTCCGGTTAGACAGCGGCGCGCGCCGGAGCAAGGGCCGGTTGGCCAGGACGGATGGCCAAGCCCGGCCAGCCTCGGCTATAGCCTGCACAACGCATGCGTCCGGCCCGCCGGTCGCCCCCGGCCGTCGCCAAGGAGAGTTTCATGTCGGATCTGCACCTCGTCATCGGCAACAGGAATTATTCGTCATGGTCGCTGCGGCCGTGGCTGGCGCTGAAAGCCACCGGGCTACCGTTCAGCGAGACCGTGCTCAACCTCTATACCGACGAAACCACCGCCTGGCTGGCCGCCACCTCGCCCAACCGCAAGGTGCCGCTGCTGGAAGTCGGCACGCTGAAAATCTGGGATTCGCTGGCGATCATCGAATATCTCGCCGAACTGGCGCCCGCGGCGGGCCTGTGGCCGGAAGACGCCACGGCGCGTGCCATCGCCCGCTCGGTCTCGGCCGAGATGCACGCGGGCTTCCAGGCGCTGCGCCAGCATCTGGGCATGAACATCCGCAAACGCTTCCCCGGTTACCCGGTACCGGCGGCAGCCCTGGCCGACATCGACCGGGTACAGGCGCTGTGGGCCGACTGCCGCGCCCGCTTCGGCGCTGGCGGCCCGTTCCTGTTCGGTGCCTTCTCGGCCGCCGACTGCATGTACGCGCCGGTGGTGACCCGCTTCGTCACCTACGACGTGGCGCTGACGCCGGCGGCCCAGGCCTATGTCGAGGCCATGGTGGCACAGCCATGGCTCGCCGAATGGTCGGTCGCCGCCGAGCAGGAAGCGTGGGTGATCGAGAAGTTCGAGGCGACCTGGCCGGCCTAACCCGCCGCCGTCACGGCGGCGAGCAGCGTCTTTACCGCCTTGCTGTCCCACTCGGCGCCGTAGGTCAGGCGCGCGACCTCGCGGCCCCGGGCGTCGTAGATCACCGTCACCGGCAGACCCTTCGCCTTCAGCGCCAGTGCCAGCTTGTTGGGCTTGTCGATGTAGGGGGTGAGCGTCTTCAGGCCACGTCTTGCCCAGAAGGGATCGACCGCCCGCCAGCCCGCCATGTCCTGCGAGACGGTGACCACCGCCACCGCGCGCGGGTCGACACTGGCCGCCAGCCGGTCGAGCGACGGCATCTCCTTGACGCACGGCGCACACCAGGTGGCCCACAGGTTGAGCACCACCACCCGGCCGCGGAAGTCGGCCAGACTCACCGCCTTGCCAGCCTTGGCCTCGAACGGCACCGCCGGCGCCGGCGTGCCGGCGGCGGCAAAGTCCAGCCGCTTGAGATCACCGACCGCATAACGGCCATAGTCGGCCGCCGCCGCGGCCCCGCCGGCGAGGCTGACCGCTCCCGCCAGCAGCGGCACGGCCAGCAGCACCGCCGCCAGCCGCCGCCACATCGTCGCCACCCCGGGCCCCGTCGGCAGAGGGCTCATCGCGCGATCACCGTGCCGTCCTGGCGATAGACGACACCACCCTTCATCACGAAGTCGATGCCTTCCAGCCTGGAGATGTCGGTCAGCGGATCGGCCTTGACGGCGACGATGTCCGCCTTCAGCCCGGGCGCCAGCGCGCCCCACTGCTTCTCGACCCCCAGCGAGGTGGCGCCGTTGATGGTCGCCGCCTGGATCGCCTGCATCGGCGTCATGCCATACTCGACCATGTAGCGGAACTGCTTCGCCACATCCTTGTGCGGATAGACGCCGGCGTCGGTGCCGTAGGTCATCTTGACGCCCGCCTTCAGCGCCTTGCGGAAATTGTCGCGCTGGACCTGCGCGATGTCCCGATCCTTCTTGAGGAACTCCTCCAGCGTGCCGTTGGCGGCGCCATAGGCCTGGGTGAACTCGGTATTGTAGATGTCCATCGAGAAGAAGGCGCCGGTCTTCCTGGCCAGCGCGATGCCCTCGTCGTCGAGCAGGCTGACATGCTCCACCGCGTCGACGCCGCTGCGCAGCGCGGCCTTGATGCCGGACGCGCCGTGGGCATGCACGGTCACCTTGCGGCCGTGCATGTGCGCCTCGTCGATCATCGCCTTCATCTCGGCTTCGGTGAACTGCTGCGCGCCGAGCTGGGTGCCCTTGGAAAAAACGCCGCCGGTGCCACAGAACTTGATGTGGTCGACACCGTACTTGACGTTGCGGCGGACCATCTTGCGCACCGCCACCTCGCCGTCGGCGACGCCCTCGGCAATGTCGTCATACTCCGGCGGCAGCAGGTTGTTGTCGCAATGGCCGCCGGTGATGCCCAGCGCCGGGCCGGAGGCGCGCACCCGCGGGCCGATGATCTCGCCGGCCTCGATGGCGTCGCGGATGGCAACGTCGGCGTATCCGGCCGAGCCGACATCGCGCACGGTGGTGAAGCCGGCCAGCAGCATGGTGCGGGCGTTGCCGGCGCCGCGCACCGCGCCGCGCGGCACCGAATCCGCCAGCCCCTCATAGGAACCGCTGTAGGGATTGGCGGTGATGTGGGTGTGGGTGTCGATGAAGCCCGGCATTACCGTCGAGGCCGACAGGTCGATGATGGTGGCGCCCGCCGGCACCGTCGCGCCGCCAGCCGGGCCGACGCTGACAATGGTGTCGCCGCTGACAACGATCAGCTGGTCGGTGAGCACCCGGCCGTTGACCACATCCACCAGGCGACCGGCCTTGATGGCGTGCGTCGGCGCGGCCGGTTCGGCCGCGCCGACCGGTCCAAAGGCGCTTGCGGCGAGAAGCCCCAGGCCGTATGCGCCGTAGCGTCCGGCGCGCCGGACGAGTGAATACGCGAACATCTTTTTTCTCCTGCGGATCGGTCGGAGGGACCATGACGGACAGCAAGGCGGCGAACCAGTTGTGGGGTGGTCGATTCGGCGCCGGCCCGTCGGCGATCATGACCGAAATTAACGCTTCCATCGGTTTCGACAAGCGGTTGTGGAAGCAGGACATCGCGGGTTCGCGGGCGCATGCCGCCATGCTGGCCAAGGCCGGCGTGCTCAGCGCGGCCGACAACGCCGCGATCCAGCAGGGGCTCGACACCGTGGCCGCCGAGATCGAGGCCGGCCAGATGGCGTGGAACCCGGCGCTGGAGGACATCCACATGCATGTGGAATCCCGGCTGGCCGAGCTGATCGGCGAGCCGGCCAAGCGGCTGCACACCGCCCGTTCGCGCAACGACCAGGTGGCGACCGACTTCAAGCTGTGGGTGCGCGACGCCATCGACCAGATCGATGCCGGCCTGGTCGCCTTCCAGCGGGCGCTGCTGGCCCGCGCCGACGAACACGCCGAGACGGTGATGCCCGGCTTCACCCATCTGCAGGTCGCCCAGCCGGTGACGCTGGGGCACCATCTGATGGCCTATGTCGCCATGGCGGCGCGCGATCGCGGCCGCTTCGCCGACGCCCGCCGCCGGGCCAACGAATGCCCGCTGGGGGCGGCCGCCCTGGCGGGCACCAGCTTCCCGATCGACCGGGCGATGACCGCCGCCGCGCTGGGCTTCGACCGGCCGACCGCCAATTCGCTCGACTCGGTGTCCGACCGCGACTTCGCGCTGGAGTTCCTCTCGGCGGCCGCGCTCACCGGCCTGCACCTGTCGCGGCTGGCGGAAGAGATCATCATCTGGGCCAGCCAGCCCTACAAGTTCGTCAGCCTGCCCGACGCCTTCTCCACCGGTTCGTCGATCATGCCGCAAAAGCGCAACCCGGACGCCGCCGAGCTGGTGCGCGCCAAGGTCGGCCGACTGCTCGGCGCCTTCCAGTCGCTGGCCGTGGTGATGAAGGGGCTGCCGCTGGCCTATTCCAAGGACATGCAGGACGACAAGGAACCGGTGTTCCACGCCGTCGACACCCTGGGCCTGTGTCTCGCGGCCATGACCGGCATGGTCGAGACGCTGGTCTTCAACACCGCGCCGATGCGGGCGGCGGCCGCCAGCGGGTTCTCCACCGCGACCGACCTTGCCGACTGGCTGGTACGCGCGGGTGGGGTGCCCTTCCGCGAGGCCCACCACATCACCGGCCGCGCGGTGAAGCTGGCGGAGGAGAAGGGCCTGATGCTGCACGAACTGGCGCTCGACGATCTCAAGGCGGTGGATGCCCGCATCACCGACGACATCTATTCGGTGCTGACGGTGGAAGCCTCGGTCGCCAGCCGCACCAGCCATGGCGGCACCGCGCCGTCGCAGGTGCGCGCCGCCATCGCCGCCGCCCGCCAGGAGCTGGGGCTGTGAGCGGCGCGATGATCCGGTTCGGCCTGCTGGCGGGCGCCGTCCTGGCGCTGGCCGCCTGCGGCAAGCACGGCCCGCTGGAGCCGCCGGCCGGCGTCACCCCGCCCAAGCCGATCTGGGAAACGCAGGCGCCGCCTGCTGACACCCCCGCCAACCAACCGCCCGCAGCTCAACCAAAGGCCTGATCATGCGCCACTTCGACTACCGCGATGGCGTGCTGCACGCTGAAGGCGTCGCCATCCCCGACATCGCGGCGGCGGTCGGCACACCGTTCTACTGCTATTCCACCGCCACCATCGAACGCCACTTCGACGTCTTTTCGCAGGCGTTCGGCGGCCAGCAGGCGCTGGTGTGCTTCGCGCTGAAGGCCAACTCCAACCAGGCGGTCATCACCACGCTGGCCCGCCGGGGCGCCGGCGCCGACGTGGTGTCGCTGGGCGAGCTGACCCGGGCGCTGCGCGCCGGCATCCCTGCCCACCGCATCGTGTTCTCCGGCGTCGGCAAGACGCCGGCGGAAATGGCGGAAGCACTGAAGGTGGGCATCCACCAGTTCAACGTCGAATCCGAGCCCGAGCTGGAGGCGCTCAGCGCCGTCGCCGCCAGCCTCGGCAAGACCGCGCCGATCGCCTTTCGCGTCAACCCGGACGTCGACGCCAGGACTCACGCCAAGATTTCCACCGGCAAGGCCGAAAACAAGTTCGGCATCCCGTGGAAGCGGGCGCGCGAGGCCTATGGCCTGGCCGCCCGGCTGCCGGGCATCGAGGTGGTGGGCGTCGACGTGCACATCGGCAGCCAGCTGACCCAGCTGGAGCCATTCGAGGCCGCCTTCACCCGGGTCGGCGAGCTGATCCATGCGCTGCGCGCCGACGGCCACCGTATCGACCGCGCCGATCTCGGCGGTGGGCTGGGCATCCCCTACCATGAGGACGCCGACGCGCCGCCGCTGCCGGTCGCCTATGGCGAGATGGTGCAGCGGCTGACCCACAATCTCGGCGTCAGCCTGATTCTCGAACCCGGCCGGCTGATCGTCGGCAACGCCGGCATCCTGGTCGCGCGGGTGCTCTACGTGAAGCAGGGCGCCAGCAAGCCGTTCGTCATCCTCGACGCGGCGATGAACGACCTCATCCGCCCGTCGCTCTATGAGGCCCACCACGATATCGTGCCGGTGGTCGAGCCCGCCGCCGCCACGCCGGCGATGACCGCGACCATCGTCGGCCCGGTGTGCGAGACCGGCGACACCTTCGCCACCGACCGCACGCTGCCGGAAGTGAAGCCCGGCGACCTGATGGTGCTGCACTCCGCCGGCGCCTATGGCGCGGTGATGGCCTCGACCTACAACACCCGCCTGCTGGTGCCGGAAGTGATGGTCAACGGCGACAGCTTCGCCGTGGTGCGGCCGCGCCCCAGCTACGACGACCTGATCGGACTCGACAGATTGCCGCCGTGGCTCAATGCTTGAGGCATGGCCAGGCCGCAAACGTTCGCCGCTGCTGAACGACTGACCCTGCCGCCGCCGCTCGACCGGCGGGCGGCGGTGGCACGCGCCGTCGTCTGGCTGGAGGCCGGCTGGCCGCTGCTGCGGCAGGGCCTGCTGGCAACGGCCCTGTTCACCGCCCTCGGCCTGCTGGGCGTGTGGCAGGCACTTCCCGGCCTGATACGCTGGACGGTGTTGCTGGGCCTTGCCGGTGGCTGGCTCTGGATCGGCTGGCGGCTGGCCCGGACCATCGGCTGGCCGTCGCAATCCCGCGCGCTGGCGCTGCTTGAGGCGCGCGGCCGCCTTGCCCGTGGTCAGTTGCGCCTGCTGATGGACCGGCCGGCCGGCCCCGGGACCCCCGACAGCGCCTGGCTGTGGCACCACGCCCGCACCGATGCGCTGGCGGCGGCACACCGCACCCGGCTGCCCTGGCCCCGGCTCGATTGCCTGACGGGTGACCGTTTCGGACTCGGGCCGCTGGCGGTGCTGCTGCTGGCGCTGGGCTGGCTGGTAGCGGCCGACCAGCGCGCCATGCGTCTTGACGCCAGCTTCTCGCCCTACTGGTCGAGCCTGGCCGGCATCGCCCTCGACATCACCGTGACTCCGCCGGCCTACACCGGACGTGGACCAGCGGTACATCGCCTGGCTGGCGGCACCCGAACCGAACTCGCGCTGCCTGTCGGAAGCCGGCTGACGCTGGCCGTGAACGGCCTTGATGCCCGCCCCGGCACCGTACGGCTGATCGGGCCCGACGGTGAGGTGACGGCGGTACTGACGGCACGCGGCGCTGCGCTGACGGCGATGGTCGTCCCGGGCAGCGACGGCAGCTACCGGGTCAAATCCGGCTGGCGCACCATCGCGGCGCTGGGGGTGCGGCGGACACCGGACACACCACCGCGTGTCGCGCTGCTGGCGCCGCCCGTGATCACCGCCACCGGCGCGCTGCGGCTGCGCTACCGCATTGCCGACGACTTCGGCGCCACCACGCTTGCCGTCGATGTCGGCCGCGACCGGGAAACACGCCGCCTGCCCGTGCCCTCGTCCCCCGGCGGGAATGGCGAAGGCACGCTGTTTCTCGACCTCACGCCCGACCCCTGGGCCGGCCTGAACGTGCAGCTGCGGCTGGTGGCCCGGGATGCCGCCGGCAACAGCGGCCGCAGCGAGGCGCACCGGCTGACCCTGCCCGAGCGGCAGTTCGGCCGGCCGTTTGCCCAACACATCATCGCCGTGCGCCGCGACCTGCTGCGTCGCCCCGCCACCCGTGCCGTCGCCGCCGGGCGACTGGCCTTCCTGTCCAGCGAACAAGGGCAGTTCGCCGACGACTTCACGGTCTATGCCGGGCTGCGGGCGGCGCGCTGGCGGCTGATCTACGACAAGGACGACCCGCGTGGCTGGTCGGTCGCCCGGCTGCTGTGGGACGTGGCGGTGGACGTCGAGGACGGCGGGCAGGCCCGCTCGCTGGACGACCTGCGGCGCCAGCTTGATGACATCGCCGGACGTCTGGAAGGCGCCACCGACAGCGAACTGGCGGCGATGATGGACGCGCTGACCGGCGCGCTCGCCCGGCATCTCGGCCAGCTGGCGGCCGGCAGCCCGACACCCGACGCGACCGGCGCCAGCGGGGGGCAGGTGATCGACGCCAGCGCGCTTGGCGACATGCTGGCCGACCTGCGCGAGCGACTGGCGGCCGGCGATACCGCCGGCGCCCGCCAGAGCCTCGCCAGCCTGCGCGGACTGATCGAGGCCCTGCGCGCCGGTGGAGGCGGCACGACCGACGGTGCCGCGCTGCATCGGGCCGCCGGGGAGGCGCGGGCGCTGGAAGGCCGGCAGCAGACCCTGTTTGGCGACACCGTGACGGGTGGGCTTGAAGGGCCGTCCGCCTTGCGCCGGCTGGCCGCGCGCCAGCAGGCGCTGGGCAAGGCCGTGGCGGCGCTTGAGGCGCGTTCGCGCCAGGCCGGCAGCCGCGCCGCGGCATCGCTCGCCCAGGCACGGGCCGGCATGAATGACGCCGCGGCGGCGCTGGGCGACGGTCGCGCGCCATCGGCGATGGCGGCACAGGCGCGGGCGCTGCGGGCGCTGGGTCAGGCAACCGCCGAACTCGAGACCGAGGCCGGTCAGGGCCGCGGCGGCGCTGCCGCCGGCATGACCGATCCGCTGGGGCGGATGAGTGGCGGCGCGCTGGGGCCGGAGTTCAGGCTCCCCGACGACCGGGAACGGCGTCTGGTGGATTCCATCCGCAAGACGCTGGAGGACAAGGTCGCCGACCCCCGGGTACCCGAGGCAGAACGCGCCTACTACATGCGACTGCTCAAGCAGTTCTGAAACGCGGGCCCGCGGCCGGCGGGCCGGAAGGAATGACGGCGGCGGCCGCGGGATCGTCACATTTCCCGCCTACTGCCGGTTATCCTTGTCATGATTGCCGGAGATGAATCGCGATGAAACCCGTACGCACCGCCGTTTTCCCCGTGGGTGGCCTGGGCTCGCGCTTCCTGCCCGCCACCAAGGCGATGCCCAAGGAAATGCTGCCCATCGTCGACAAGCCGCTGATCCAGTACGCGGTCGAGGAAGCCCGCGCCGCCGGCATCGAGGAAGTGATCTTCGTCACCGGCCGCGGCAAGACGGCGATCGAGGATCATTTCGACTATGCCGCCGAACTGGAACAGACGCTGGCGGCCCGCGCCAAGCAGGACCAGCTGGCCGAGCTGCGGGGGATCCCCGGCAAGCCGGGCGCCATCGCCTACACCCGCCAGCAGGAACCGCTGGGGCTGGGCCACGCGGTGTGGTGCGCCCGCCAGCTGGTGCGCAACGAACCGTTCGCGGTGCTGCTGGCCGACGACCTCATCCAGGCCGACACGCCGTGCCTGAAGCAGATGATCGAGGCCTACAACGAGGTCGGCGGCAACATCGTCGCGGTGACCGAGGTTCCGGCCGAACACACCAACCGCTATGGCGTCATCGACCCCGGCGCGACGCATGGCCGACTGACCGAGGTGCGCGGCCTGGTGGAAAAGCCGGCGCCGGAGAAGGCGCCGTCGCGGCTGGCGGTGATCGGCCGCTATATCCTGCAGCCGGTGGTGATGGACGTGCTGGGTTCGCAGCAGGCCGGCGCCGGTGGCGAGATCCAGCTCACCGACGCGCTGGCGCGGGTGATCGGCGTTCACCCCTTCCACGGCTATCACTTCGAGGGCAAGCGCTTCGACTGCGGCGACAAGGCCGGTCACGTGATGGCCAACATCGCCTTCGCGCTGGAACGCCCGGACATCGGCCCGGCGGTCAGGACGTTTCTTCACGACCTGAGCGCGACGGCGTGAAGTCCCGCCGTGCCATGGCGCGACGCTCAAAAACATGACGCAGCCAGGCATAGGCGTAAGATATCCCGGAAACGACGGTGACAGCCGCCACGGCGGCGATCAGCGGCCGCATGATCGCCGGCTCGACCCGGCCGAACGCTCCCGTTGCCAGCAGCACCGTCATCGCCGTCATCTGAACCGCCGTCGATACCTTGCCGATGGCCAGGGGCAGCAGCGAATGGCCAAGCCGGAAGGTGCGGGTGAGCGCGGCACCCGCGAGGATGAGCCCGTCGCGGGCCAGCACCAGCAGGGCCAGCCACCATGGCAGCACACCGGTGCTGGCGCCGGCAAGAAAAGTCGCGTTGACCAGCGCCTTGTCCGCCAGCGGGTCCAGCAGCTGACCCAGCGCCGACACCTGACCGAGCCGGCGGGCCAACCAGCCATCCAGCGCGTCGGTAACCGCCACCACCGCGAACAGCGCCGCCGCCAGCACGCCTTCGCCGCTGGCGACGAGCCAGCCCAGTACGGGCGCCAGCACCAGGCGCGCCATGGTCAGCGTGTTGGGCAGGTTCATCATGCCCGCACTCCCCTTCTGCGGCGGCGTCCGCGGCGCCGGACCGGCCGGCAAGGACCGATCCCGGCATCGTTGTGTGTTCTCTGGTTACAGCAGCCTCATTCCTTCATATAAGAATAGCGTGTACCGGCCCAACAGTTGGAGACTTGCGATGTTCCGCGCGCTGACACCCGACTTTTCCGTCGATGGCCAGCTCAGGCCCGAGGACATGCGCCAGGCCGCCGAGGCCGGGTTCACGCTGGTCATCAACAACCGCCCCGAGGGCGAGGAACCCGGCCAGCCGGCCGGTGCCAGCATGGAGTCCGCCGCCCGCGCCGCCGGACTCGACTATGCCGCCATTCCGGTGCGGCCCGGCCAGTTCACCCGCGCCATGGTCGACGAGACGCGCGCCCTGATCGCCGCCGCGCGCGGCCCGGTGCTGGCCTTCTGCCGCTCCGGCGCCCGCTCGACGACGCTGTGGGCGCTGGCGCGCGCCAGCGCCGGCGAGGCGCCGCAGACGCTGATCAGCCAGGCCGCCGCCGCCGGCTACGATGTCTCGCCGATGGCCGACGTGCTCGCAGCACTGGCACGGGAGGCGGCATGAAGGCGGTCTATTATGCCCGCTTCGGCGGCGCCGACCTGCTGAAGGTCGGCGACCTGCCAGCACCCGAACCGCAACCCGGTGAAGTGCTGATCCGGGTGCGCGCCGCCGGCGTCAACCCGATCGACTGGAAACTGCGTGAAGGCCAGTTCAAGGCCGTGTTCCCCTACGCCTTCCCGATCATCCCCGGCTGGGACGCCGCCGGCGAGGTGGCCGGCTTGGGCGCCGACGTCACCGGCTTCGCCCCCGGCGCCAGAGTGATGGCCTATTGCCGCAAGCCAACCGTGCAGTGGGGCTGCTATGCCGAATATGTCACCATGCCGGCGGACGCCGTGGCGCTGACGCCGGCCGGCCTCGACGACCGCCAGGCCGCGGCGCTGCCGCTGGTCGGGCTGACCGCCTGGCAGGCGCTGGTGGAAACCGCCCGCGTGCAGCCAGGACAGAGCGTGTTCATCAACGCCGCCAGCGGTGGTGTCGGCTCGATCGCCGTGCCGCTGGCCCGCCATCTCGGCGCCCGGGTGATCGCGGTGTGCGGCCCCGCCAACGCCGACTATGTCCGCCAGCTCGGCGCCCATGACGTCATCGACTACCGCGCCGCCGACGTCACCGCCGCGACGCTGGCGCTGGCGCCCGAGGGCGTCGACGTGATGCTCGACGGGGTGGGCGGCGAGGCGCTGGCGGCGGCCTATCCGATGGTCCGGCGCGGCGGCACCATCGTCGCCCTGAACAACGCGCCCGACCCCGAGGCCTGTGCCGCCCGCGCCATCACCGGCGTCCGGCTGTTCTCCAGCCCCAACGGCGCGCAGATCGCCCGGGTGGCGGCACTGGTCGCCGAGGGCACCATCCCGGTGGGCGACCTGCATTTCATGCCGCTGGAACAGGCGGCCGAGGCCCAGCGACTGAGCCAGGCCGGCCACGTGCGCGGCAAGATCGTCCTCGACATCGGCTGAGGACGCGCCCGCGATGCTCGGCCAGCTTGCCATTCTCGCCGGGTCGTTCATCGCCATCGTGCTCCTGGCGCTGCTGTGTCGCGTGCTCGGGCTCGGGCGTGTCGCCACCATCGAGTCGCTGGCCGCCGCCGGCGCGGCGGTGCGCCGGCATCAGCTGAGCTTCACCCCGGCTATGGGCGACGGGCAGACCGCCGGGGTGCTGGCGCGCGATGGCAAGGCGGCGCTGGTGTTCGGCGCCGATGGCCGGCTGGGGCTGGTGGTGGCGCTGGGCGACCGGCTGGTGGCCCGTGTGCTGCCCCGGCCACCGGCCGTCGAGACCGCCACCGACGGCCTGACCCTGCGGCTCGACGACATCACCCTGCCGCGCGTCCATCTGGCGCTGACGGCGGCGGACGCGGCGGCGTTGACGGACCGGCTGGGGGCGCTGCCATGACGCCCGCGCGCCACGACCCGCCAAACAAGAACACACCAAGCAAAAACACGCCAAAACGGCTCTGGGGAGTGCCATGCCTGACCTGCCGGACCCCGTAACCCTGGCGATCCCGGCCTTTGTCGGCCTGATCGTGCTGGAAATGCTGCTGGTGCGCGCGACCGGCCGCGGCGCCTACGAGCCGCGTGACACCTTCACCTCGCTGGCGCTGGGCTTCGGCAGCACCGTCTCGGGCCTGATCTTCGGCGGCGCCGTCCTGGCGCTGGGCGTCTGGCTGTACCGCTTCCGGCTGTTCGACATCGGCTGGTCGTGGTGGGCCTGGGGCCTGTGCTTCGTGCTCGACGACTTTGCCTATTACTGGTTCCACCGCACCGCCCACCGGGTGCGCTGGTTCTGGGCCAGCCACGTCATCCACCACTCCAGCCAGCACTACAATCTCTCGACGGCGCTGCGCCAGACCTGGACCGGGCCGATCAGCCTCGCCTTCGTGTTCCGCCTGCCGCTGTTCCTGGCCGGCTTCCCGCCGGCGATGATCCTGTTCTGCGGCGGCCTCAACCTGATCTACCAGTTCTGGATTCATACCGAGATGGTGGACCGGCTGCCGCGCTGGTTCGAGGCGGTGATGAACACGCCTAGCCACCACCGGGTGCACCACGCCACCAACCCGCGCTATCTTGATGCCAACTATGCCGGCGTGTTCATCGTCTGGGACCGGCTGTTCGGCAGCTTCGTGCCCGAACGCGCCGACGAACCGTGCCGCTATGGCATCGTGCGCAACCTCGGCACCTTCAATCCGTTCGTCGCCGCCTTCCATGAGTGGATCGGCATCGCCCGGGATCTCGCCCATGCCCGGTCCTGGCGCGAACGCTGGGGCTGTGTCGCCGGCCCTCCGGGCTGGAGTCCCGACGGCAGTCGGGATACGACGGAGATCATCCGCGCCCGCTGGCAGGCGCTGGGGGAACCGGCCGAATAGCCGCACCCCCGGTGCGTCGGCGGCGCGCGGGCTGTCACTGACGCGTACCAACGACGGGAGCCCCCGCCATGCTCTTCCTGCCGCCCGACTGGGTCGCCGCCCTCAATTATGCCGGGGTCGGCGTGTTCGCCGCCACCGGCGCGCTGGCGGCGGCGCGCAACAACCACGATCTGGTGACCTTCGCCTTCTTTGCCGGCATCACCGGCGTCGGCGGCGGCACCCTGCGCGACCTGCTGATCGACGCGCCGGTGTTCTGGCTCGACGCGCCAGCCTATCTCAGCACCTGTCTGGGCGTCGCGGTGGCGGTGTGGCTGCTGGGCGGGGTGTTCCGTTCGTGGCGCTACCAGGCGCTGCTGTGGCTCGACGCGGTGGGGCTGGGCGCCTACGCCGTGCTGGGTGTCAACAAGGCACTGGCCTTCGGCGTCTCGGCGCCGGTGGCCGCCGTGATGGGGGTGATCACCGCCACCTTCGGCGGTGTCATCCGCGACGTGCTGGCCGGCGAGCCGTCGATCCTGCTGCGCCGGGAAATCTATGTCACCGCCGCCCTGGTGGCGGCGGTCGGCTATGTGGCACTGATCGCCTTCGGCATCACGGCGGAAGTCGCCGCGTGGATCGCGGCGTTCTCGGGGTTCGGCGTGCGCGCCGGCGCCATGCTGTTCGGCTGGAACCTGCCGGGCTACGCGCGCCGCGACTGACGGCGAACGCCGCGCGCCATATCGTCAGTGACGGAAGTGGCGCTTGCCGGTGAACACCATGGCGAGGCCCTTGTCGTCGGCCGCGGCGATCACTTCCTCGTCGCGCATCGAGCCACCGGGCTGGATCACCGCCGTGGCACCGGCTTCCGCCGCCGCCAGCAGACCGTCGGCGAACGGGAAGAAGGCGTCGGAGGCAACCACCGAGCCCTGGGTCAGCGGCAGCAGCTCGCCGGCCTTCTCGGCCGCCTCGCGCGCCTTCCAGGCGGCGATGCGCGCGGAGTCGACCCGGCTCATCTGGCCGGCGCCGACGCCGACGGTGGCGCCGTTCCTGGCGTAGACGATGGCGTTGGACTTCACATGCTTGGCCACCTTGAAGGCGAACAGCATGTCGGCCAGCTCCTGCGGGCTGGGCTGACGCCTGGTGACCACCTTGAGATCGGCCGGCGTGGTGACGCCGTTGTCGCGGCTCTGCACCAGATAACCGCCACCGATGGAGCGGATGGTCAGCCCCGGCCGGGCCGGATCGGGCAGCGCGCCGGTGAGCAGCAGGCGCAGGTTCTTCTTCGCCGCGAACACGGCGATCGCCTCATCATCGGCGTCGGGGGCGACCACCACTTCCGTGAAGATCTCGGTGATGGCGCGGGCGGTCTGGCCGTCGAGCGGCCGGTTGGCGGCGATGATGCCACCGAAGGCCGACACCGAATCGCACACCAGCGCCCGGCGATAGGCGTCCTCCAGCGAGGCGCCGGTGGCGACGCCGCACGGGTTGGCGTGCTTGATGATGGCGATGGCCGGCGTCTCGGCGCCGAACTCGGCGATCAGTTCCAGCGCGGCGTCGGTGTCGTTGAGGTTGTTGAACGACAGCTCCTTGCCCTGCACCTGGCGGGCACCGACCAGTCCGCCGGCGGTGCCCTGCGCCTTGTAGACGGCGGCGGCCTGATGCGGGTTCTCGCCGTAGCGCAGTTCGGCGGCCTTGGTCGCCGACAGGTTCAGCGTTTCCGGGAAGGTCTGGCCCTCGACGGCGAAGGCGAACCAGGCGGCAATCGCCGCGTCGTACTGGGCGGTGCGGGCATAAGCCTTGGCGGCAAGCCTGCGGCGCAGCGGGAAGCTGGTGGCGCCCTCGTTGGCGGCAAGGTCGGCCAGCACCGCGTCATAGTCGGCCGGATCGGTGACGATCGCGACATAGCCGTGGTTCTTCGCCGCCGAGCGCACCATCGACGGGCCGCCGATGTCGATGTTCTCGATGCAGGTCTCGACGTCGGCGCCCTTGGCCACCGTCGCCTCGAACGGATAGAGGTTGACCACCACCAGATCGATCGGCGGGATGGCGTGCGCCTGCATCGCCGCCGCATGCTCGGGGTTGTCGCGCAGCGCCAGCAGGCCGCCGTGGATGGTGGGGTGCAGGGTCTTGACCCGGCCGTCCATCATTTCCGGGAAGCCGGTGTGCTCCGAGACGTCCTTCACCGCCAGGCCGGCGTCGCGCAGCGCCTTGGCCGTGCCACCGGTGGACAGCAGCTCGACACCGCGGGCGCTCAGCGCCTGGGCGAACGGCACCAGGCCGGTCTTGTCGGAAACGGACAGCAGCGCGCGGGTCACGCGCACCGGGCGATCGGTGATGGAGGTCATATCGGCTCTCTGCGATGAATAGCGCGCCCGCGCTTACGCCAGAGCGGCCACGGTTTCAACCGTTGAGGCGGCCTGGCCGATCAAAGTCTGATCGGCTGGCAGGGCTCAGGCCTTGCCGGAGCGCTTGAACGACCAGTTGACCACCGCGCCATCGTCGCCGGTCTCGGCCGACAGCACCAGCTGCTCGCCCTTGCGACGGCGGCCCTCGGCGTCGATCCACAGCGACGGCGCCACCGACAGCGTCGCCCCGCGCGCCTTGAACTGCCACAGCGCGCCACCCGGCAGCTTGAGCAGCGCCCCCTGGTTGCCGGCGGTGGCGGTCGCCTCGATGCCGGGGCCGAGGTGGAAGCGGATGTCGAAATGAATGCCATCGGCGGCGCGCAGGCCGAAGTTGCGCCGCTTGGTGGGGTGCAGGCTGTCCTCGCCGCGCAGGTCCATGCCGTCGGCCGACAGATACAGCCGGCGCCGGTGGGTGAGGCCGAAGCGACGGACGTAACCGTCGTGCTGGGCGTCCACCAGCACGCCGTCCTCGCTCTCCTGGCGCACCGCCGCCACTTCCGAGACACCCTTGCCCAGCGTGCCATCGTCGCGGATGCGGGTGGAGTTGGTGTCGTCGATCACCAGCGTCGAATGCGCCGCCGTCGCCCGCAGCACCTGCTGCAGGTCGGGGATCAGCGCCAGCGCGGTGTCGCGACCGCCGCCGCAGTTGACGACAAGGCGGTTGAGCCCGTCGGAAAACTCGAAGGCCAGCGTGCCGGCGTGCGCCGTCTGGCTGACCCGGCCCGGCGGCGGCGGTCCGGCATCGAGCACGACGATGCTGCGCCCGCCCTCCAGCCGCTGGAAACCGCTGTAGACGCCGTTTTTCAGCGGCTTGGCGGTGACGCCGGAGAGTTTCAGCGCCTGGTCGATGACATGGGCATCGCCGAGGCCGCCGCCGTGCACCGCGGTCAGGTGGCCGTCGCCCAGCAGCACGCCACGCAGCGCCGGCGTCAGCCGGTCGATGGCGCGGGTGACGCCCGCCGGCTCCTCGACGTTGCGCTCGCGAATCACCTGGCGCACCGTCAGCAGCAGCTTCAGCACGTCGAGCTGCTCTTCCGGGCAGCGCGAACCGACACCGCCGTCGGCGAGGATGAACAGCTCCAGCGCCCGGTCGAGCGCCGCCGCGCCCTTGTGCGCCCGCACCTCACCGTTGGGCAGCAACAGGCCGTTGATCAGCAGGCCGGCGGTGGCCCGGATGCGCGCCAGCCCCTCGGGCGTCTTTTCCGCCGTCTGCACCAGATGACGGCCCTGACGCGCCAGCGCGTTCAGCACCGACGAACGATAGACGTGATCGGTGGACGACAGGATGTAGGGCGCGTGGGTCATCCACTGCATCAGCCGTTCGCCGAGAATGTCGGCCCGCCAGGCCAGCTCGTCGAACTTGGAATATTCCTCCAGCCAGCGCTGGATCAGCGGCTCGACCACGCCGGCGCCGCGCTTGTGCTCGACTTCCGCCGCCAGGTCGCGCAGCCAGCGGAAGCTGTGCAACCATTCCAGCCAGGCGGCCGGCGCGTGGATGGCCGAGAAGCGCACGCCATGGGTGTTGATGGCGATGCCCATGTAATCCAGCTTGCCGTCGATCAGCGCCTTGCCGACCGCCGGGTCGCCCGGCCACAGATCGGGCGGCGCCGCCAGCAGCTTGAGCGGAAAGCGGCCACGCAGCCGCAGGCCGTGCAGGAACGAGCGATACTGCAGCCGGCGCAGGCGCTGGGCGATCTTTTCCGCCAGCGACAGGCCACGATCCTCGCCGAAGCGCACCAGCCGGTGGCCGGGGACGATGGTGTCCGCGCTGTCGGGCTCGCCGCTCACGCCAGAGACCCTCCCGAGGCCGGGCCGCCGGCCTGCGCCTCGGCGCGGATGGCGGCGATGTTGGCGGCGTAGCGGTCCGGGCCGCCCTGGAAGGTGGCAGTGCCGGCCACCAGCACGTCGGCGCCGGCGGCATAGGCGTCCCCGGCGGTCGCCAGCGCGATGCCGCCATCGACCTCAAGGTCGATCGGCTTGCCCAGCAGGTCGATGCGCCGGCGGATCTTGGCGATCTTCTCCAGCTGGCTGGTGATGAACGACTGACCGCCGAAGCCTGGGTTGACCGACATCACCAGCACCAGGTCGATGTCGGGCAGGATATAGTCCAGCACCTCCACCGGCGTTGCCGGATTGAGCGACACGCCGGCCTTCTTGCCCAGCGCCTTGATGCGCTGGATGGTGCGGTGCAGGTGCGGGCCGGCTTCGGGGTGGACGGTGATGATGTCGGCACCCGCCTCGGCGAAGGCGTCGAGATAAAGATCCACCGGCGAGATCATCAGGTGGACATCGAACGGCTTGGTGGTGTGCGGCCGCAGCGCCTTCACCACCGCCGGACCGATGGTGATGTTGGGCACGAAATGGCCGTCCATCACGTCGACATGGATGTAGTCGGCGCCGGCAGCATCAATGGCGCGCACTTCCTCACCCAGCCGGGCGAAGTCGGCGGACAGGATGGACGGCGCGATGCGGACGGGTTGTTGCGACATGAGAGCGGGTCTTAGCAGGTTCGGATTCGGGGAACAACGGCCGCCGACAGAGCCACCGGTCAGGCGGAGCCTCTGACGAGACGGGCGATAAAGAAGCCGTCCAGACCACCAGCCTCGGCCAGCTGACCGGGCAGGGTGCGCAGCCAGCCCTCGGGCGCCACCGGCAGGTCGAGCCCCGCCAGCTCGGCCGGCGCGACCGGGTCGAGGCGGACGTCCGGGCGGCGTTGCAGCAGCGCGGCGATTTGCGCCTCGCCCTCCTCGGGCTCCAGCGAACAGACGGCATAGACCAGCCGGCCGCCGGGCTTCAGATGGTCCAGCGCGTGGTCGAGCAGGCGGGCCTGCAGGTCGAGCAGCGGCGCCAGATCGCGGGCGGCCTTGAGGTAGAAGACATCCGGGTGACGACGCAGCGTGCCGGTGGCGCTGCATGGCGCGTCGAGCAGCACCGCGTCGAGCGGTGCCGCCGGCCGCCAGGCCAGCGCATCGGCGCACACCACCTCGGCGGCAAGCCCGGTGCGGGCGAGATTGTCGGAAAGTCGCGCCAGACGACTTTCGCTGACGTCCACCGCCGTCACCCGCGCGCCGGCCGTCGCCAGCTGCAGCGTCTTGCCGCCGGGCGCGGCGCACAGATCGGCCACCGTGTCGCCGGGCCGCGCCGCCAGCAGCCGGGCCGGCAGTTGCGCCGCCAGATCCTGCACCCACCAGTCACCCTCGGCGAAACCGGGCAGCGCCTCCACGGCACCGGGACTGGTCAGCCGCACATGGCCGGGCAGCAGGCTGGTGCCACCCAGCCGGGCCGCCGCGTCCGCGGTGCCGGCGGCGTCCTTCAGCGTCAGGTCGAGCGGCGCCTCGTGCGCCAGCGTGGCGGCAATGGCCTCGGCGGCGGCCGGCCCGAAGGCCTCGGCCCAGCGCTCGGCGAACGGTTCGGGCAGGGTGGGCGGCAGCGGCAACGGTGAGGCAGGGCTCTTCAGCAGCCGCGACAGCACGCCATGGACCAGCCGGCGCGGCCCGGCCTCCACCAGCGGCAGGGCGGTGGAGACCACCGCATGGGCCGGGGTGCCGAGCACCCAGGCCTGGGTCAGCGCCAGCCGCAGCACCAGACGCGCCCGCGCGTCGTGCGGCAGTGGCTTGGCGGTACAGGCATCGATGGCGGCATCAAGATCGGGCAGGCGGCGCAGCGTATGGCTGGCGATGGCCCGCGCCAGCGCCCGGTCCGCCGGGTCGCGCACGCCGTCGAGCGCGCGTTCGATCGCCATATCCAGCGGGCGATACTGCCACAACACGGCGGCGAGCAGCTTGAAGGCGCCGCGGCGCGCCGCCAGGCCGGCGACAGCGCCTTCGGGCCGGCCGGGGCGGGGACGACCGCCGGAACGACCCCCGGACTTGTCGCCGGACGGGGCGGGGCGGGGGGAACGGGCGGGTTGGCGGGGACGATCGGTCATCGCCGGGCTTTACCGCCAAGCGCGGGCGCTGTCATGGCGTCAGTTGCACCGGCGATGCTTTTCTCGGTGCCGGGCCGCTCAGCCCCACGGCCCGCGCGGCCGGTCCGGCCGGGCGGGCGCGCCGCCATGCGGATCGAAGGCGGACGGCGGCCGGCCGCCGCCGCCCATCTCGCCAGCGATCTGCTCCAGCGCGGCGATGCGATTCTCGGTCGCCGGATGGGTCGAGAAGAGATTGTCCATCCGCGCCCCCGACAGCGGGTTGATGATGAACAGGTGCGCCGTCGCCGGATTGTGTTCGGCGGCCGGGTTGGGGATGGCGTGGGCGGCGTTGTGGATCTTCGCCAGCGCCGAGGCCAGCGCCATCGGACGGCCGGAGATCTGCGCGCCGGCGCGGTCGGCGGCGTATTCGCGGGTGCGCGAGATCGCCATCTGCACCAGGGCGGCCGCCATCGGCGCCAGAATCATCAGGGCGATCATGGCGATCGGGTTGGGCCGCTCGCCGTCGCGGCTGCCGCCGAAGAACATGGCGAAATTGGCCAGCATCGAGATGGCGCCGGCAATGGTCGCCGTCACCGTCATGATCAGGGTGTCGCGATTCTTGATGTGGGCCAGCTCGTGCGCCATCACGCCGGCCAGCTCCTCGCGGCTGAGCATCCGCATGATGCCGCGCGTCGCCGCCACCGCCGCATGGTCGGGGTCGCGGCCGGTGGCGAAGGCGTTGGGCTGGTCGGTATCGATGATATAGACCCGCGGCATCGGCAGGCCGGCTTCCGCCGCCAGCTGACGCACCAGACCATGGAACTCCGGCGCCGACTGCGCATCGACCTCGCGCGCGCCATACATGCGCAGCACCATCTTGTCGGCGTTCCAGTAGGCGAACAGGTTCATGCCGGCCGCCACCAGGAAGGCGATCAGCGCGCCGTTGGGGCCGGCCACCATGTAGCCCACCGCCATGAACAGCGCCGTCAGCGCCGCCAGCAGCATCCCGGTCTTGAGATAGTTCATCGCCATCCTCGAAACATCGCGCGGCCACACAGCGGCCGCCGACATGATGTGGCATCACCGGTCGCGGCTTCAAGGGCTGGCGGCGGGACCACGCAAGCCCGGCCGTGATGACAACACGACGACGTGCTTCGGATTTCGTCCATGATTGTCGGGGGGATTCGGCAAGAGAAGAATGGCGCGCCCGGAACGATTCGAACGTCCGACCCTCAGATTCGTAGTCTAAGGCCAGTCGTTGAATTCGTTCGGTTCCTCTGCAAACCGAGCCCAAAACCCACATCGAACAATCAATCGGTTAGCCATCGCTTTGCAAACCGTCGCGATGGATCGCTTGCGCAAAATGAAACCGCCGCCCCGACTGGCATCGGGAACGGCGGTGGATATGGAAAGGCGAGCAGCACTTTCAGGCGCGAAAGATACAACACCACCTCCCTCGCGGCAATGGGAGGTGTGGCATGAACCTCTTTTACGCTGCAAAGGCCCTGGGCGGCGAAGTGGCAGGCAGGAACAACGTTCTGTGCCCTGGCCCTAATCATTCGCCACGCGACCGATCCCTGAGCGTCACCTTCACGGGCGACGACTTCACCGTGTTCTCCCATGCCGGCGACGACTGGCGCGAGTGCAAGGATCATGTGCGCAAACGCCTTGGCCTGGGCGATTTCACCCCAGCCGAAACCCGCTCCCCGGTCATCGTCACCCCGACGCCTGAGGATCGCGACCGTATCGAGCGCGCCGGCACCATCTGGCGCGAGGCCCGTTCGATCGAGGGCACCCCGGCCGCTGTCTATCTGGCGAGCCGTGGCGTGTCCTATCAAGGCGAGGCGCTGCGCTGGCATCCGTCCTGCCCGTTCGGCAAGGGCGAGCGACACGGCTGCATGATCGGGCTGGTGCGCAACATCGTCACCAATGAGCCTCAGGCCATCCACCGGACGGCGATCGACGCCACGGGCCGCAAGATCGACCGCAAGGCCTATGGGCCGATCGGCGGTGGAGCCGTGAAGCTGACCGACAACGCGGACGTGACCAAGGTTATCGCCATTGGCGAGGGCATCGAAACCGCCCTGTCGATCCGCGAGCTGCCGGACCTTTGCAACATGCCCGTGTGGTCCGTCCTGAGCGCCAACGGCATTGCATCGTTCCCCGTCCTGCCGGCCATCGAATCCGTGTGGATCGCCGCCGACAATGACGCCTCAGGGACCGGACAGAACGCCGCTCGATCGGCTGGCGAGCGCCTTCACGCTGCCGGCGTCGAAACCATCATTCTCGCGCCGACCCAGGCCGGCGCCGACCTCAACGATAAGGTGGCGCGCCGTGCTTAATCCAGACATCAACCCTCAGGGCTTTCCCCGGATGGAAGGCATCAACGTCACCCGCTTCGCCCCGGAGCAAAAGCGCACGACCTCGACCAAAACGGCACCGCGGTTTATCTCCGCTCGCGATCTTTGCGACATGGAGTTTGAGCCGATCAAGTATGTGGTGCCCGGCTATATCGCGGAGGGCCTGACCCTCTTTGCAGGCAAGCCCAAGCTGGGCAAGTCGTGGTTCTGCATGGAAATCGGCCTGGCCGTTGCAGAGGGCGGCGTGTGCCTGGGCGACGTGCGGTGCGAACAGGGCGACGTGCTCTATCTCGCGCTGGAGGATAACCGTCGCCGCCTAAAATCCCGCATCGACAAGCTGTGGCAGATGGAGGCCTTGGTGCACGCTCCGGTGCCCGATCGGCTGCACCTCGCCACCGAATGGCCCCGCGCCAATGAGGGCGGTGTTGCTGCAATTCGTGAGTGGATCGCGGAGCACCCGGAGGCCCGGCTTGTAATCGTGGACGTGCTGGCCATGTTCAAGGCGACTGCCAAGGGCAAAGACCAGACGCTTTACGAGGCCGATTATCTGGCCATCAAGGAGCTGCAAAGCCTCGCGATGGAAACTGGCGTGGCGATCGTTGTGGTGCACCATACGCGCAAGAGCGGAGCCGATGCGGACCCTTTCGAGAAGGTAAGCGGCACCCTGGGCCTGTCCGGCGCGGCTGATACCACTATCATCCTCGACCGCGACCAGAACGGCGTCACCCTCTACGGCCGAGGCCGCGACATCGAAGAAATCGAAACGGCTGTGCAGTTCGAGAAGCTGACTTGCCGCTGGCGAGCCCTGGGCAAAGCGAGTGAGGTTCGGCGCACCGACGAGCGTGCGGTTATCCTCGATCTGTTGGCCGACAACCATGAGGATAACCCGGACGGCATGTCTCCCGCTGAGATTGCCGACGCGCTGGGCCTACCCCGCAACAACGTCAAACAGCTCCTATTCAAGATGGCAAAGGCCGGAGAAGTGGTGAAAACGAGCAAGAAAGGGCTCTATTCGCACCCGGATCACGTTGGTTATCGCAACAACCCTATGTCCCCCGATAACCGCGATAACCGCAGTAACCGGAGGTATGGGGATGATGACTAAGCCCAACGGTTATCCGGTTATCGGGGTTATCGCACCCCTGCCCAACACTCTCGATAACCTTGCCTATAGGGTGGAGCGCCTCACTCCTCACCCCAAGCGACCCGAACGCTTTCACGAGGACAAGAGCGAGATTGTCGCTGAGCTGCTTCACCTTGCAGATGAGGTGCGGCGTCATGGCTAAGTGGCCCTACAACACTGCGACCTGGGCACGCCTCAGGGCAGCTCACCTGCTGATCGAACCATTGTGCAGGGGATGCCATGCTGAGGGCAGGATGACCATCGCCAACACGGTTGACCATGTGGTGCCTATCAG
>CAUJIW010000145.1 GCA_963205175.1 Pseudomonadota bacterium
GGGCTGTCCGGTCAACCGGCCATACCAGGCGACGCCGGCCTTCAGTGTCGGATTATGGGCGGCGTAGAGCCAGGTTATACGCCCGCCCCAGCAGAAGCCGGTGATGCCAAGCTTATCCACCTGACCACCGTCGCCGCCGGCGAAGGCGGCCGTCGCGTCGAGGTCGCGCATTACCTGATCGTCGGGCACCTTGGCGACGATGGAGTCGACCAGAGTCTTGATGTCGCTGATCCGGGTGGGGTCGCCCTGACGGAAATAAAGGTCTGGCGCGATGGCGTAATAGCCGGCGTGGGCCAGCCGGCGAACGATGTCCTGAATCCATGCATGGACGCCGAAAACCTCCTGCACCACGAGGATGACCGGCCTCGGTCCGCTGTCGGCCGGTCGGGCGCGGTAGGCGGGGATAGTGCGGCCGTTCACCGGGACGTCGACCCAGGCGGTGTCGAGGCCGGCATCGTCGGTGGTCACGGCCGAGGCGGCCACCGGGCCTGCGGCCAGCGCGAAGCCGGCGCCGGCGGTGGCGCGCATGGCCTGACGGCGGGAGAACTGGGCGGTGCGTACCCAGTTGATCGTCTCGGGCAGTCGGTCGGTCATCGGGGAACTCCGAACAGGGGGTGTTCTGGTTGTGCCAGTGCTTCCGTCTGTTGTCATTGATCCTGTCGAGTCCCCACCGTGCGGGGCATGACGGCGTTGCCGGGAGCGGCATCCGGCGAGTGGCAGGTCAGTCCGCCAGCCCCAGCATTGCCTCGGGCCGCACCAGGGCGCGGAAACGTGCCTCGTCGATCAGCCCCAGCTCCAGTCCGGCGGCGAGCAGCGTCTGGCCATGGGCATGGGCGTGCTTGGCGATCTTCGCCGCGTTGTCATAGCCGATGGCCGGCGCCAGCGCCGTCACCAGCATCAGGCTCTGTTCCATCAGTGCCGCCAGCCGGTCGGTATTGGGGGTGATGCCGGCGACGCAGCGGTCGGCGAATGACGCCGCGCCATCGGCCAGCAGGCGGATCGACTGCAGCACGTTGAGCGCGATCACCGGCTTGAACACGTTGAGCTCCAGATGCCCCTGGGCGCCGGCGACGGTGACGGTGACATGGTTGCCCATCACCTGGGCGGCGACCATGGTCAGGCTCTCCGCCTGGGTCGGGTTGACCTTGCCCGGCATGATCGAGGAGCCGGGCTCGTTTTCCGGCAGCGCCAGCTCGCCCAGTCCCGAGCGCGGGCCGGAGCCCAGCAGCCGGATGTCGTTGGCGATCTTGTTCAGGCTCACGGCAATGGTGTTGAGCGCGCCGGACAGCTCGACCAGCGTGTCGTGGCTGGCCAGCGCCTCGAACTTGTTGGGCGCGGTGACGAACGGCAGGCCGGTGATGGCGGCCAGCTCGGCGGCGACCGCCTCGGCGAAGCCCGGCCCGCTGTTGAGGCCGGTGCCCACCGCCGTGCCGCCCTGGGCCAGCTGGTGTAGCCGGGGCAGGCAGGCCTCCAGCCGGGTGACGCCCATCGCCACCTGGTGCGCGTAGCCGGAGAACTCCTGGCCCAGCGTGATCGGGGTGGCGTCCTGCAGATGGGTGCGGCCGATCTTGACCAGACCCGCCCAGTCGCGTGCCTTGGCGTCCAGCGTCGCGTGCAGATGTTGCAGCGCCGGCAGCAGCCTTGTGGCCAGCTCGCGGGCGGCCGCCACATGCATGGCGGTGGGGATGGAATCGTTCGACGACTGGCCCTGGTTGACATGATCGTTGGGATGCACAGGCGCCTTGCCGCCGCGGGCGCCGCCGAGCAGTTCGTTGGCCCGCCCGGCCAGCACCTCGTTGACGTTCATGTTGGTCTGGGTGCCGGAGCCGGTCTGCCAGACCACCAGCGGGAACTGGTCGTCGTGCTGGCCATCGGCCACTTCAAGTGCGGCGACCTCGATGACATCGGCAAGGCGGGCTTCCAGACGGCCTGCCCGCGCGTTGACGCGCGCCGCCGCCAGTTTCACCAGCGCCAGCGCATGGATGAGCGGTAGCGGCATTCGCTCGTCGCCGATGGGGAAATTGCCGATCGCGCGCTGGGTCTGGGCGCCCCAGTAGGCGCGCGCCGGCACCGCGATGGCGCCAAGGCTGTCCGTTTCGTCGCGGGTGGCGAGGTCGGGGTTCGGCATGGTCACGTCAGCCTCCGGGGGCAGCAAAACCGCCGCCGCTGCCGTCAGGACCGGGCATGCCGTCAGGACTTCTTGCGGAAGCGGTCCAGGGTGATGACGTTGGTGGCCGGTTCATCGCTGGCGGGTTCCTCGGCGGCCGGCGCGTCGGTCGCCGCGATGGCGGGTTCGGCCTCGGGCGCGGCGGCTTCCACCTCGGGCGGCTGGAACTGCAGGCCGAAGTTCACCGCCGGGTCGACAAAGCCGATCAGCGCGTTGAACGGCACCACGATCTTGGTCGGCGTCTGGTTGAACGACAGGCCGACCTCGAAATAATCTTCGTGCACCTGCAAGTCCCAGAAGCGGTTCTGCAGCACGATGGTCATTTCGTCGGGATACTTGTCCAGCAGCGATTTCGGCACCACCACACCAGGGTAGCGGGTGCGAAACGCGATGTAGAAGTGGTGGTTGCCGGGCAGGCCGGCCGGGTCGACGCCCTTGAGGATGCGCGCGACAACGCCGCGCAGGGCGGCCTGCACATAGTCTTCGTAGGGAATGAGCGATTCTGTGGTCACGTCCCAACCGTGCGGCAAAGCGTTGGCGGCGTCAAGGCGGCTATCCGGCTAACATCATGAGTGGAGGGGCTTCTGTTGCCCGGCGCCCTCCCTGCCGCGGATTTCGCTTCTGTTGCCCGGTGCGTTCCAAACCGCGCTATGGTTGAAGTAACCGCTCCCGTTAGGGTTGGTTACGCGGCCAGAGCGAATGCCTCGTTGTCGTTGGCATTTGTCAGGTTTGACCGTTTTTGCGGCGCAGTCAGGCCGGGCGAAAGTCTCGTCTTTCAACACACGTCGATCCTAGTTCGCCCCCATCAGAACCGCCGCACCCTTGCGGGAAACGGCGGTTGTGGTGGAGGCGCCGGGTACCGCCCCCGGGTCCGCTGTGCCTATTTCACGACACCATTTATCGCCATAGCCGCGCGAACGCGGCATCCCCAATATAGGGACGGATCGACGGGAATAGAAGGGGAAAGCGTGCGACCGGAATCAGACCAGGACTTCGGTGAACTCCATCAGCCCGCCGGAGGCTCCCACCATCGCCTTGCGCCGGGTGGCGAACAGCCGGACATGGCGCACCGGCACCAGCTGGCCGATCTTGGCGGCGATCACCCGGGCGCGGGTATATTCGAGGTCCGGCACCGTCACCTCGACCTCCATCTCGTCCTCGCCGCGCCGGTTGGCGGTCAGGCATTCGGGCACATGGTTGTTCAGCGCGAAGAACTCCAGCACCCGCGACAGGGCGCCAGGGTCCTGCTCCGTCACCACCCGGTAGGTGAAACCCTCATTGCTCGGCATGACCATTGTCATCAATCCACAGTTCAAGCGAAAATCATGCAGTTTATAGGCGGATGAACGCGGAAAATCTTTGCAAACTTGCGGAATATGGCTGATATGGCGCATTAATCATCCACTCATAATGTAGATGTTGGAAAGGCCATGCAACACGCGCTCGATCGCCTCGACCGCCGCATCCTCGCCCTGCTGCAGCAGGACGCCAGCCTGTCGGCGGCCGAGATCGCCGAACGGGTCGGCCTGTCGCAGTCGCCGTGCTGGCGGCGCATCCAGCGCCTGCGCGAGGCCGGTTTCATCCGCGCCCAGGTGGCGCTGCTCGACCGTCGCAAGCTGGGGCTGAACGCGCAGATCTTCGCCCAGGTGCGGCTGTCGGCGCACGGGCGGGCGCATCTGGACGAATTCACCGCCGCCATCCGCGAGATTCCCCAGGTGCTGGAATGCTATGTGATGATGGGCGAGACCGATTTTTTCCTGCGCATCGTCGCCGCCGACATCGAGGCCTATGAGCGCTTCTTCTTCGACACCCTGTCGAAGCTGCCCGGGGTGCAGGAAATCAAGTCGACCATCGCGCTATCGGAGATCAAGCACACCACCGCCCTGCCGCTGGAGGAGCGGTAGGCGCTGAGGGCGGGGGCGGGGATCGCGCCGCTGTGGCGGCCAAGGGTGAAAAGTGGGGTGGATCCGCCGTCTTTGGTGGCCTCCTGCCAGGCTGATGACACGGCACACCGACCACCCCGGGCGTGGGCAGACTGCCACGATATGTCAGTGTCAGCAGATATTCAACCCCCGCGGTTGTTGTGCCCGCGGTAGTTATGATTGCGCGCGAGAGCGATAAGTGGGGTGGATCCGCCGTCTTTGTTGGCCTTCTGCCAGGCTCATGACACGGCACACCGACCACCCCGGGCGTGGGCAGACGACGATATTAGGCTGATAGCCGCTCTTTTGCAAGGTTTGCGGCGATCCGGCCGGGATCGTGCCGCCCTCGCGCAAGAAAGCCGGTGACGACGGGCGTCACCGGCTGTGAGGTATGGCAGAACCGGCACGGGCGCCGGATGCCAGGAGTCAACCGGATATCAGGGGCATGAGGTTGGCTCGGGGACTATTTCACGATTTTCCAGGCGCCGTCCGGCTGGCGGCAGGCAGTGCCGTAGGCGGTTTCCTTCTTGCCGCCGATCTCCACCGTCTGTGTGAACTCGCGGCAATACTGGTCCTTGTCGTTCTTGTAGGCGGGCTTGGCCTCGGTCCAGCCGGAGTGGCCGGTATCGGGGTTGTACCAGGTGCCGCGCTCGCCGGAGCGGCGGCGTTCCAGCGTCTCGTACTGGGCGCGCTCGGCCTCCAGCCGGTCGGCCTTGTCGAGGCCCTTGCCGATCTGGTTGCCGATCAGGCCGCCGATGATGGTGCCCGCGGCCACGGCGATGACGCCGCCCGAGCCGTCGTTATCGATGGCGGAGCCCGCCCAGGCGCCGAGCGCGGCGCCCGCCAGCGTGCCGACGCCTTCCTTGTTGGCCTCGCAGGCGGCCAGCGACAGGGCGGCGGCGGTCAGCAGGGCCGCGCGGGCGAAGGTCTTGGTGATCATCGTCACACTCCAGAAGCTCTCAACGTCGAACTTGAGGGTGAAACTAGGGGCGGCTGCCTGAACTGCGGCTGAACAATGGACGCAGGCGGTTTATTCCGCCGCCGGCAGAACGACGACGACGGCCAGTCCGCCAAGGTCGGCGGAGCGTTCCAGCCACACCTTGCCGCCGACGATCTCGGCGATGTCGCGCACGATCGCCATGCCGATGCCGGTGCCCGTCGAGGTCTCGTCAAGCCGCACGCCGCGCTCGAACAGCTTGCTCCATTCGCTGGCGGGAATGCCCTGGCCGTCGTCCTCGACGGTGAGGGTCAGGAACGGCTCGTCGTCCTCGCGCGGGGCGAGCCGCACGCTCACCCGCACCCGCTGGCCGCCATATTTGCAGGCGTTGTCGAGCAGGTTGCCGAGCATTTCCTCCAGATCCTGGCGTTCACCGCGAAACGCCAGCTCCGGGTCGCCCACCAGCTCGATGTGCACGCCCTTGTCGACGTAGATGCGCTCCAGTGCCCGCTTCAGACTTTCCAGCGAACGCCACACCGGCGTGCGGGCGCCAATCGCCGCCCGCCGGCCGAGCGCGCGGGCGCGGGCCAGATGGTGGTCGACATGGCGCTTCATCAGCGCCACCTGGGCCAGCACGGCCTGGCCCAGCGGGGTGTCGTCGCCGCGCGCCTCGTTCAGCAGCACGCTCATCGGGGTTTTCAGCGCGTGGGCCAGATTGCCGGCATGGGTGCGGGCCTGCTCCGACTGGACCTCGGTGTGGGCCAGCAGCGCGTTCATCTCGTGCACCAGCGGGCGGATTTCCGGGGGAAACGAGGGCTCGTCGATGCGGCTGGCCTCGCCGGAGCGGATCTCGGTCAGCGCCCGCTGTACCCGGCGCAGCGGCCACAGCCCGTAGGTCGCCAGCAGGGCGGCAAGGATCAGCAGCCCGGAGGCGAGGATCACCAGTGACCACACCAGCACCCGGCGATAGGCGTGAATCTGCGCCTGCAACTCGTCCACCCGCACCGCGACGGCGAAGCGGAAGATGCGCGGCGAGCCCGGCAGCACCGCGTCGCGCTCGGCGATGCGCAACGTCTCGTCGCTGTAGACGGCGACGGTGCGGTAGGTGCCGTCGAAATTGACCTTGTCGGGCGCGTAGGGCAGCGCCCGGTCCCACAGCGAGCGCGAGCGGAACGGCGTGATCCCCTTGCCGGAGACCTGCCAGTAGAGGCCGGAATAGGGCTCGAAGAAGCGCTGGTCGCCCAGCGGCCGGGTGAAGCGCACCTCGCCGGCGGGGTCGATCTCGGCCGAGGCGATCATCGAGCGGACATACTGGCTCAGCTGGTCGTCGAAGTTGCGGGTCAGGGTGTCGGCGAGCACGCGGTCGAGCGCCAGGCCACCGCCCAGCAGCAGCGGCAGGAAGGTGGCGGCGGCAAGCGCCAGCATGCGCCGCGACAGCGAGCCGCGTCGCAGGACCCACAGCCGCTCGCCCAGCCGGGGCAGGCCGGCGAGCCTAGGCGGGTGTGTCTTCGAGGCAGTATCCAAGGCCGCGCACCGTTCTGATGAGGTCGACGCCGAGCTTCTTGCGGATGCGGGTGACGAACACCTCGATGGTGTTGGAGTCCCGGTCGAAATCCTGATCGTAGATGTGCTCGGTCAGTTCCGTGCGGGAAATCACCTTGCCCTTGTGGTGCATGAGATAGGCCAGCAGCTTGTATTCCTGGGCGGTCAGCCGCACCGCCTCGCCATTGACGGTGACGCGGCTTGAGCGGGTGTCGAGCACCACCGGACCGGCCTCGATCTCGGAGGAGGCGAGCCCGCTGGTGCGGCGGATCAGTGCGCGTACCCGCGCCAGCAGTTCCTCCATCTGGAACGGCTTGGCGAGATAGTCGTCGGCGCCGGCGTCCAGCCCCGCCACCTTGTCGGACCAGGAATCCCGCGCCGTCAGTACCAGTACCGGCATGGCGCGGCCGTCGCGCCGCCAGCGTTCGAGCACGGTGATGCCGTCGATCTTCGGCAGGCCGAGATCGAGGATGACGGCGTCGTAGGTCTCGGTGGCGCCGAGGAAGTGGCCGTCCTCGCCGTCACCGGCGGCGTCCACCGCGTAGCCGACACCTTCCAGCGCCGTTTTCAGCTGGCGTTGCAGTGCCGGTTCGTCCTCGACCAGGAGCAGTCTCATGCCGGTATCTTCCCCTCAGTGATCAGTCGCCGCGCACCGCCAGTATCTGGCCGGTCTGGGCGTTGACATCGACGCGGACCACGGCGCCGCTGGGCCGCCGGTAGGTCAGGCGATAGACATACAACCCCTGCCGCGCCCCGCCATCATCCATTTCCACGCCCAGAAACTCGCCACCGACCCGGCGGGCGACGATGGCGCGGATCTGGGCCAGCGACAGGATCTGGCCGGCATTGACGGCGCGATAGGCCTCGTCCTGCTCATCGTCGACGCGCCGGCCAGCGGCACGCGGCGGCGGTGGTCGGTCGGGCCGTGCCTGTCGTTCCTGACGTGAGTCGTCCCGCCAGGCCTGGGCCGGCGATGCCAGCATCAGGCCAAGCAGGGCGGCGCCCAGCAGCCGCGAAAAAGTCTGACGCATGTTCATGGATGCGCTATCTACCTCTGCCCCCGTGAACCCGCCATGAACATGCCGTTCATGGTCCGGCGGCGTGTTCTAGCAGTTGTATCGGCCAAGAAACAATGTCTGCTCCCATCCTTTCCCTTGAGCGCATCGGCGTCCATCGCGGCGAGGGCTGGCTGTTCCGCCAGCTCGACGTCCATATCGGAGACCGCGACCGGCTGGCACTGGTGGGCCGCAACGGCGCCGGCAAATCGACCCTGCTCAACGTGCTGGCCGGCCGGCTGGAGCTGGACGAGGGCCGGCGGGTGCTGCGGCCGCGCCTGCGGGTGGTGCTGCTGGAGCAGGAGCCGGCGGTGGATCGTTTCGCCACCCTGCGCGACTTCGCCATGGATGCCGGCGACCAGCCGCAGCCGCCCGAGCCGCACGCGGTGGCCAAGCTCGCCGATGCGCTGGGCGTCGATCTCGACCGGCCCGCCTCCACGGCTTCCGGCGGTGAGCGGCGGCGGGCGGCGATCGCCCGCGCGCTGGCGCTGGAGCCAGACCTGCTGCTGATGGACGAGCCAACCAACCATCTCGACGTCGCCGCCATCGAATGGCTGGAGGGTTATCTGCGCAGCTTCGCCGGTGCTTTCGTGGTCGTCAGCCACGACCGCATGTTCCTCTCCCGGCTGACCCGGGCCACCTTGTGGCTGGATCGCGGTCAGGTGCGGCGCGCCGAGGTCGGCTTCGGCGGCTTCGAGGCGTGGAGCGAGAAGGTCGCCGAGGAGGAGCAGCGCAACGCGGAGCGGCTGGATGCCAAGCTGCGGCTGGAACAGCACTGGCTGGCCCGCGGCGTCACTGCCCGGCGCCGGCGCAACCAGGGCCGCCTGCGCAAGCTGATGGAGATGCGCGAGGTCCGCCGGCGGATGACCGGGCCGCAGGGTGTCGCCGCCCTCGCGCTGGCCGAATCCGAGCAGAAGTCGAAGGTGGTCATCGAGGCCGAGGGCGTCGGTCAGGCCTTTGGCGGCAAGACCATCTTGAAGAACTTCAACATCAAGGTGCAGGCCGGCGACCGCATCGGCGTCATCGGCCCCAACGGCGTCGGCAAGACCACCCTGCTCAAGCTGCTCACCGGCGAGCTGGCCCCCGACGAGGGGCGCATCCGCGTCGCCCGCACCCTCGACCGGGTGATGGTGGACCAGGCGCGGGCGTTCCTGACGCCGGGCAAGAGCGTGCGCGACGTGCTGGCCGACGGTGGCGACTGGGTGACGGTGGGCACCGAGAAGAAGCATGTGGCGGGCTACCTCAAGGAGTTCCTGTTCGACCCCGGCATGCTGGAGGCCAAGATCGAGACGCTGTCCGGCGGCGAGCGCTCGCGGCTGCTGCTGGCGCGCGAGTTCGCCAAACCGTCCAACCTGCTGGTGCTCGACGAGCCGACCAACGATCTCGACCTCGAAACGCTCGACCTGCTGCAGGAAGTGATCGCCGAATATGACGGCACGGTGCTGATCGTCAGCCACGACCGCGACTTCCTCGACCGCACCGTCACCATGGTCATCGCGCTCGATGGCTCCGGCAAGGCCGACGTGGTGGTGGGCGGCTATTCCGACTGGGAGGCCAAGCGCCTGCCACCCCCGACGGCCAGACCCGCCGCTGCCGCCCGCGCCGAGGCCGCCGCGCCCGCCCCGGCCAAGGCCGCCACCAAACTGTCCTACAAGGACCAGCGGGAACTCGACGGCCTGCCGGCGGAGATCGAGGCGCTGACCGACCGCATCTGCCAGCTGGAGGTCAAGCTCGCCGACCCCGACCTGTACACCAAGAAACCGGACCTGTTCGCCCGCACCAGCGCCGAGCTGGAGGCCGCGCGCGTTACCCTGGCGGCGCGCGAGGAACGCTGGCTCGAACTGGCGGAAAAGGCTGAAGCCCTTGCCGGCTGAGCCGACGGAATCAGAAGCCCTTGCCGGCTGAGCCGGCGGATCACCTGCCGGCTGGGCTGGTGGAGTCGCCTGCCGGCGGGGCTGGCGGGCGCACACTTCCCAGCCCTTGAGATGCCAGGATTTTCGCTGGTTGGATAATGTCTTTAGTCGCATTGTCATATAAGCCGGCGCACATATGATCCGTGATTCATGTTTGGCCGTCTGGCCAATGTTGAGGGGTCGCGTCACCATGTCCGTTACTGAGTCCATGCCCGCCGATCAGGCCCAGTCCACCGATCCCGAGCAGATCGCCCGGCTGGCGGTCGCTGTCGGTCAGGCGGTGCAGGAAGGCACCGAGGCCATTCGCGGCATCACCAGCCGCACCAAGATGCTGGCGCTCAACGCGCTGATCGAGGCGGCCCGCGCCGGGGACGCCGGGCGCGGCTTTTCCATCGTCGCCAACGAGGTGAAGGGCATCTCCGGCGAGATCGAGGAGGTGGCGCAGAATCTCGAGTCCGAGCTGGTCGGCAAGGCCCGCCTGCTGGAACAGGTGGGCGCGCGCCTCACCGAGGCGGTGCGCGGCCAGCGGCTGGCCGATCTGGCGCTCAACGCCATCGAGATCATCGACCGCAATCTTTACGAGCGCACCTGCGACGTGCGCTGGTGGGCGACCGACAGCGCGGTGGTGGCCGCCGCCGCCGAGCGCAGCGATGCCGCCTGCCGTCACGCCAGCCAGCGGCTGGGGGTCATTCTCGACGCCTACACCGTCTACCTCGACCTGTGGATCGCCGACGCCGCCGGCACGGTGATCGCCAACGGCCGGCCGGACCGCTACCGGGTGGCCGGCCACAGCGTCGCCGGCGAGGCGTGGTTCCGCGACGCGCTGGGCTCGGCCAGCGGCGACGACTATGCGGTCGCCGACATCACGGCCTGCCGGGCGCTCGACAACAGCCTGGTCGCCACCTATGCCGCCGCCATCCGCGAGGGCGGCGAGCGGCATGGCCGGGTGCTCGGCGTGCTCGGCATCCATTTCGACTGGCAGCCGCAGGCGATGGCGGTGGTCAACGGTGTGCGGCTGTCCGCCGAGGAGCGCCGGCGCTCGCGGGTGCTGCTGCTGGACAGCCAGCACAAGGTGATCGCGGCCTCCGACAATGTCGGCGTGCTGGCCAGCCATTTCGCCCTGGCGACCCAGCGCGGTGACATCGGCCACTACGAGACCAGCGACGGCGCGGTGGTGGGCTATGCCCGCACGCCGGGCTACGAGACCTATCGCGGCCTCGGCTGGTATGGCTGCGTCGTCCAGCGGCGCGCCGAGGACGCCTGAGGTCGGGAAAGCCGGCGCGGCGCGCGCCTGGCGTTACTTCACGAACACCCAGTTCCGGTCGTCGGACAGCGCGGCGTCAAAGCGGTAGCCGTCCGGCGCCAGGTCCTTCAGGTCGTCCGGCCGGTCGATGCCGGCCGCGCAGAGGGCGCGGGCCATGGCGCCGCGTGCCCGCTTGGCGTTGAACGAGATCACCTTGAGCTGGTTGCCCCGGCGCTCCTTGAAATGCGGCGTCACCACCGGGCAGGGCAGCCGCTGGGGGCGCACCGCGCCGAAATATTCCTGGCTGGCGAGATTCACCACCACCGGCGTGCCGGCGTCCGCCAGATCGGCGGCGATGAGGTCGGTGATGGTGTCGCCCCAATAGGCGTAGAGCGTGCGCGCGCCGGGGGTTTTCAGGGCGATGCCCATCTCCAGCCGGTAGGGCTGGATGAGATCGAGCGGCCGCAGCAGGCCATAGAGGCCCGAGAGAATGCGCAGGTGCCGCTGGGCAAAGGCGATCGCCCCGGCCTCCAGCGTGCCGGCGGCGAGGCCTGCATAGACGTCGCCGTTGAAGGCGAACACCGCCGGGCGCGCGTTGTCCGGGGTGAAGGGGGTGCGGAAGGCGCGGAAACGGTCGACGTTGAGGGTCGCCAGCGCGTCGGAAATCCCCATCAGGCTTTTCAGATCGTCCGCCGACAGCGCCCGGGCGTGGGCCACCAGGTCCGCGGCGCGGTCCAGCAGGCGCGGCTGGGTCGGCGCCCCGGCGGGCAGGGGGGCGGGCAGGGCGGACTCGAAATCGAGCGATTTGGCGGGGGACAGCAGGGTCAGCATGGCAACTCGGGCAACGGGCGTTTCATCCCCGTCACCTGCCGGGCCGGGTCCGATTCGTCAAGCGTCGCCACCGGCTGCTGTCGCCGGGAGCCGGATCGGTGGGTGCCATCCCCGCCCGGCGAGGGGCGGATGTCTGTACCCGCGATCATGCGGATCCGGCACCGTGGAATGAGTTTAACAATTTATGATTGCTTTTTTCCTATAACTGTGCCAGAAAGCCGTCAGTAGGCGTATTGCTCTTTCTCATTGTTGGTCTTTACCCGAGGCCCAGCTGAAACGCGAAGGGCCACGGGGATGCCCCGTGGCCCTGGCGATCAGCGGTGCGCCGCCGGATCAGTACACGCGCGCCTTCGGCTTGATGTACTCGATCTCGTCGGTCAGCGTGTTGGTGTGCACCGGACGATAGTCGATGGTCACCTTGCCGTCGTTGGAGAACCAGGCAACGGTATGCTTCATCCAGTTGTCGTCGTCGCGGTTGGGGTAGTCCTCGTGCATGTGCGCGCCACGGCTTTCCTTGCGGTTGGCGGCGCCATACATGGTCACCACCGCCTGCGGCAGCATGTTGTCGAGTTCCAGCGTCTCGATCAGGTCGGTGTTCCACACCAGCGAGCGGTCGGTGACGCCGATGTCGGTCATGCCCTGATAGACGGCGTCGATCTTGCCCTTGCCTTCCTCAAGGATCTTCTCGGTGCGGAACACGGCGCAGTCGGCCTGCATCGTCTTCTGCATCTTGAGGCGCAGCTCGGCGGTCGGCGTGCCGCCCTTGGCGTGGCGGAAGTGGTCGAGCCGGCCCAGCGCCAGATCAGCGGAGTCCTTGGGCAGGGCGGCGTGCGCCGTGCCCGGCTTGATGATCTCGGCGATGCGGTGGCCGGCGGCGCGGCCGAACACCACGAGGTCGATCAGGCTGTTGGAGCCCAGGCGGTTGGCGCCGTGCACCGACACGCAGGCAGCCTCGCCGACGGCGAACAGGCCCGGCACCACGGTGTCGGGGTTGCCGTCCTTCAGCGTCACCACCTCGCCGTGGTAGTTGGTCGGGATGCCGCCCATGTTGTAGTGCACCGTCGGCACCACGGGGATCGGCTCCTTGCGCAGGTCGACGCCGGCGAAGATGTGCGCCGTCTCGGTGATGCCCGGCAGGCGCTCGGCGAGAATCTCCGGCGCGATGTGGTTGAGGTGCAGGTAGATGTGGTCGCCTTCCTTGCCGACGCCACGACCCTCGCGGATTTCCATGGCCATCGAGCGGGAGACCACGTCGCGGCTGGCCAGATCCTTGGCCGACGGCGCGTAACGCTCCATGAAGCGCTCGCCGTTGGCGTTGGTGAGATAGCCGCCCTCGCCACGCGCGCCCTCGGTGATGAGCACGCCGGCGCCGTAGATGCCGGTCGGGTGGAACTGCACGAACTCCAGGTCCTGCAGCGGCAGGCCGGCGCGCAGCACCATGCCGCCGCCGTCGCCGGTGCAGGTGTGCGCGGACGTCGCCGAGAAGTAGGCGCGGCCGTAGCCGCCGGTCGCCAGCACCACGGCCTTGGCGCGGAAGCGGTGGATGGTGCCGTCTTCCATGCACATGGCGACGACGCCACGGCACTCGCCGTTCTCCATGATCAGGTCGAGGGCGAAATACTCGATGTAGAAGTCGCAGTCGTACTTCAGGCTCTGCTGGTACAGCGCGTGCAGCATGGCATGGCCGGTGCGGTCGGCGGCGGCGCAGGTGCGCTGGGCGGCCGGGCCGTTGCCCATGTTCTGGGTCATGCCGCCGAAGGCGCGCTGGTAGATCTTGCCTTCCTCGGTGCGGCTGAACGGCACGCCGAAGTGCTCCAGCTCATAGACGGCGGCCGGGGCCTCGCGGCACAGATACTCGATGGCGTCCTGGTCGCCGAGCCAGTCGGAGCCCTTCACCGTGTCGTACATGTGCCAGGTCCAGTGGTCCGGCCCCATGTTGCCGAGGCTGGCGGCGATGCCGCCCTGGGCCGCCACGGTGTGGCTGCGGGTGGGGAACACCTTGGTGATGCAGGCGGTCTTCAGGCCGCTTTCGGCGATGCCCATGGCGGCGCGCAGGCCCGAACCGCCGGCGCCGACGACGACGGCATCATAGGTGTGGTCGATGATCTTGTAAGCCTCGGACATGGATCAGGCTCCGAACGCGATCTTGAGAATGGCGAACACGCCGGCGACGCCGCCGGCGATGGCGAGGAAGTTGACCGCCAGCAGCGCGGCCAGCTTCATGCCGTGGTCGTGGACATAGTCCTCGATCACCACCTGCAGGCCGAGCCTGGCGTGATAGAACATCGCCACCACGAACAGCAGCAGCAGCACGGCGACCAGCGGGTTGCCGATCCAGGCCGTCACCACGGCATGGCCGCCGGCGACATGCGAGACCAGCGAGGCGATCAGCCAGACGGCGAGCGGAATGAGGGCGATGGCGGTGGCGCGCTGGAGCCACCAGTGATGGGTTCCGGCCTTGGCGGCGCCCAGGCCGCGGACCTTGCCGAGTTCGGTGCGCAAGCTCATCGGTCTCATGCTCCCTTAGGCGAAATAGACGAGGAACCAGGTCACCAGGGTCAGGATCGTCGATCCCGCCAGGGTGAGGCTGGCCAGCCTGCGGCTGGTGGCCGGGTCGTAACCCTCGCCGGTGTCCATATAGAGGTGACGGACGCCCGAGCACAGGTGCTGGAAGAACACGAAGGTCAGGCCGAACAGCACCAGCCGGCCCAGCGGACTGGTCGCGGCGTCGAGGAAGAAGGCATAGGCCTGCGGGCCGGACGCGGCGGCCAGCAGCCACCACAGCAGCACGGCGGCGCCGACGGTGGCCAGCCCGCTGCCCGTCACGCGGTGCAGGATGGACACCAGCATGTTGGACCGCCAGCGGTAGACCTGAAGATGCGGGGAGAGTGGTCGCGCCCTGTTCGCCATGTCGTCTTGCCCTCACAAACCAACCAATGAGACTCGCGGCCCTGTCCGGGCCACGGTCACTCGCGGAAAGGCTTTAAGCACCGCGCGCCGCTGTGGGAAGTCAAAAAAACGAGCGGGCCCCGCCGAGGCGGGGCCCGCGAGGGCCATGGCCGCGACCCGGTCTCGCCCGGGCCGCGTGTGCCGGCGGGTCTGCTACAGCCGGGCGGTGAGCGACAGGCCGACGTTGCGCCCCGGCTGGGTGTAGGCGTCCTTGACCGTCGAGGTGGCGCCGAGCCCGCGCACGTCGCTCCACCACCAGTATTTGCGGTCGAGGATGTTGAACACGCCCACCCGTGCGCTCAGGTGGCTGTTGACGTTGAAAAAGGCGGTGGCGTCCACCAGGGTGAAGCCATCGGGCGCGAAGCAGCCGCCGGAACAGGCGGTCGAGATGCGCGAGGATTTCTTGTCGGCGACCATGGTGGCGATCAGCTGGCCGCCGAAGCGGTCATCGGCGGCGCGCCAGCTCAGGCCCGCCACCAGCTTGAACGGGTCGATGGTGTCAAGCGGCACGTCGTCGCCGTCCATCCTGGTGTCGCCTTTGGTGTAGGAGGCGGTGGCCAGCAGGCCGAAGCCGGCCGGCAGCGTCAGCTGGCCGCGGGCCTCGACGCCGCTGATCTCGACGCGATTGAGGTTGATGTACTGGAAAATGGCCGGATTGGTCGCGGTGTAGCTGCCCGAGACCAGCTGCATCGAGATGAAGTCCTTGTACCAGCCCTTGAAGGCGGTGGCGTTGAGCGACCACGCCTTGCCGGAGAGACGGACGCCGGCCTCGATGGTCTCGCTGGTTTCGGGCTTCAGGTCGGCGTTGGAGACGATCTGGTAGTTGGAGACCGGATTGGTGTAGCCCGAGTTGACCTGCGACGGCGATGGCGCCTTGAAGCCGCGGGCGTAGTTGGCGAACAGGCCGATCGAGTCGGTCGCCTTGAACACCAGGCCGAGCTTGGGCGACAGGTGGGTGTCGGACTGCCGGGTCGGCGGCGAGCCGGTGTAGGTGGCGTCGGTCTCCGGCTTGATGCGGTAATAGTCGAGGCGCAGTGCGGGGAACAGCGTCAGGCGCTTGTCCATCAGGCTGATTTCGTCCTGCACGAACAGGCCGCCCAGTGTGTGGTCGGTGGTCGGGAAGGCGCGGGCCGGGAAGGTCTCGCCGGCCGGCGGCACGGTGCCGTCGCGCAGGCTTTTCTGGCGGGTGATCGACAGGTCGCCGCCGTAGACGAAGTGGTGGGAGATGGCCTCGCCCTCGATCACGGTCTCCAGATCGGCGTTGGCGCCGATGACGCGTGTGTCAAAACGGTTGTCGCGAATGCGATCGGCGGCGGTGTTGCGGTCCTCCTCGGCATATTCCTTGTTGCGGCTCTGCTGCCAGTGGAGGTTCCAGCGCGCGGCGTGCAGCAGGCCGCCGTCGCCGGTATAGCGGTGGTCGAGGCTCACCCGGTCGCGCTTGATGTTGTCCCGCGACCACAGGGCCAGGGTGCTGGTGGCGGCGGTGGGCGTCGGCGCGACGGCGCTGAGCACGTCGGTGTCGATCTCGCGGTCGCTGTGTTCGGCGGTCAGGCGCAGGCGGTGGGCGTCACTGGGCGCGAACACCAGCTTGGCCAGCACGGCGTTGGACCCGATATCCTGCGGATTGGCGCGGGTACGGTTGCTGTTGGGCTCGTCGTTGTCGCCTTTGGTGTCCTGTTCGTGGCCGTCGCGGCGGGTGTAGGCCAGCAGGTACTGCCAGGCCCCGGACCTGCCGGCCACCAGCGCGCTCTTGGCGAGGCTCTCGTCGGCGCTCGCATAGCCCGCCTTGGCCTCCGCATACCAGCCGTCGGTGTCGATGTAATCATCGGGATCCTTGGTGGTGAAGCTGACGGCGCCGGCCACGCCGTCGCTGCCATAGAGCGCCGAGGTCGGCCCGCGCAGGATCTCGACCGACTTCAGCAGGTCGAGGTCGAGATAGTCGCCGCGCCCGGTGGCCTGGGCGCCGAAGCTGAACGCCTCGGGCAGGCGGATGCCATCGACCTGGATCAGGATGCGGTTGCCTTCCAGGCCGCGGATGTTGAAGCCGCTGTTGCCGTCACGCCCCGTCGCCGATCCGGCGGCGGAGTAGCGGCTTGGGGCGCTGCGGACTGAAACGCCGGGCTCGAAGCGGATCAGATCCTTGATGTCGGTGACCAGATTTTCCTCGATCTGCTGGTCGTCGATGACGCTGACCGTCGACGGCACGTCGGCGATGTCGGTCTCGATCTTGGTCGCCGAGACCGTCACCGCTCCCAGCCGTGTCGCCGAGTCGCGGGCCGGTGCCTTGTTGACATCGGCGTCGGCGGCGGCATCGGCGGCCAGGGCTGGCGCCGCGAGGGCACCGACCCACAGTGGCAGTGAAAGCAGCAGAGCATGACGCATGGAAACCCCCTTGGGTGTGAATGAACCGTGGGGATCGTTATTAATAATAAGTCGCAGAATCAATATGAATAATGACGTACAGGTGAATTTGAATTATACGAAATAACCAAAAAAGACGGGCAGCCGCGCGGCTGCCCGTCAGGACAGGGAAAAGTGTCACAAGAATGATCGGGACGGCGCCGGGCCGCCGGGGTCGGCGGCCGCGATCGCCATCCCGGCGGGGTTATTTCTTCGCCGGCGGCTGGTTGGCGGTGACGGCGCTGTTCTCGCCGGCGCCGGACAGCTTGCCGTTGCTGTTGCTGTCGTGGCTGCCGTACATCCGCCAGCCGGAGGCGAGATACTCGTCGCGCGACATGCGCTTGTCGGCGTTGGAGTCGATCGACTCGAAGCGGATGTGTGCCTGCTTGAGCTGGGTCTCGCGCATGCGCTTCATGTTCTCGTCCAGGCGCTTGGTGAATTCGGCGACGTACTCGGTCTCGCTGATGACGCCGTCCCGGTTGGTGTCGGTCTCCTTGAAGCTGGCGTCGCGCTCCTGCTGGAACTCCAGCGGGCTGACGATGCCGTCGCCGTTGCTGTCGTACTGCTTGACGAAGGCCTCGAAGCCATGGGGCGCGGCGCCTGCCGTGCCGGCGATCAGCGTGATGGCGAGGGAAAGCCCGAAGGTTCTGGTCATGACGATGTCCTTTGTTGGAGAGAGGGTGAAGATCACGGCATGACCTCGAAGGTCAGCGTGTAGGTGTGGCTGCGCCAGGGCGTGGCGGCGCCGGCGGGTGCCGGCCCACGATGCCGGGTCATCAGCATGAACAGCCCGGGCTGGCTGAAATCGAGACGGGCCTTGCCGGCGGCGTCGGTGGTGACGCTGGTCAGCGGCTTGTGGCTGCCTGGCACCTGATGGCCGAGAAACAGCTCCAGGCGCTGGTTGGCCAGCGGCTTGCCGTCGTGCAGCAACTCGAAGGCAAAGCCGTCGGTCACGAACAGCTCGCTGGGATGCGTGAGCGGGTGGAGCTCGACACCGCTGCCGGTGGGCGCGAGCACCGTGGCGGTGGGCGCGCCGCGCGTGACGTAGGTCTCCGACGTGGTCACGCTCTGCACCGGCACCACCGAGGTGGCGCCCGCCGGCGGTGACGCATTGCCTTCGCCCAGCACCACCCAGGCATCCTTCACCCGCGCCATGCGGCCGAGCCGCCCGAGGCGCAGCCCGGTGGACAACCGGTAGGTGCCCCGGGTGGGCAGGGCCGCCTCCAGCACCGTCTTGTCGCGCACCGAGAATACCGGCGCCAGCCGTACCCGGCTGCCATCGGGCGCGAGCATGTGAAACTGCTCCGACTTCAGGGCGATGTCCGACGCGAAGGCGGTCTCGGTGAACCCGGCGTCCACCGTCACGTGGTCGCGATCGGTCACCGAGAAATAGTTGGGCAGCAGGAACGGCATGTGTGCCGCCGCCGGCAGGGCGACCGCCGCCACGAGCACAGCCAGCGGCGCGGCGGTCATCCAGGCGGCGCTTCGGGTGCGACGCGTCATCTTTGTCCCCTGTCTCTACAACTCGATCGCGTATCTGTTATTACGACTCATTATCATCCGCAAGAGGCAATCCGCCACGCCCGCTGATCCGGTCACGCCAATGCAAACGGGGCGCGCCGGCTAGGCACGCCCCGTGTCGGTTCAGCAATGGCTCGCGGCCGGCTGGCCGCCGCCGAGCCGTCGACGTCAGCGATCAGTCGAAGATGGCGCCCCAGCGCCGCTTGACGCGGTTGCGCCAGTGGCCGCGGTGGTAGGCGTCGGAGGCCAGCAGCGGCAGCACCGAGCCGGCCTCGGCGAACACCATCTGCTCCAGCGCGGTGTCGACCTTGCCCCAGCTCGCCGCCTCCTTCAGCGTCGAGGACGAGCAGGCGCCGTCACGCACGTCGGCGACGGTGATCTGCACCGCGTACTTGTGCATCTCGACGTCCTCGTGGCCGAGGATTTCCGCACACACCACGGTGTCCTGGATGAAGTTCTTCGGCACGCCGCCGCCGATCATCAGGAGGCCGGTGGTGCCGGCCTTGATCTTGATGTCGGTGAGTTCGCGGAAGTCGGCCACCGCGTCGATCATCATGTACGGCTTGCCTTCCTTCATCCGCTCGACCTGGTGCTTCACCAGGCCGAAGCCGGCCGAGGAGTCGACGAACGCCGGGCAGAAGATCGGCACGTCATGCTCGAACGCCAGCTTGACCAGGCTGTTGTCCTTCTTGCCGTGCTCGGCGAGGTAGCGGCCCATCTCGCGGATGAAGGCGCGGCTGGAATAGGCCTTGGGCTCCAGGCTGTCGGCGATCTTGCCGATGGTGTGGTCGCAGTCCTGCAGTTGCTCTTCATCGATGTAGGTGTCGTAGATGCGGTCGATGTAGAGCGAGCGCAGCGTGTTGTCGTCGGGGATTTCCAGCGCCTGATAGTGCTTGTGGCCCAGGCCCTCGAAGAAATCCATGTCGACGATCGAGGCACCGGTCGCGACAACGCCGTCGATCATGTTCGAGCGCAGCAGCTCGGCGTAGGCGTCCATGCAGCCGCCCGCCGAGGTGGAGCCGGCGATGACCAGGAAGATCGAGCAGTCCGGGTCGGCCAGCATCTGGTTGTAGATGCTGGTGGCGCGGGCGAGATCACGGCTGGTGAAGCTCATCTTCGCCATCGAGTCGATGATCGGACGGGCGTCAAAGCTGGTGATGTCGATGTGCTCGACGGTGGTCGACAGCAGTGCCGCCTTGCGCTTGTCGTTGCTCAGGTTGTGGGACATGGAGGCAAGCCTTTCCATACTCAAACGGCCAAGACCCGCCGAGCCGCGTCGGCGTGTGCTGGCCATGGGCATGATCCTCGCCCGGGGTATGCGGGCTTCGCCCCGGGCGAGGAATGGGTGCGGGTTGTCTTACTCGGCCGTGCCGGCGACGTTAAGCGTCTCCCGTGACGCTTCCATGTCGGCGTCGTCGTAGAGCGACAGCATCGGCGCGTCGGCGACCACCACCGTTTCGTCGGCCCGGAAGCCGTTGAAGTCGGTGCGCATGGCCGCGCCATAGGCGCCGAGCATGCCGATCTCGATATAGTCGCCGGCCTGGATGTCGGCGGGCAGCATGAACGGCCCCTGCATGAAGTCCATGTCGTCGCAGGTCGGGCCGTAGAAGCTGAAGCCCATCTCCTTGGCCCGCGAGGCCTCGGCGCGCAGCAGCGTCACCGGGAACCGCCAGTCGACGTGGGCGGCATCGAACAACGAGCCGTAGGCGCCGTCGTTGATGAACAGCACGTCACCCCGCCGGCGCTCCACGCGCACGACGACGCTGGCATATTCCGCCGACAAGGCCCGGCCCGGCTCGCACCACAGTTCGGCCGAGTAGGAGATCGGCAGCGCCTCGAAGTGGGTCTTGATCACCTCGAAATACGCCTCCAGCGGCGGCGGCATCATGCCGGGGTAGGCCGACGGAAAACCGCCGCCCACGTCCACCACGTCGACGGTGACGCCGGCCTGGACGATCGCCGCGCGGGCGATCGCCAGCGCGTCGGCATAGGCCTGCGGCGACATCGCCTGGCTGCCGACATGGAAGCACACGCCCAGCGTGTCGGCGGCCTGACGGGTGGCCAGCAGCAGGTCCGGCGCGTCCTCGACGCCGGCGCCGAACTTCGAGGCCAGCGACAGCTTGGAATGGCCCGACGACACCCGCAGCCGCACGCACAGGGTCAGATCGGCGGCATTGTCGGTCGCCGCCATGATCTTCGCCAGCTCGTCATGGCTGTCGAGCGAGAAGGTGCGCACGCCATGCTGGAAGTAGGCTTCCGCGATGGCTTCCGGCGCCTTGACCGGATGCATGAAGCACAGCGTCGCTTGCGGGTGGATGCGGCGCACCAGACGCACCTCGGCGATCGAGGCCACGTCGAAGTGCGTGACGCCGCTGTCCCCCAGGAGCTGGATCAGCTCTGGCGACGGATTGGCCTTCACGGCGTACAGAACCTTGCCCGGAAACTTCTCGGTGAAGAAACGGGCGGCTCGTGCAGCGGCGTGCGGACGAATGCAGGTGACCGGCTGAGCCGGACGACGGGTTGACGCTAACCCCAGCGCGCTATGGTCGTTGCGCATCTCATGGGACCTCCAACGGGTAGTTGACGATACGCTGCCTTGCGGTTGGAAGTCCCATGGGGCAGCAGAAGGCGCACATAGGGTCTGCGGACCCCCATGTAAAGATGCTTTTTGTGACATCGTCCGTGGTCCTGGGGGACGTGAAATGTCCTTTGTCTTTCAAGGGGTTGATTTATGAATGCAGGGTTAACGGCGGCTGCGCCGGCACAGGCGGTAGCACTGGCGGACGTCCATGATGCCGCGCGCCAGATTCGCGGCGTCGCCCTGCGCACCCCGTTGCTGGAAAATCCGGTGCTCAATCAGCGGGTTGGCGGCCGGATTCTGCTCAAGGCGGAGGCGCTGCAGCGCACCGGCTCGTTCAAGTTCCGCGGCGCCTGCAACCGGCTGGGCCGGCTGAGCCCGGCCGAGCGCCGGGCCGGCGTCGTCGCCTTCTCCTCCGGCAACCACGCGCAGGGGGTGGCGGCGGCCGCCGCCCTGCTGGAGGTGCCGGCGACCATCGTCATGCCGGCCGACGCGCCGGCGCTGAAGGTGGCGCGCACCCGGGCGCTGGGCGCCGAGGTGGTGTTCTACGACCGGGCGACGGAAAGCCGGGAGGCGATCGCCGGCCGGCTGGCGGCGGCGCAGGGCCGGGTGCTGGTGCCGTCGTTCGATGACCCGCACATCATCGCCGGCCAGGGCACCGCCGGGCTGGAGATCGCCGAGGACTGCGCGGCGCTCGGCGTGGTGCCGGATACCTTCGTGGTCTGCTGCGGCGGCGGCGGGCTGGCGGCCGGCTGCACGCTGGCGCTTACCGACGCCTTCCCCGGCATCGCCATCGTCACCGCCGAGCCCGAACAATATGACGATGTCGCCCGCTCGCTGGCCGCCGGCACCCGGCTGGGCATCGACGGCTACCCGCCGACCCTGTGTGACGCGCTGCAGACGCCGATGGTCGGCGCGCTGACCTTCCCGATCCTGCACGCCGCCGGGGCGCGCGGCGTCGCGGTGACCGAGGCGGAGGTGGCGGCGGCGGTGGCCTTCGCTTTCACCGAACTGAAGCTGGTGGTCGAGCCGGGCGGGGCGGCGGCGCTGGCGGCGGTGCTCGCCGGTCGCGTCGCCGCCGCCGGGCGCACGCTGGTGCTGACGCTGTCGGGCGGCAATATCGACCCCGCCACGCTCGCCCGCTGCCTGGGGGAGTGACGGGGGCAAGCGCGGTGGCTTTCGACACTCTGGCGTAGGCATCCTGCTGGCGGCGGCTTGGCAGGGCATGTCCGCCAGGCGTGTTGATGTGGCGCGTTATTTCGCGTATAAGGAGTTTTACTCGATATGATGTGAGGGGCATCATGAGTCGCACGGCATTCGCGAGGGCGGCGTCGTTCGCCTTGGTCCTGACGGCCTCCGTGCTCACCGTGCTGGCGCCCGCCGCCCACGCCAGCCCGATATACGGTGTCATCGACCTGACGCCTGATCGCGCCGAAGCGATCGCGGCGCTTAACGACCGTGATGATGTCTATCTGTCGTTGGGCGATGACGAGCAGAGCGGGCTTGATTATGCCGCCTGGATCCGGGAACGGAACGGAAATTCGCACGTCATCGGCGAGACGTCGATCCTGTCCGATGGCGCGATCAACAACGCTGGCGAGATCATCACCAGCACATTGCTCGGCGTTGATGGCTCGGATCGTCGTATCCTGCGCGGCAAGGTCGGCCAGGGTCTGACGCTGTTGCCGGAGCCGGCGCTGGCACCCGACGAACTCTGGCGCAACTATCATCCGGTCGCCATCAACGACAGCGGTGTCATTATTGGCAGGGTCGCGATAGTCAAGCAGTTGCCCGATGGCGGCACGGCTGGTTTCACCACCGTCTTCCGCTGGGATGCGGCAGGCAATGTCTCGACCATTGATGGTCTGCCGCCGGGCCTGGAGACGGTCGTCGTCGACGGCACCGAGCACTTGCGGACCACCAGCGTCCTTGCCGTGGACCTCAATAATCGCGGCGACATCATCGGTCGGGTGGTGACGAGGGACAATGGTGTTGTCACCGCCACCACGCCGTTCTGGGCGCCGGCCGGCGGCACCGCCATCCTGCTGACGGACTGGCCGGCGGCGGGCGGCGCGATGCCTTACCACATCAACGAACAGGGCCAGATTTTCGGGGTCCGCACGGTCGCTGGCGAGCAGCGCCTGTTCCGCTGGGAGGCGCTGACCGGCTTCACCGATCTCGGCTTGAAATTCACCAATGGGGCGATTGTCGACATCAATGATTCCGGGGCCGCCATCGGCATGTTCGACGACCGTGCCGCACTCTGGACCCCTGCGGCCGGGTTGCAGTACCTTGACGAGATCACCGCGCTGCCGACCGACTGGCTGATGCTCGGCCTGTTCGACCTCAACAATGCCGGCAACATCGCGGCCACCGCACTCGACGAGGATCGCTTCATTCATGCGGTTCTGCTGCTGCGCCAGGCCGCGCCCGTGCCGGAGCCGGCGGCGCTGGCCCTGCTGGCCGGCGGACTGATCGGCGTCGTCCTGGTCCGTCGCCGCCGGGCCTGATCCGACCCGTTGACCCCCGATCCGCCGGACGCTGACCCCTCGGGCGATTGCCTGCCTGCCGGTCCAGTCCTACTCTCCCGCATCGTCAGGAGACGGACGCGAGGGAACGGGCCATGGCCGGCAGGCTGCGACTGAAGGACTTCGAGGACGGCAAGCCGCTGTCCGACACCGTCTATGAGCAGACGCTGAAGCAGCTGCAGCGCCAGCTCCAGATCATCCAGACCGCCTATATCGTCCAGAAGCGCCGCGCCATCGTGCTGTTCGAGGGCTGGGACGCCGCCGGCAAGGGCGGCACCATCAAGCGGCTGACCGAACCGCTCGACCCGCGCTTCTGCCGGGTGTGGCCGATCGCGGCGCCCGACGAGCATGAACTCGCCCGCCACTATCTCTACCGCTTCTGGCGGCGGCTGCCCGGCCGGGGCGAGCTGGCGGTGTTCGATCGCTCCTGGTACGGCCGGGTGCTTGTCGAGCGCGTCGAGGGCCTGTGTCCGCCCGAGGCGTGGGGCCGCGCCTACGGCGAGATCAACGAGTTCGAGCGGATGCTGACCCAGGATGGCACCCGGCTGGTCAAGCTGTTCCTGCATGTCACGCCGGCGGTGCAGGCCGAGCGACTGCGCGAACGGCTGGAGGTGCCCTACAAGCGCTGGAAGACCGGTTTTGACGATTTTCGCAACCGTGACCGCCGCGCCGACTATCATGCCGCCATCGAGGACATGTTCGACCGGACATCGACCCGCCACGCACCGTGGACGGTGATCGCCGCCAACCACAAGAAGGCCGCGCGCATCCGGTGTATCGAGACGATCATTGCCACGCTGTCGCGCGACGTCGACCTCACCGACCCGGTGCTCGATCCGGCGCTGAAGCGGCTGGCGGAAAAATCACTGGGGGTCCGGCTGAAGGCTGACTGAGCCGGCTGGCGGCTCAAGGCCGACCGAACGGGCGCGGGGAGGTCGCCGGCGGGGCGATGAACGGTGCCTGGGCGCCGACAGCCGGACGAAGGCTCGCGCGACGGTGGCGCGTAACTGGTTGTGAGGTGGCAATGGCTTGCCATCGATTGCCTGAAGAAATTGGGAGAACAGCAATGACCCGCACATGGATCGTCGCCACCGCGACCCTCGGCCTCGGCCTTGCCAGCATGACCGCGCTCGCCGCCGACCAGACGCCCGCGCCGGGGATGGGGCCGGGGAAGGGTCGGGGCATGATGGAGGTCACCAAGGCGGATTTCGACGCCCGCACCGAACAGCAGTTCAAGAACCTCGACGCCAATGGCGATGGCACGGTCAGCCGCGCCGAGTTCAAGGCGGCGCAGGACAAGCGGTTCGCCGGCATGGACGCCAACAAGGACGGCAAGCTCGATCGCGCCGATCGCATGGCCCGGCGGGACAAGTTGCGCGACAACATGCCGTGCCGCGATATGGACGGCCCGGACATGGACGCGCCGAAGAAATAACGACGGGACGTTGACTCTCGCCAGACGCGGGGCCGGGTGGAAACACCCGGCCCTTTTCCGTTGGTGGCCCGTCGTTGCCATCCGTCGTCGTCATCCGCGCCGTTTGGCTGAATGTCTGCTGAACGACCTGCTCAGCGCCGGTTCAGCCAGCCACTGGCATGGTCGGATCATCGCCACCCCGAGATGGCGAGGACACTGGACCCAAGGAGACACGACGATGGGCAGGACGATGATGATGGCCGTGGCGCTGGGCATGCTGGCGTCGGCTCTGCCGGGCGCCGCCGCGCAGGCTCATGGCTATGGCGTCCGCGACGGCGCGCTGCATGCCGTGTTCGACAGCCGCAACGATCGCGAGGCGTTTTTCCGCTGGGCTTATCGCAACTTCGATGCCAACCGCGATGGCCGTCTTGGCGAGCGCGAGATGACGATGGCACGGCGCTCGGCGCTGACGCTGGCCGACCGTAACGGCAACGGCCGGGTGAGCGAGAAGGAATGGGACCGCTTCGTGCGTTCCTCCGCTTACCACCGCCACCCGGCCTATGCCTGGCATGATCGCCGCGATCATCGCGACCGCGACCGCCATGACCGCGACCGCCATGACCGCGGCCAACATGACCGCGACTGGCGCGACGATAATCGCTGGTGGCGCGATCGCTGATCGCGCGGGGCGCTGGTGGCGCGATCGCTGATCGCGCGGTGGCGTGAGCGTCCGGCGCCTGATCCGGGTACCGTCCGGGGCCGGGTCAGGCGTCGTAGGCGATCGCCAGCACCTCGATCTCGACCGGGCCGCGCGGCGTCGTCAGGGTCAGGGAGTCGCCGACGCGTGCCTTCATCAGGGCGCGGGCGATCGGCGACACCCAGCTCACATACTGGCGATCGGCATCCGTGCCCATGTCCACCTCGTCGCGGCCGACGATTTTCACCGTGCGCTCGACGTCCTGCTCGTCGACATAGGTGACGGTGGCACCGAACAGCACCCGCGACTTGTCGGTCTGGCGCTCGGGGTCGACGACGATCGCCGTCTCCAGTCGCTTGGCGAGGAAGCGCAGCCGCCGGTCGATCTCCCGCAGCCGCTTCTTGCCATAGAGATAGTCGCCGTTCTCCGAGCGGTCACCGTTGGAGGCCGCCCAGGTAACGGTTTCCACCATCTTCGGTCGTTCCACCGCCACCAGCTGCTGATGTTCCTCGCGCAGGCGGCGATAGCCCTCGGGCGTCATGTAGTTCCGGTCGCCGGGCAGCGGCGGCGGGGTGTCGTCGTCCTCGTCGTCCGCGTCCTGCGATTCCCGCACGAGTGCCTTGCTCATGGTGCCTCAACGTCTGTTCCTGTGGCGCGCTGCCGTCATGGCAACGCCGGCCAGCTCGGCCATCAACCGTCGCCAGTCTGTCAGCTGTCGCCCGTCAGCCCGAGCAGGCGCGACAGCGCCTTCAGCCGCGGTTGTCCCGCCGGCTTGTCGCCGGTTCCGCCATCCGGCGCGATGCTCTGGTAGATCACCGCGTTCTCCAGCACCCGCTGGACATAGTTGCGGGTCTCGCTGAACGGGATCTGCTCGATCCAGCTCACCGTGTCGACGGTGGGGTCACGCGGGTCGCCGAAGCGTTCCAGCCAGCGGACGACCCGGCCCGGTCCGGCGTTGTAGGCGGCCACCGCCAGCACGTGGTTCCCCCGGAAGCGATCGAGCATCTGCTGGAAGTAGGTGGCGCCCAGCGTCATGTTGTAGGCGGGGTCGGTGGTCAGCCGCGCCGGTTCGTAAGGCAGACCGACTTTCTTCGCCACCAGCTGCGCCGTGCCCGGCATCAGCTGCATCAGGCCGCGCGCGCCCGCCGGGCTCACCGCCTGGATGTTGAACAGGCTCTCCTGGCGCGAAATGGCATGCACCATGGTCCACATGCCTTCCAGCTCGCGCGCCAGCGGAATCCGCGGATAGGAGGCGTAGGCGAGGTTGATGCCCTTGCCGCGCGCCAGCTTGGCGGTGACGACGCCCAGATCCGGCCGGTTGAGCGCCTGCGCCAGGTCGGCGGCGAGGCGCTTCTCCGCCGGCGTCTGCGCCGCGCTGGCCAGCTCGCGGATGAACACGGATTCGGTGGGGCTCTCCCCCAGCTCGTTGAGCAGCCGGGTCGCCTGCACCAGGTCGCTGGCGGCGAACGCCACCGCCTGGTTCGCCAGCAGTGGCGGCGGTGTGAGTTCGGGCGAGGGCAGGGCGATACTCAGCTTTTCGGCGGCGAGCTGGCCGTAGAAGGCATCGGCGAACTGCGCCGCGCGATCATACCAGGCGCGTGCCAGCGGACCGTCGTTGACCGCTTCCGCCGCCCGCCCGGCCCAGAAGGCGGCCTTGCTCAGCGTGATCGGCGTCCGTGCAATGGCGAACATGCGCTCGAAATGCCGGATGGCGTCGCGCGGCCGGCGGATGTCATGCAGCGCCAGCCAGCCGGCCTGCCATTCCAGGTCGGCGACGGCAATTCGTTCGGCGTCGGGCGCATCGGCGCCGGATGCGGCGAGGCCATGCTGGCTGACCAGCCGGTAGGCCAGTACCGGGTTGCGGGCGCCGGTTGCCCAGCGCGCCAGGCGCAGGCGCTCCTCGGCCCAGGTGGCCGGGCGGGCGATGTCCCCCGGGCTGGCGGGAGCGCCCGCGAGAATCTGCGCGGCACGGGCCGGGTCATTGCCCTTGTTGCGGTACCAGAGGGCACGATCCAGCAGCAGGCCGGCATTTGCCTGCAGGCTGGCCGGCACGCGATCGGCCATGGCCGGCGCGTCGGCTGCCTGGGCGCGCAAGGCGATGCGGGCCTGCGCCCAGGCCTGACGGTCGGCGTCGAGGAACGGCAGCATCCGCCGGGCGGCGCTGGTCATGCCCTGCCACAGCTGCTGGTCGACCCGGGCCAGATGATCGTCGGGCGTCAACCGGGCCCGGAACAGGCTGAGCAGTCTTTGCTCGTCCTCCGGCCCCAGGCTGCCGCTGGTCCAGGCTTCCCGAGCCAGGGTGCCGGCCCGCTCCCACAGGCCGGTCGCCGCCAGCGCCTCGGCGTGGCGCAGCCTGCCGGCGGCGGTGATCGCCGGGTGGCGCTCGAAATAGGCCAGCCGTTCGGTGTGCGGCACGGCGGGCGTCATCGACTGTTCCAGCCGGCCGCGCATCTGGCGTTCCTGCGGCCAGCCGCGATTGGTCATCAGGAAGCCGTACAGGTCCGCATAGGGCGCCTTGGCCTCCAGGCAGCGCAGCCGGTCCCATGCGGCCAGCTTCGTGGCGATGGCGGCGCGGGCGGCGTCACTGGTGCGGCCGGCGCGGCCATAGGCGTCCAGCCGTGCCTGACAGGCCGCCGACAGGGGTGCCGGGGCACCGGCCGTGGTGCCGGCATGCACCGGCGCGGCCGCGAGGGCGCCCAGCAGGGCCGCCAGCGGCACCGTCATCCAAATCTTCGAGCGCATGGGCCTGCCTGCCGCCATCGAACTTGCCTGCCTCCGTTGAACGTGCTTAGGGTCTCCGCCAATCGCGGCGGTCAGCTCCTGATTGCCATGAACTGCTTGAGATGAGGTATAGTCCCATGATTGGCGGGTCCATTCCAGCCCTGATCACGCCGTTCCGAGATGGCGTCATCGACGAACCGACGTTTCGTACCCTCGTCGAGCGGCAGATCAAAGGTGGCAGCAAGGCGCTGGTGCCGGTGGGCACGACCGGCGAATCGGCGACGCTGAGCCATGAGGAGCATCACCGGGTCACCGAACTCACCATCGAGGTCGCCGCCGGCCGGGTGCCGGTGATCGCCGGCTGCGGCTCCAACGCCACCGCCGAGGCGATCAGCCTGATGCAGCACGCCGAAAAGGCGGGCGCCGATGCGGCGCTGGTGGTCTGCCCCTATTACAACAAGCCGAGCCAGGACGGTCTCTACCAGCATTTCAAGGCGCTGGCCGAGGCGAGCGCGCTGCCGATCATCATCTACAACATCCCCGGCCGCTCGATCGTCGACATGAGCCCGGAGACCATGGGCCGGCTCGCCGAGCTCAAGACCATCATCGGCGTCAAGGACGCGACCGGCAACATTGCCCGCGTCAGCCAGCAGCGCGCCACCTGCGGCACCGGCTTCATCCAGCTATCCGGCAACGACGAGACGGCGCTGGCTTTCAACGCCACCGGCGGTGTCGGCTGCATTTCCGTTACCGCCAACGTGGCGCCCGAACTGTGCGCCCGGTTCCAGGCGGCCAGCCTCGCCGGCGACATGGGTACGGCGCTGGCGCTCAATGACCGGCTGTTCCCGCTGCACCTGGCGCTGTTCGCCGATGCCTCGCCGGGGCCGACCAAATATGCGCTGCACAAGCTGGGCCTGCTGCCGACGATGGAGATGCGCCTGCCGATGACGGCGCCATCGGCGGCCGCCTGCGCCAGGGTGGACGCGGCGCTCCAGCACGCCGGCCTGCTCTGAGGCCCGCTCCGGAGCCCCGTGTGTCGCCATGGCCCGTCCGCATGTCTCCCAGCCGCTGACCAAGCGCAAGGTGGTCGCCGAGAACCGGCGGGCGCGGTTCGACTATTTCGTCGATGATGTGTACGAGGCGGGCATCGCGCTGACCGGCACCGAGGTGAAAAGCCTGCGCTTCGGCGAGGGCTCGATCGCCGATTCCTACGCCGAGGTCCGCAATGGCGAGGTCTGGCTGGTCAACGCCAACATCCCCGAGTTCAGCCACGGCAACCGCTTCAATCACGAGCCCAAGCGGCCGCGCAAGCTGCTGCTGCATGCCCGCGAGGTGGAGAAATTCCACGGCGCCGTCAACCGCCAGGGCATGACGCTGATCCCGCTGTCGATCTATTTCAACGATCGCGGCCGGGCCAAGGTCGAGCTGGCGCTGGCCAAGGGCAAGAAGCTGCACGACAAGCGCGAGACCGAGAAGAACCGCGACTGGCAGCGCGAGAAGCAGCGGCTGATGCGCGACAAGGGCTGAGGCGCGACAGGAGCTGAGGCGCCCCTGGTGCGCGGGGGGGGCGTGGTCGTGCCCCCCCGCAACCCATCTCAGAACAGGCCGCCGAGATTGAGCAGGGTGGCGATGCCCAGCAGGCCGAACAGCACGGCGGCGATGATCCGCACCAGCTTGAGCGGCAGTACCCGCGTCGCGGCCTCGCCCAGCAGCACCGCCGGCACGTTGGCGATCATCATGCCCAGCGTGGTGCCGGCGGCGACCATCAGCACCGCATGGTAGCGCGCAGCCAGCGCCACGGTGGCGACCTGCGTCTTGTCGCCCATCTCCACCAGGAAGAAGGCGATGGTGGTGCCCAGAAACGCCCCCCAGGCACCACGATCCTCCGGCGCCTCGTCCATGGTGTCGGGCACCAGCGCCCAGGCGGCCATGGCGAGGAAGGAGGCACCGAGCACCCAGCGCATGATGTCGGGCGTTAGCAGGTCGGCGACCAGCGTGCCGGCCAGCGCCGCCAGCGCGTGGTTGGCGATGGTGGCGACGAAGATGCCGAGAATGATCGGCAGCGGGCGTTTGAACTTGGCCGCCAGCAGCAGGGCGAGCAGCTGGGTCTTGTCGCCGATTTCGGCGATGGCGACGATGCCGGTGGAGACGAGCAGGGCTTCCATGACGCAATCCGGGGGCAGGGGCGGGCAACAACCAGTGACGACCGCGTCGCCCGACCCTGCCAGTGTCGGACGCGGCTCGCCAATGGTCTCGCCAAGGTCGCGGTGCCGTGCGGCACCGTGGTTCCCGGTTGCGCCATGGCCGTGGCGGCCGAGCCACCCGTGCCAAGTCTGTTGACGCAACCCCCTCTGATCCGCGAGGGCGGCTACTCCCCAATGAAGCGGCTTTCCCATAGCGTGACGGTGCCGGTATGGCAAGTCACCTGACCTGTTGCCTGCAGGAGGGGCTGGTCGGCGCGGCCGCGACACTCTATCTGCTGGGGCAGCAAGCACGAGGCAACGATGAGCGACACCGACAGCGACGCGCCGGGGGGCAAGGCCCCTGCCAGTGAAATCCCACCCGGGGAGAGCCCTTCCGGCGAGATCCGGGACAAGCTGGTGCAGTCCAAGCAGCAGTGGGCGCGCGAGGGCCGGCTGCTCACCGGCACCAAGGGCGACCGCCAGGTCGACCGGCTGCCGCCGGGCCAGCGGCTGGTGACCAACTGGCCGGTGCTCGATCTCGGCATCCAGCCGGCGATTCCGCTCGACGTGTGGACGCTGACCGTCGATGGCCTGGTGGACAATCCGCTGCGCTGGTCGTGGGCGGATTTTTGCGCCCAGCCCGCCTTCGAGGACGTGTCGGACATCCACTGCGTCACCCAGTGGTCGCGCTACGACAACCGCTGGGAAGGCGTCTCCACCCGCCATATCGTCGCCGTGGCGGGGGTGCGGCCGGAGGCCCGCCACGTCGTCCTGCACGGCTACGACGGCTACACCACCAACGTCACGCTGGCCCACTTCACCGATACCGACTGTCTGCTGGCCCACAGCCACGACGGCCAGCCGATCGCCCGCGAGCATGGCGGCCCGGTGCGGGTGATCATTCCCAAATATTACTTCTGGAAATCCGCCAAGTGGATCAAGCGGATCGAGTTCGTCGACCTCGACAAGCCGGGCTTCTGGGAAGTGCGCGGCTACCACAATGTCGGCGATCCGTGGGACGAGGAACGCTACAGCTGAGCGGGCCGTCCATTTGGCCACGGCCGCGGCCGGGTCGGTCATGTGGCCGCAGCGCGGCCGGGCGGGTTGTCAATCCATACCCCCACCCCCTATCTTGAGTGTCGATGACCCACGCCTGCGATCATAGCCACCCGGAACTCGGCGCGCCCGACTTCCTCGCCGCCGCCGAACAGGCGCTGGTGGGGCGCGGCGAACAGTGGACGCCGCTGCGTCAGGCGGTGTTCGAGGCGCTGCTGGCGGCCGGGGGCCCGGCCAGCGCCTACGACATCGCGGAGCGGGTCTCCGCCGGCCAGGGGCGGCGCATCGCCGCCAACACCGTCTATCGCATCCTCGACCTGTTCGTCGGCGCCAACCTTGCCAAGCGGGTGGAAAGCCGCAACGCCTTCCTGGTCTGTGCCCACCCCGACCACGCGCACGACTGCATCTTCCTGGTCTGCGAGTCCTGCGGCGCCACCACCCACATCGACGACGACGGCGTGGCGGCGCAGATTCGGGCGCTGGCGCGCGCGCAGGGCTTCGAGCCGCGCCAGCCGGTGATCGAGGTCAAGGGCCGCTGCGCGGCCTGCGTGGCGGGCTGAATCCGCCCCCCTCCCTTCGTGGTTCGACAAATGGCGCATGGAGGGCTATAGCGCTGTCATGGTTTCATTACTTCCCGGAGTTCAGGGTGACGGATCGTCTGCCCACGCCACCGTCCTTGACGCCTTCCACGCCGCTGCTTGATCAGGTCCGTCTGCCGGCCGACGTGCGCCGGCTGACGCCCGAGCAGCTGCCGCAGCTGGCGGAAGAAGTGCGTCAGGAGCTGATCCACGTGGTGAGCCAGACCGGCGGCCATCTCGGCGCCGGGCTGGGCGTCGTCGAGCTGACGGTGGCGCTGCATCATGTGTTCAATACCCCGGACGACATCCTGATCTGGGATGTCGGTCATCAGGCCTATCCGCACAAGATCCTCACCGGCCGGCGCGACCGCATGACGACGCTGCGCCAGGGCGGCGGCCTGTCGGGTTTCACCAAGCGTTCGGAAAGCGTGTACGACCCGTTCGGCACCGCGCATTCCTCGACCTCCATCTCGGCGGCGATCGGCTTTGCCGTCGCCAACAAGCTCGCCGGCGCGCCGGGCAAGGCGATCGCCGTCATCGGCGATGGCGCCATGTCGGCCGGCATGGCCTATGAGGCGATGAACAACGCGCTGGCCGCCGGCAACCGGCTGATCGTCATCCTTAACGACAACGACATGTCGATCGCGCCGCCGGTGGGCGCGCTGTCGGCCTATCTTGCCCGGCTGCTGTCGTCGCGCTCCTACATGTCGATCCGCGACATCGGCCGCCACGTCGCCCGCCATCTGCCGCGCCCGCTGGCCCAGGCCGCCCGCAAGGCCGAGGAATATGCCCGCGGCATGGCCACCGGCGGCACCCTGTTCGAGGAGCTGGGCTTCTATTACGTCGGCCCCATCGACGGGCATAACCTCGAACACCTGATCCCGGTGCTGGAGAATGTCCGCGACGCCAAGGAAGGGCCGATTCTGGTCCATGTCGTGACGCAGAAGGGCAAGGGCTACGCGCCGGCCGAGGAGAGCGCCGACAAATATCATGGCGTCAACAAGTTCGACGTCATCACCGGTGCCCAGCACAAGGCGCCTGCGAAGGCGCCGCAATATACCCGCGTGTTCGCCCAGGCGCTGATGGCGGAGGCCGCGCGCGACGACAAGGTGGTCGCCATCACCGCCGCCATGCCCTCGGGCACCGGGCTCGACCTGTTCGCCCAGGCCTATCCCGACCGCTGCTTCGATGTCGGCATCGCCGAGCAGCACGCGGTCACCTTCGCCGCCGGTCTGGCCGCCCAGGGCCGCCGGCCGTTCGCCGCGCTCTATTCCACCTTCCTGCAGCGTGCCTACGACCAGGTGGTGCATGACGTGGCGATCCAGAACCTGCCGGTGCGCTTCGCCATCGATCGCGCCGGTCTGGTCGGCGCCGACGGCGCCACCCACGCCGGTTCGTTCGATGTCACCTATCTTGCCACCCTGCCCAACATGGTGGTGATGGCGGCGGCGGACGAGGCGGAGCTGGTGCACATGGTCCACACCATGGCGCTGCACGACAGCGGCCCGATCGCCTGCCGCTATCCGCGCGGCGAGGGTACCGGCGTGCCGCTGCCGGCGACGCCGGAGCGGCTGGAGATCGGCAAGGGCCGCATCGTCCGCGAGGGCGGCAAGGTCGCCATCCTGTCGCTGGGCACCCGGCTGGCCGAGGCGCTCAAGGCCGCCGACGAGCTGGCCGCCAAGGGCTATCCGGCGACGGTGGCCGACATGCGCTTCGCCAAGCCGCTCGACCTGGCACTGATCCGCAGACTGGCGCTCGGCCATGACGTGCTGGTGACGGTGGAGGAAGGCGCCATCGGCGGCTTCGGGGCCCATGTGCTGACCTTCCTGTCCGACGAGGGGCTGCTGGACGCCGGCCTGAAGATCCGCACCCTGCGGCTGCCGGATGTGTTCCAGGATCAGGACAAGCCGGAGAAGATGTACGACGAGGCGGGGCTGAACGCGCCCGATATCGCCCGCACCGCGCTGGCCGCGCTGCGCCACAACGACGTGTCGCTGGCCGGTACGGCACGCGCCTGAGCCCTGATTTGTCCTGATCCCCGATTGTCTTGAGATCGGGCTGAATGTATATACACCATGTATCTACATTCCCGTGAGGAGCACCACCGTTGGGCAAGCAGTATACCGCGCGTCTGTTCCGTACCGGCGGCAGCCGGGCGGTGCGGATTCCCGCCGAACTGCTGCCACCCGGCGATGAGGTGGTGATCACCAAGGAAGGGGATGCCATCGTCATCCGCGCGGCCTCGGACAGGTGCCCGACCATGGGTGACCTGCTCGCCGATCTGCCGGCGTGGGGGCCGGCCGAGGACGACCCCTGGGCCGATCTGCCCGATCCGCTCCCCGAAGCACGCGATCCGCTGGCCTGATGTTCCTGCTCGATACCAACGTCTGCAGCGCCATCGTCAGGCGGTCGCCATCCACGCTGTTCGACCGTTATGCCGGTCTGCGCGCCGGTGAGGCGGCGATCTCGGCCATCGTCTATGCCGAAATCCAGTATGGCCGGACCAAGCGACCGCTGGGGCGGGTGCGCGAGACCATCGTCGCGCGGGTTCTCGCGACGCTTGAGGTGCTGCCATGGACGCAGGTGGCGGCCGAGCATTATGCCGATATTCGTGCCGGGCTGGAGCGGGAGGGGACACCTATCGGCGCCATGGACATGCTGATCGCGGCCCACGCCCGTTCGGCGGACGCGACACTGGTCACGTTGAACCACCGCGAGTTCGCGCGGGTGCCCGGCCTGCGTGTCGAGAGCTGGTCATGAGCAAACAGCGGGTCGATCAGCTGCTCGTCGAGCGCGGGCTGGCCGAAAGCCGGGCACGCGCCCAGGCGTTGGTCATGGCTGGCCTGGTGTTTTCCGGCGAGCGCAAGATCGCCAAGTCCGGCGACACCCTGGCCGCCGACGCGGCGCTGGAGGTGCGCGGCCGCGACCACCCCTGGGTCAGCCGCGGCGGCCTGAAGCTCGACCATGCGCTGAGCCATTTCGGCTGGGACATCACGGGTCAGGTGGTCATCGACGTCGGCGCCTCGACCGGCGGCTTCACCGACGTGGCGCTGACACGCGGCGCGACGCGGGTCTATGCGGTGGATGTCGGCCACGGCCAGCTGGCGTGGAAGCTGCGTCAGGACGACCGGGTGGTGGTGCTGGAGAAAACCAACGCGCGGGCGCTCACCACCGCCGAGATCCCCGAGCCGGTGGACCTGGTGGTGTGCGACGCCAGCTTCATCGGCCTGAAAACCGTGCTGCCGGCGGCGCTGGCGCTCACCAGGCCGCACGCCCGGCTGGTGGCACTGATCAAGCCGCAGTTCGAGGTCGGCAAGGAACGGGTCGGCAAGGGCGGGGTGGTGCGCGATCCGGCACTGCACGCCGAGGTTTGCGCCGACATCGAGGCGTGGCTGAACGGCCTGCCCGGCTGGCGGGTGACCGGCATCACGCCCAGCCCGATCACCGGGCCGGAAGGCAATATCGAGTTTCTGATCGCGGCGGAGAAGCAGGCGTGAACGAGGTGCCGGCATGAACGAGGTGGTGGTCCAGTATCTCGGCGCCCAGGGCGATGGTGTGGCGCCGCGGCCGCCGGGCAAGCCGCTCTATGTCAAGGGCGCGGCACCTGGCGACATCGCCCGGCTCGACGATACCGGCCTGGTCGCCGAGCTGGTGCCGGGGCCCAACCGCGCCGAGCCGGTGTGCCGCCACTTCGGCGTCTGCGGCGGCTGCACCCTGCAGCATGTCGCCGAGCCCGCCTACCGCGCCTGGCTTTCCGAGCGCATCCTGATGGCGCTGGCCCAGCACGAGGTGACGCCGGCCCGGGTGGAGCCGGTGCACCTCAGCCCGCCGGGCAGCCGCCGCCGGGCCAGCCTGCGGGCGGTGCGGCGCGGCCGGCGGGTCGAGATCGGCTTCAACATCGAGCGCACCCACCGTCTGGTCGATCTGGCGGAATGTCCGGTGCTGCACCCGGCGCTGCTGGCGGCGCTGCCGCCGCTGCGCGACTTTCTGCGCACCCTGCTGGCCGATGGCCACGCCGCCACCGTACAGCTGACGGTCACCGATGCCGGCCTCGACGTCACCCTGTCCGGGCTGAAGGTGCGCGGCTTCGAGCAGGAAGAGGCCTGCGCGGCCTTCGCCGAGGCGGCCGATCTCGCGCGACTGTCGATCGAGGGCGCCTCGGGGCTCGACGTGATGCTGGAGCGGCGGCCGCCGACGCTGCGCTTCGGTGGCGTGCCGGTGCGGCTGCCGCACAACGTGTTCCTCCAGGCCACCGCCGATGGCGAGGCGGCGCTGGTCGACGCCGTGCTGGACGCGGTGGGCGGAGCGACGCAGGTGGCGGACCTGTTCGCCGGCGTCGGCACCTTCGCGCTGCCGCTTGGCCGCACCGCGCGGGTGCTGGCGGCGGACGCCGCCCAGCCGGCCTTGCAGGCGCTCGACCGGGCGGCACGGGAGGCCGGCCGGCCGGTCACCGTGACGCACCGCGACCTGTTCCGCCGGCCGATGATCCCGGCGGAGCTGAAGGACATGCAGGCGGTGGTGGTCGATCCGCCGCGCGCCGGCGCCGAGGCGCAGGTGGAAATGCTGGCGCAGTCCGGCGTTCCGGTGGTGGTGGCGGTGTCGTGCAACCCCAACACCTTCGCCCGCGACGCTCGCCGGCTGGTCGATGGCGGCTATCGGCTGGAGCGGCTGTGGCCGGTCGGCCAGTTCCTGTGGTCGACGCACGTCGAGCTGGTCGCCCGCTTTGCGCGCGCCTGAGACTGACCGCCGATTAACTTGACCTGACGCAAGGCGCCGCCAGCGGGCTTGCGCCAGGGTCGTGAGACTAGAAGGGAAAGTCTCATGACCTGGAACACCATCCGCCTCGAACTGGCCCGTACCCGCGAATATCCCGAGGGTAGCCCGTCGCATGCTTACATGCTGCATCTGCCGCTCGATGACCGTGGCTACATCGACGAGGACGCCTGGCGCCAGAGCCCGGCACGGGCGACGGTGACGCGCTTCTGGCCCGGCGAGCCGGACCTGCGCGGCCAGGTCATCCGTACCCGCGGCAGGGCCTGGGCCTTCTCCTACGAGCCCGGAACCGACGACGACGAGCCGATCTATCATCTGGAAAACCATGTGCTGCGGGTCGGCGAATATGTCTCCATCACCGAGACCGATGGCGATCGCCTGCCGTTCCGGGTCGTGAGCTGCCATTCTTAGCCATTTGTCTAATTTCCGGCTGGCTGCCCTCGGCCTATCCTGACACATCCGCAAATTCACGCATCAAGGCTCCCGCCTTGACAAGAGCGTTCGTTCTGTTGTGACTATTACTTAACCTTAATAGACTAGGTTTTTACAGCTATTCATCGTGGGCGGGGAACTATGCGGGCGGACCCATATGGCGGGGCAGGGCAGCGGAATGCGGCGTGATTGATCCTGCGCTTTCTCAGCATGACCGTGGTTCGTTGCTGGCGGAGCTGCTGCTGACCATGGGCGAGGCGGTGGTCACCGTTGACGCCCATGGTACCATCGTCCTGTTCAATCGCGCCGCCGAACATCTGTTCGGCTATGCCGCCGAGGACGTGCTGGGCCAGCCGCTCGGCGTTCTGCTGCCGGAAGCCAGCCGGGCAACCCATGCCGAACATATGCGCCGGTTCGCGCAAAGCGGTGACGGCCGGCAGATGATGGAGGGGCGGCCGGAGATCCAGGGTCTGCGGCGCGACGGCTCCACCTTCCACGCCGCCGCCGCCGTCACCAAGACCTGGCAGGGGGGATCGATCTTCTACACCGCCGTGCTGCGCGACGTGACCGAGCGTCGCCGCGCCCGCGAGGCGATCGAGGAACGCAACCGGGTGCTCGCGGCACTGGCCCAGGCGCAGGAGAATTTCATCACCGGCATGCCGGTGACCGATGTGTTCTCGGGCATGCTGGATTTGCTGCTCGATGTCACCGGCAGCGAATACGGCTTCATCGCCGAAGTCCTAATGACGGCGGACGGCGAGCCCTATCTGCTGGCCCACGCCATCAACCAGATGAACTGGGATGCCGACACTGCCCGGTTCTACCGGGACAAATGGCAAAGCGGCATCGAGTTTCACGATCTCGACTCCCTGTACGGCGAGATCGTCACCACCAACGACGTGGTGCTGGCCAACACGCCCCCTGCCGACAGCCGGTCGGCGGGTGTGCCGCGCGGCCATCCGCCGCTCAACGCTTTCCTGGGTGTGCCGATCCGCCGCGGCGGCGTGGTGATCGGCGCCATCGGTCTCGCCAATCGCCCCGGCGGCTACGAGACCGACATGCTGCCGGGTCTGCGACCGATCGCCTCGACGCTCGCCGCGCTGATCGAGGCCTACCGCAGTGGCAATGAGCGCCGGCGTACCCTTGAGGCGCTGCAGCGCAGCGAGCGATACAGTCGCGCCCTCTTCGAGCATGCCACTGTCGGTCTGATGCTGGTGTCACTCGACCTGACGGTCATCGACGCCAACCGGGCGGTCGAGCTGTTGCTCGGCTATGACGTGGGGGCGCTCAACGGGCAACGGCTGGCGGCGCTCACGCCCAGCCGGTATCACGCCATGGATCGCATGCAGTTCGGGCAGGCCTGCCGCACCGGCGTGCTGGACGGCTACGAGAAGCATTTGCTGCACCGGGATGGCGATCCGGTGCCCGTGCGTTTGCATGGCCGGCTGATCGACGATGACGGCGAGCAGCTGCTGGTGCTGGAAGTCGAGAATCTGACGCCCGAGATCCGGGCGCGGCGTACCGAGCAGAATCTCGCCAAGGCGCAACGCATCGCCAAGCTTGGCACCTGGGAATGGCACATCGGTTCCGGCGAATTCTGGCTGTCGGATGAGGCACTGCGGACGCTCGGGCGGACGGCCGCCGAGGATATCTCCGGCATTGATGCCTTTGTCGCGCTGGTTCACCCCGACGATCAGCCAAGCTTCCGCGCGGCGATCGAACAGACCTTGCTGCATGATGACGACCTGCGGCTGACGCACCGGGTGGTGCAGCCCGACGGCGGGATCCGGGTGGTCATCCAGCAGGCCGAGATGTTAGCGTCCGCGCTCGTGGTGTAATTTCCGGTGTAGGCGATGGTGTATTCCGGGGTGGGGCATGCCCCACCCCGGAATGCGGCGTCGCTGGTGGCCACCGGGTTCATCGTTATGGTGGAGTTTGCACACTTCAACCG
>CAUJIW010000146.1 GCA_963205175.1 Pseudomonadota bacterium
CAGCAGCGCCGAGATCACCGCCACGTCGTCGACGGACTGGGCCAGCAGTCGCAGCGCCGGCGCCATGGTTATTCGCCGCCCGCGCGTTCGATGTCGGCGCCGACCGCCTGGAGCTTCTCCTCCAGCCGTTCGTAGCCGCGATCGAGGTGGTAGATGCGGCTGACCGTGGTCTCGCCACGGGCGGCAAGGCCAGCGATCACCAGGCTCATCGAGGCGCGCAGGTCGGTCGCCATCACCGGCGCGCCGGTAAGATATTCGACGCCGCGCACGAAGGCCGAGCGACCGCGCACCTGGATATCGGCGCCCATGCGCGCCAGTTCCGGCACGTGCATGTAGCGGTTCTCGAAAATGGTCTCGGTGAGCACGCTGGCGCCGTCGGCCAGCGTCAGCATGGCCATGAACTGGGCCTGCATGTCGGTGGGGAAACCGGGATAGGGCGCGGTGGTGACCGAGATGCCCTTGAGAGAGCCGCCCTTGCGGGCGACCTTCATGCCGTCGCGGGTGGTGGTGATGGCGACGCCGGCCTCGTCGAACGCCTCGATGACCGAGCCCAGCGTGTCGACGCGGGCGCCCACCAGCTCCAGCTCGCCGCCGGTGATGGCGGCAGCACAGGCGTAGGAACCGGCCTCGATGCGGTCCGGCATCACCGCGTAGGTGGCGCCGTGCAACCGCGTCTTGCCCTGGATGATCAGCCGTTCGGTGCCGATGCCCTCGATGTCGGCGCCCATCGCCTGCAGACACAGCGCGAGGTCGACGATTTCCGGCTCGCGGGCGGCGTTCTCCAGCACCGTCTCGCCGTGCGCCAGCGTCGCGGCCATCAGCAGGTTTTCCGTGGCGCCCACCGAGACGAACGGAAAGCGCACCACGGCGCCCTTCAGCCCGTCCGGCGCCGCCGCCTTGACGTAGCCTTCGGTCAGCTCGATGCGGGCGCCCAGATGCTCCAGGCCTTTCAGGTGCAGGTCGATCGGCCGGGTGCCGATGGCGCAGCCGCCGGGCAGGCTGACCGTCGCCTCGCCGCAGCGGGCCAGCAGCGGCCCCAGCACCAGCACCGAGGCGCGCATCTTGCGCACGATGTCATAGGGGGCGACCGTCGAGGTGATCCGCCCGGCCTTCAGCGTCATCACCCGGCCGAACTCCTCCGGCCGGCTGCCCTCCAGCGTCAGCGACACGCCGTGCTGGTTCAGCAGGTGGCTGAAGGTGTCGATGTCGGCCAGCCGCGGCAGGTTGCGCAGCGTCAGCGGCTCCTCGGTGAGAATCGCCGCCGGCATCAGCGTCAGGGCGGCGTTCTTGGCGCCCGAGATGGGCAGGCGACCGGCGAGCGGCTTGCCGCCGCGAATGATGATCTTGTCCATGACCCGCTCTTATCGCGGCGCACCGTTCGCCACAAGCGCCGCGCACCCCCTCAGGCAATGGTGGTGCCGCCGTCGACGACGATCGCCTGGCCGGTGACATAGGTGCCGGCCGCCGACGCCAGGAACACCGCCGCGCCGGCGATTTCGTCCGGCTGGCCGATGCGCTGGAGCGGGGTGGTGGCGGTGATGTGCTTCAGTGTGTCCGGGTTCTCCCACAGCGCGCGGGCGAAATCGGTCTGGATGAGGCCCGGCGCGATGCAGTTGACGCGGATATTGTGCCGGCCGAACTCCACCGCGAGGTTGCGGGCGAGCTGGAAGTCGGCGGCCTTGGAGACATTGTAGGCGCCGATGATCGACGATCCCTTCAGGCCGCCGATGGACGAGACGATGATGATGGCGCCGTCGCGCCGTTCGATCATCTGGGGTGCTGCCATCTGGATCAGCCAGTGGTTGGCGATGACGTTGTTTTCCAGAATCTTGCGGAACTGGTCGTCCTCGATGCCGCCCATCGGGCCATAGTAGGGGTTGGTGGCGGCGTTGCAGACCAGGATGTCGATGCGGCCGAAGGCGGCCAGGGTCTCGTCCACCAGCCGCTGCAGGTCTTCCTTGGCGGAGATGTTGGCGGGAATGGCGATGGCGCGGGCCTCGCCATGGCCGGCGTTGATCGCCTCGGCGACCTCCTCGCACGGGCCGGCCTTGCGCGAGGAGATGACGACGCGGGCGCCCTGTTCGGCCATGCGCTCGGCGATGGCCCGGCCGATGCCGCGCGAGGACCCGGTGATGACGGCCACCCGGCCGGTGAGATCGAACAGGCTCATGGCGCCTTCTCCCCTAGTGGTTACCTGCTGTGGCTACCCCGTTGGCGTTGCCCATTGACTTTGACGGGCCGGACTCCTTGTATCGGGCTCCTGAGGCGCGCTCAATCTTCTCTGTGGCCGCGTCCGCCCTATCTGTTCCGTATCCCGGGGAGTTTTGCCATGACTGCTGTTCAATCGCGCGAAGTGCATCTCAAACGCCGCCCGGTCGGCCTGCCGCAGCCGGCCGATTTCGCCATCCAGACCGTGACGCTGGGACCGCCCGCCGCCGGCGAGGTGCTGGTGCGCAATCACTGGATGTCGGTCGACCCCTATATGCGCGGCCGCATGTACGACCGGCCGAGCTACGTGCCGCCGTTCGCGCTGGACGAGGTGATGCTGGGCGGCGCCGTCGGCGAGGTGGTGGCGTCGGCCGATCCGTCGCTGGCGGTGGGCGACCTGGTGCTGTCCCTGCTGGGCTGGCGGGAGTGGTCGCAGGGTCCGGCCTCGGCCTTCCAGAAGCTGCCGCGCCTGCCCGGCGTGCCGGAGGAGGCGTTCCTCGGCGCGCTCGGCATGCCGGGGCTGACCGCCTATGCCGGCCTGCTCAAGATCGGCGACCCCAAGCCCGGCGATACGGTGTTCGTCTCCGGCGCCGCCGGCGCGGTGGGCTCGATGGTCTGCCAGATCGCCAAGATCAAGGGCTGCACGGTGGTTGCCTCGGCCGGCTCCGACGCCAAGTGCGACTGGCTGCGCTCGGTGGGTGTTGACCATGCCATCAACTACAAGACAGCGCCCAGCCTGCTGGCGGCGGTGAAGGCGGCGGCGCCCAAGGGCATCGACGTCTATTTCGACAATGTCGGCGGCGAGCATTTCGAGGTCGCCATCGAGTGTGCTCGGCCGTTCGCCCGCTTCGTCGAGTGCGGCATGATCGCCGAGTACAACGCGACCGACGCCCCGCCGGGGCCGCGCAACCTCATGCAGATCGTCGGCAAGAGCCTGAAGATCCAGGGGTTCATCGTAACGCAGTTCGCCGATCTGCAGCCGCAGTTCCTCGCCGAGGCCGGCCAGTGGGTCGCCGAGGGCCGCATCAAGTGGGAGCAGACGGTCGAACACGGCATCGATAACGCGGTGGCGGCCTTCCTCAAGCTGTTCTCCGGCGGCAATACCGGCAAGATGCTGGTCAAGCTGGCCGCCTGAACCGGGAGCCGCAGGCATGAACGACAGCAACGCGGGCGCCGCGACGGGCGCCTTCGACCGGGCGACGGCGCTAACACCCGACGGGGCGGGCGGCTGGACCGGCCATACCGACAAAAGCTACTGGAACATGCTCGGCCCCTATGGCGGCTGGTCGGCGGCGCTGCTGCTCAAAGCGGTGCTGAGCGACGAACGGGCGCGCGGTGCGCCGATCTCGGCGACGGTGAGCTTCTGCGGCGCCATCGCCGACGGTTCGTTTCGCATCCGCACCCGCCTGGTGCGGCGCAACCGGTCCACCGATTTCTGGGCCGCCGAACTGTGCCAGGGCGATAGCGAGGGTGACGGCGAGCAGGTGTGCGGCCAGATTCTCGTCACCATGGCCGAGCGGCGGGAGACGGCGGGCTTCACCCAGGGTGAGCGGCCGGCCTGTCGCCTGCCGGAAGAACTGACCCCGGTGAGCGCCGGTTCCAGCTTCCCCTGGTTCCAACGCTACGACATCCGCTGGGCGGCCGGTCGGCCGTTCAAGGGCACCGGCGACACCCGCTCCCTGACCTGGGTGCGCGATGTCGAGGCGCGGCCGCTTGACCATGCGCTGCTGCTGTCGATCTGCGATACCGTGCTGCCGCGGGTGTTCTTCCACCAGCAGACGCCGTCACCCATCGCCACGGTGACGCTGAACGCTTATTTCCACGCGACGCCGGAGGAAATCCTTGCCGTCGGTGACGACTGGCTGCTGCTCAGCGCGACCGGGCGGCGGGCCCACCAGGGCTTCTTCGACCATCAGGCGACGCTGTGGAGCCGCGACGGCACGCTGATCGCCACCACCGAGCAGCTCGCCTGGTATCGTTCGGTCGAGACCGCCTGAGGGGATCGGGGCCTAGAGTCGCGGCAGGGTGACGCCGCGCTGGCCCTGATACTTGCCGGCGCGGTCGGCGTAGCTGACCTCGCACGGCTCGTTGCCCTGCAGGAACAGGAACTGGCAGGCGCCCTCGTTGGCGTAGACCTTGGCCGGCAGCGGCGTGGTGTTGGAGAACTCCAGCGTCACATGGCCCTCCCAGCCCGGCTCCAGCGGCGTCACGTTGACGATGATGCCGCAGCGGGCATAGGTCGATTTGCCCAGACAGATCACCAGCACGTCGCGGGGAATGCGGAAATACTCGACGGTGCGGGCGAGCACGAACGAGTTGGGCGGGATGATGCACACCGCCTGCTGGCGGTCGACGAACGAGGCCGGCGAGAAGTCCTTGGGGTCGACCACCGCGTTGTCGACGTTGGTGAAGATCTTGAACTCGTCGGCCACCCGGGCGTCGTAGCCGTAGGACGACAGGCCGTAGGAGATGCCCTCGCGCTTCTGGCCGTCGATGAACGGCTCGATCATGCCCTGTTCCAGCGCCAGCTTGCGGATTGCCTTGTCGGAAAGTACGGCCATGTCCTGCCTGTCTTTGAGGTGGTTGTCCTGCTGCCTCTAGCCTGTCGGTGCGGCGCCGACAACTCGGTGGCGGCTTACCCCCTGATGTGCAGCACGCAGATGAGGGTGAACAGGCGGCGCGCGGTGTCGAAGTCGACCTCCACCTTGTCGGCCATGCGTTCCTGCAGCATCTCGGCGGCATCGTTGTGGATGCCGCGCCGGCCCATGTCGATGGCCTCGATCTGGCTCGGCGAGGCGTTGCGGATCGCCTGGTAGTAGCTGTCGCAGATGGCGAAATATTCGCGGATGATGCGGCGAAACGGGCTCATCGGCACCACCACCGTTTCCAGCGGCTCGCCATGCTCGGTGGCGATATCGAAGGCCAGCCGGCCGTCCTCCACCCGCATCACCAGCTTGTAGGGACCGGCATAGCCGCCGGGGTATTCGGTGCGCGGCGCGAAGTGGTTGCCCTCCAGCAGGTCGAAGATCGCCACGCGCCGTTCCTGCTCGACATCGGCGTTGCGCCACAGAATCGTGCGCTCGTCGAGGTCGATGCTGGCGATCCGCTGGGTCGAGGGCATCCGGCTCATGATGCCTCATTAGCAGAAAATGCGGCGGGCGCATGGCGTTTGTGCGCCCGGATCGCGCCGCGGCCCACCAATTGGTTAGTTTTGCAAATCGTTTGAGATCATACAAAAGGCGCATTCCGGGCCGGCGGCACGCGCACTAAATCGGGCCGACGATGACGATAATGTCCGTCGTGTGCTTTGGGGAGCGCGCCATGTCCGAAATCCAGATGCCGGGAATCGCCCTGTCGGAGGCGGAACTGGCCGCCCGCATCCGTCATGCGCCGACGCGCGCCCGGATCGTCAGCCCGGAGGTGGCCGCCGGCCACATCCGCGACGGCATGACCGTCGGCATGAGCGGCTTTACCCGGGCCGGGGAGGCCAAGGCGGTGCCGCTGGCGCTGGCGGCGCGGGCGCGCGCCGAGCCGCTGAAGATCACCCTGATCACCGGCGCCTCGCTGGGCAACGACCTCGACAAGACGCTGGTGGAAGCCGGCGTGCTGGCCCGGCGCATCCCCTTCCAGTCCGACCCGGCGCTGCGTCGGGCGATCAATGACGGCTCGGTGATGTTCGTCGACCAGCATCTGTCCGAGACGGTGGAGATGCTGCGCACCGGCCAGCTCGGGCCGGTGGACGTGGCGGTGATCGAGGCGGTGGCGATCACCGAGGATGGCGGCATCGTGCCCACCACCTCGGTCGGCAACTCGGCGAGCTTCGCCATCCTCGCCGACAAGGTGATCGTCGAGATCAACCTGTCGCAGCCGCTGGCGCTGGAGGGGCTGCACGACATCTACATTCCCAGCCGCCGGCCGACCCGCCAGCCGATCCCGTTGGTGCATGTCGACGATCGTATCGGCGCCACCGCCATCCCGATCGATCCGGCGAAGATCGCCGCCGTGGTCATCACCCGCAAACTCGACAGCGCCGCCAACATCGCCGCCCCCGATGCCGATACCCGCGCCATCGCCGGCCATCTGGTGGACTTCCTCGGCCACGAGGTGGCGCGCGGCCGGCTCGGCAATGCCTTGCAGCCGCTGCAGGCCGGTATCGGCACCATCGCCAACGCGGTGCTGCACGGGCTGATCGACTCACCGTTCGAGCAGCTCACCATGTATTCCGAGGTGCTGCAGGACAGCACGTTCGATCTCATCGACGCCGGCAAGATGGTGTTCGCCTCCGGCTCGTCCATCACCCTGTCGGCGGCCCGCTACGCCGAGGTGATCGAGCGCATCGAGCAGTACAAGCCCCGGCTGGTGTTGCGGCCGCAGGAGATCAGCAACCACCCGGAGATCATCCGCCGGCTGGGGCTCATCTGCATCAACACCGCCCTGGAGTTCGACCTCTACGGCAACATCAACTCGACCCATGTCGGCGGCACCATGATGATGAACGGCATCGGCGGCTCGGGCGACTTTGCCCGCAACGCCTATCTGTCGGTGTTCGTCACCAAGTCGATCGCCAAGGACGGCGCCATCTCCAGCGTGGTGCCGATGGCCAGCCACGTCGACCATTGCGAGCACGATGTCGACATCGTGGTCACCGAGCAGGGGCTGGCGGACCTGCGGGGTCTTGCCCCGCGCGAACGGGCCCGGCTGATCATCGATAACTGTGTCCACCCGCTCTACCGCGACCGGCTGGCCGACTATTTCGCCCGCGCCTGCGCCCGGGGCGGCCACACGCCCCATGTGCTGGAGGAGGCGCTGTCGTGGCACACCGCGCTCGCCAGCCACGGCAGCATGCGGCCCGACGCCTGAGGCGTCGGGATACTTGGTGGCCGGCCTAGCGGCGGTCGTTGAAGAAGGCGCGCAGCAGCGTGGCGGCGGCGGTCTCGCCGATGCCGCCATAGACCTCGAGGCGGTGATGGCAGGTCGGCTGACTGAACACCCGTGCGCCATGCTCGACGCCGCCCCCCTTGGGGTCGGCGGCACCGAAGTACAGCCGGCGCAGCCGGGCGAAGGAAATGGCGCCGGCGCACATCGGGCAGGGCTCCAGCGTCACATAGAGGTCGCATCCGGTCAGCCGCTCGTCGCCGAGAGTGGCACAGGCGGCGCGGATCGCCAGCATCTCGGCGTGGGCGGTGGGGTCGGCGAGTTCGCGGGTGCGGTTGCCGGCACGCGCCAGCAGCCGGCCGCCGGCGTCGACGACGACGGCACCCACCGGCACCTCGCCGCGCGCGGCGGCCGCCCGCGCCTCGGCCAGCGCCATGTCCATGAAACCCGTCATGCGCCCAGTCTAGAAGACGGCGCGCGTCGCTCAAGCCTCGGCGGCGCGGCTGGCGCGCTTGCGCTCGTGCGGATCGAGGTGGCGCTTGCGCAGGCGGATGTTCTTGGGCGTCACTTCCACCAGCTCGTCGTCGCCGATGTAGGCGATCGCCTGCTCCAGCGTCAGCTTCTTCGGCGGCGTCAGGCGGATGTTGTCATCCTTGCCCGAGGCGCGGAAGTTGGTGAGCTGCTTGGCCTTTAGCGGGTTGACGTCGAGATCCTGCTCCTTGGCGTTCTCGCCGATGACCATGCCCTCGTACACGTCGTCGCCCGGCTCGATCATGATCGGGCCGCGTTCCTCCAGCGCCGCCAGCGCGTAGGCGACGGCCTGGCCGGAGCCGTTGGAGATCATCACGCCGGTCAGGCGGCCGCCGATCGGACCCTTGTAGGGGCCGTAGCTGTCGAACAGGCGGTTCATGATTCCGGTGCCGCGGGTGTCGGAGAGGAACTCGCCGTGGTAGCCGATCAGGCCGCGCGACGGCGCCCGGAAGGTGACGCGGGTCTTGCCGCCGCCGGACGGCCGCATGTCGGTCATCTCGGCCTTGCGCAGGCCCATCTTCTCGACGACGACACCGGCGAACTCCTCGTCGACGTCCACCTGCACGGTCTCGAACGGCTCGGTCCGGTTGCCGTTCTCGTCGGTCATGAACAGCACGCGCGGCCGGCTGATCGACAGCTCGAAGCCTTCGCGGCGCATGGTCTCGATCAGCACACCGAGCTGCAATTCACCACGGCCGGCGACCTCGAAGGCGTCCTTGTCGTGCGATTCGGTGATGCGGATGGCGACGTTGCCTTCCGCCTCGCGCATCAGGCGGTCGCGGATCATGCGGCTGGTCACCTTGTCGCCGTCGCGGCCGGCCAGCGGACTGTCGTTGACGGCGAAGGTCATGGCCAGCGTCGGCGGGTCGATCGGCTGGGCCGGCACCGCCTTGTCGAGTTCGAGATTGCCGATGGTCTGGCCGACGGTGCCGGTGGTCAGGCCGGCGATGGCGATGATGTCGCCCGCCTTCACTTCCTCGACCGGCACGCGCTCCAGGCCACGATAGGTCAGCAGTTTGGAGGCCCGCGCCTGCTCGATCACCTTGCCGTCGATGTCGATGACCTTGATCGGGTCGTTGACCTTGAGGCGGCCCTGCTGGACGCGGCCGGTCAGCACACGGCCCAGAAACGGCTCGCGGTCGAGCAACGAGGCCAGCATGGCGAACGGCGCGTCGGTGGAACCGACATTGGGGGTCGAGACGTGACGGACGATGAGGTCGAACAGCGGCGACAGGTCACCCGAGCGCACATCGGCGGTGTCGCCGACATAGCCGCCACGGCCCGAACCGTAGAGCACCGGGAAATCGAGCTGCTCGTCATTGGCCTCCAGCGCCACGAACAGGTCGAACACCTCGTTCAGCACCTCGTCGGGGCGGCCGTCCGGGCGGTCGATCTTGTTGACGACGACGATCGGCTTCAGGCCCAGCGCCAGCGCCTTGCCGGTGACGAACTTGGTCTGCGGCATCGGGCCTTCGGAGGCATCGACCAGCAGGATGACGCCGTCGACCATCGACAGGATGCGCTCGACCTCGCCGCCGAAGTCGGCGTGGCCGGGGGTGTCGACGATGTTGTTGCGGGTGCCGTTCCACTCGACGCTGGTGCACTTGGCGAGAATGGTGATGCCGCGTTCCTTTTCCAGGTCGTTGCGGTCCATCGCGCGCTCTTCGATGCGCTGGTTTTCGCGGAAGGTGCCGGACTGGCGGAACAGCTGGTCGACCAGGGTGGTCTTGCCGTGGTCGACGTGGGCGATGATGGCGACATTGCGCAACGACATGGGTTCTCTCGGTGCTGGCCCCGGAAAACAACCGGCGGCTGGGCAAAAAATATGGCCTGACCGGGGCGCAACTCGCGCACCCCGCCAGACCTTTGGCGGCGCCTATACACGATTCTACCGCACCGCAGCAAGGAGATTGCGCGACGGCGTCGGGGCCTGCCACGGGTGCGCGTCAACCCGCGGCGGCATCACCGCGCTCACGCCGACAGTCGGTCCGGCAGCTTGTCCTGGTCGATCAGCACCTTGAACTGGTCGGCGGTGAGCGGCTTGCAGAACAGGAAACCCTGGAAGGCCGGGACACCCTCGGCACGCAGGATGGCGAGCTGCTCGCGTGTCTCGACGCCCTCGGCGATCACCGCCATCTTCAGCGACTTGGCCAGCCCGACGATGGACCGGATCAGCGCCCGCGACAGCGGGTTGGTCTCCAGGTCCATGACAAACACCCGGCCGATCTTCAATTTGTCGAACTTGAAGCGGTTGAGATAGCTCAGGCTGGAATAGCCGGTACCGAAATCGTCGAGTGAAATGCGTACACCCAGCCGTCGCAGCGCCTTGAGCGTCGCCATGGTGGCATCCGTCGCCCGCAGCAGCACCGTCTCGGTGACTTCCAGTTCCAGACATTTGGCCGGCAGGCCGCTGGTCTCCAGCGCCCGCCACACCATGCGTTCGAGCTTGGGGTCGCGAAAGTGCTCGGGCGACAGGTTGACCGACACAAACAGCTCGGGCCAGGTCCTGGCAGTCTTGCAGGCAATGTTGAGAATCTGCTCGGTGAGCTGGCGGACCAGGCCGAGATCCTCGGCGATCGGCACGAACTGCGGTGGCGGAATCAGACCGCGCGTGGGATGGTTCCAGCGGACCAGGGCCTCGGCGCCGATCACCCGCGCGCCCTCGAACATCGGCTGGAAGGCCAGTTCGATCTCGTCGGTGCCGATGGCGGCGCGCAGCGCCTCCCCCAGGTCGCGGCGCAGACGTACATTGGCATCCAGTCCCGGCTGGTAGAAGCGGTAGCAGTTGCCACCCTCGGCACGCGCCTGCTGCAAGGCCAGTTCGGCCCGCCCCAGCAGTTCGTCACGGTTGAGACCATCGACCGGCGCCACCGAGATGCCCGCCGACAACCTGACCCGGATGTCGGCGCCTTGGTCGCCAAACGGTTGGTCACCAATCTGCATCAGGCGTCGCGCCAGTGCCTCGGCGCCGGCCGGCTGCACCGCCGATGTCTGGATGATGACAAAGGAATCGCCTTCGAGCCGCGCGACGACATCCTCCGGACGCGCCAGCGCCTTGAGCTGGCTGGCAAAGGCGATCAGCAGCTGATCGGCGCCGGCATGGCCGAGCTTGGCGTTGATGTCGCGGAAGCCGTCGATGTCGAGCAGCAGCACCCCGGCGGCACCACGCCCGGCAACGATCTGGTCCAGCGCATGATCCAGTTGCTGGGCCATGTGGGCGCGGTTGGGCAGACCGGTCAGCTTGTCGGACTGCACCAGCCGGTCGATCTCCGACTGGCTGCGCGACAGCGCCCGCGACGACCGACGGAACGCCAGTACCACCAGCGCCGCCAGCAGACCAACCGCCAGTCCGGCAAACCCCAGCATCGGCAGCAGCCGCCGTGTCAGTTCGGCGCCGGGGTGTGGCTGATCCCAGGTCAGCGCCCCGATCATCCCGCCGCCGAGTCCGACGACCGGCAGGGTGGGCTGCGTGCCGGCAGCGGCATGGCTGGCGGACGATGTCGACTCTGCGTCCGCCGGCGCGGCTTCGGCCCCCGGCTTCGCGTCAGCCGCCGGGTCACCGGCCTGTTCCCGCGCGGCTGCACTGTGCCATGCCAGCTTGCTGATGAGATGATCGTTGGCGATCCGCCGCAGCAGCCGTTCATCCAGGGTGACAACGCTGACAACCAGGTAGGCGCCCGTCGCCGGCACGCTGACGCCGCCCTTGTCGGGCACCATCTTGGAGATGGCGATGATCGAGGCCTGCTCCTGGAACAGCAGCAGGCCACTGACCGCCCCCGGCTGATTGACCGGCTGCTGCCGCAGCCGCCGCAGCAGCGGGGCGACACGCGAATGCAGCGCCAGGAACGCCTCGGGCCGTGCCCTGGTGCCATGATCGAGAGCAATGACCGGCTGGTTCCGCTCGTCGAGCAGAAACACCCAGTCATGCTTGAATTCATGCTGGAGAATGGCCGCCACATTGGGCACGAACCAGTCCGCGTTGAAGGTGATCGCGGTGTTGCTGACCCCCTCGTCCCACAGGACCAGACCACGCTGTTCGGTGACGACCCGCTCCCGCTCGTTGGCGATGCCGCGTTCAACATGGGTGCGCGCCAGATCAAGCGCCTGGGCGTTCTGTTGCTGCCCCATCCAGTAGACCGCGCCGGCCATCAGCAGCAACGACAGGCCGATCAGCCCCGCCATCGGCAGCACCAGCAACAGCCAGACCCGCGCCGAAGCGGATGGCGCCGTACTGCGAGAGCGGTTTTTCTGACGACTCAACGGGATACCCTGCGACGAATTCACACGGCACCGTGCCATCGCAAGGTTAAGAAAACGCTTAGTCCCGCCGCGCGCACGCCCCGTCGAAGCCGTCGCGCCGGCCGGTCATGGCCGCCCTCAGGCCTCCGGCAGCGACTGACGCCACGGGCGTACCGTGACGCTGGCGAACAGGCCGGCCTCGGCATAGGGATCGGCCGCCGCCCATGCTTCCACCGCCGCCTGCGATTCCATGTCGACGATGATCAGCGAACCGATGGGCTGGCCGGCGGCGTCGAGATACGGCCCGGCGATCACCAGCGCCGCGCCCAGCGCCTTCATGCGGTCGAGATGGACCGGACGGTTGGCCAGCCGCACGGCGAGCGAATCGGGCTTGTCCCAGGCTTCAATGACAAACAGCGGCATCGGCGATCCTCCAGTGCGGGTAAACGGCGCCCCTGCCTAGCCCGCCGGGGCGGCGAGGCCAAGACCGGGCATGCCGGCGGCTTGCCATCTCGCCACGTGGCGACTAGGCGTGTCGGCATGTTGCAGCGCACCGTGAGACAGGCATGCTGAAGCCGGCATTCTGGAAGCTGGGTCGATCCCTGAAGCTCGGGTTGGGGCTGGCCCTGCTGGTCGGCCTGGCCGGCGCCGGCGAATGGGCCAGTCACCGCCTGCCGCTGGGCCTGCCCGGCGCCATTCTCGGCCTGCTGGCCTATCTGGCGTTGCTGGCCGCCAGCCCGCGCATCCACGCCTGGACCGGCGAGGCCGCCGAGCGGCTGCTGAAAGTGCTGGGCATTCTCATCACCCCGGCGGCGGTCGGACTCGCCACCCACACCGATGCCATGGCCAGCGAGCTCGGGCGCATCGTCATCGTGCTGGTGGTGAGCACGCTGGCCACCGGGCTTGCCACCTGGGCCACCTTCCGGCTGGTGACGTCATGGCGGCGCTGATGCCGGCCGTGCTGGCGATCGTCGCCACCGTCGGCGCCTATCTGCTGGCGCAGCGGCTGGCGGCACTCGCCCGCCATCACCCGGTCGCCAATCCGGTGGCGATCGCCGCCCTGCTGGTGCTGGCATTGCTGTTTGCCCTGCGGCTGCCGGTGGAAAGCTACATGACCAGTGCCCAGCCGCTGCGCTGGCTGCTGGCGCCCGCCACCGTCGCGTTCGCCCTGCCGATCTACCGCCAGCGGGCGGCCATCGTGCGCGCAGGCCCCGCCCTGCTGGCGGCGCTGGTGGTTGGCTCGACGGTGGGCATCGTCTCGGCAGTGGCCACCGCCAGGCTGCTGGGGCTTTCCGCCGCCACCACCAAGGCTCTTTCAACCAAGTCGGTCACCAGTCCGTTCGCCATCGCCCTGATGGAGCGACTGGGCGGACCGGCCGACCTCGCCGCCGGGCTGGTGATCGTCACCGGGCTGGTGGGCGTCGCCCTGCTGCCGCTGGTGCTGCGCCGCCAGCGCGACCGCGACCCCGACGGCTACGCGCTGGCGCTGGGCATGGCCGCCCACATCGTCGGCAACCAGCATGTGGCGCAGGCGGCGCCGCAGTCGCTGAGCATGGCGAGCCTGGCCCTGACGCTGGCCGGCCTGTTCACCACCCTGATCCTGCCACTGCTGTGGCCGTGGATCGCCGGATGAGGCGGGCCCGGGTCTTGACCCGCGACCCGGCCTGTGGCGAGGAAGCAGCATGACCGACGCATCCGCTCTCGACCGCCCGACCACCCCCGCCGCCGCCACGCCGACGCCCACCACGCCGGCGCCGGCCATTCTGGCGGGCGACCGCCGGGCGCTGGCCAAGGCGATCACGCTGATCGAATCCAGCCGGCCAGACCACGAAGCGCAGGCCCAGGCGCTGCTCGCCGACATCCTGCCGCACACCGGCCGGGCCATCCGCGTCGGCCTGTCCGGCGCGCCGGGCGTCGGCAAGTCGAGCTTCATCGAGGCCTTCGGCAAGTTCCTCATCGAGGCCGGCCTGAAAGTGGCGGTGCTGGCGATCGATCCCTCCTCGACCCGCTCCGGCGGCTCGATCCTCGGCGACAAGACCCGCATGGAGCAGCTGTCGGCCGATCCGCGCGCCTTCATCCGCCCCTCGCCGTCAGGCGGCTCGCTGGGCGGCGTCGCCCGGCGCACCCGCGAGGCGATGCTGCTGACCGAGGCCGCCGGCTACGACGTGGTGCTGGTGGAGACGGTGGGTGTCGGCCAGTCGGAAACCGCGGTGGCCGACATGGTGGACATGTTCGTGGTGCTGGTGTCGCCGGGCGGCGGCGACGAGCTGCAGGGCATCAAGCGCGGCATCATGGAGCTGGCGGACCTGGTGGTGGTGACCAAGGCCGATGGCGACCTTGAGCCGGCCGCCAAGCGCGCCCAGGGCGAATATCGCGCCGGCCTGCACCTGATGCGCCCCAAGACGCCGGGCTGGACGCCGCACGTGCTGCTGACCTCCTCGGTGTCGGGGCGCGGCCTCGACAACGTCTGGCAGCAGATCGGCAAGCATCACGACACGCTGGCGGCCTCGGGCGAACTGGCACGGCTGCGCCGGGCGCAGGCGCGCGCCTGGATGTGGACCGAGATCGAGGACCAGCTGGGCCGGCGCTTCCGCGCCCACCCGGCGGTGGCTTCCCGGCTGGCCGAGCTGGAAGCGGCGGTCACCGAGGGCCGGATGCCGCCCACCGCCGCCGCCCAGGCGCTGATCGCCGCCTTCGAGCCGGGCTGACGCCCGGCCCGGCAGTGGCGCGCCCCGGCCCCGCTCAGTCGTCCTTGCCGGTGACCACCAGCTTGCGGGCTTCCTCGATGAACTTGCGCTCGGCCTCGGGGTCCTTGTCGCGCAGCAGCCGGGTCGGATCGTCCGGCACGGCGATGCCGCGCACGGCGGCCGGCCGGGCGGCGATGGCATCGCGCCAGCGCCTGAGATGCGGGAACGGCTCGATATCGACGCCGGACCAGTTGTGGGTGCGCACCCAGCACCAGTTAGCGATGTCGGCCAGGCTGTAGTCGTCGGCGAGCCACGTCTGTTTGGCGAGCTGGCCGTCAAGGACGCCGAACAGCCGCTTGACCTCGCCCTGGTAGCGGTCGATGGCCGGCTGGATCTTCTCCGGGAAGTAGCGGAAGAACACGTTGGCCTGGCCCATCATCGGGCCGATGCCGCCCATCTGGAACATCAGCCACGACATCACCCGGGCGCGCGGCCCCCGGGCGGTGGGCAGCAGCGGGCTGCCGGCCTTCTCGGCGAGATAAACCATGATCGCCGCCGATTCGAACACCGGCAGATCGCCCTCGTCGGTGTCGACGATGGCCGGGATGCGGCCGTTGGGGTTGATGGCGAGGAACCACGGTTCCTTCTGCTCGTTGGTCTTGAGGTTCACCGGATGCACCTCGTAGGTCAGGCCGATCTCCTCCAGCGTTACCGACGCCTTGTGGCCGTTGGGCGTGCCGGCGGTGTATAGACGGATCATCACTCTCTCCCGGGGTTTTCCTGTGGCGGCGAAGGTGTACCGCCACGCTGTCGCGGGCAAGGGCGCGAAAGCGAAACACTGCGTCCTTGGACCCTGATCGCTTCAGGTCGTCGCGACCTGAAGCGATCAAGGTCCTGACCCGGCAATGCCCGGCAGGTGGTGAAGGGTGCCGGCGCCCGCCCCGGCACGCGCAACGGGAGCCAAAGCTCGGCTGTTGACGTGTCGGGGCGACTCGCCTATAGCCTCGCGCTCGGAATTGACGCCGGGTATCGCCCGGTGGTTGGCTATTGACTTTGAAGGACGAAGATCATGTCGCGCGTTTGCGAACTGACCGGCAAGGGCACCATGGTGGGCAACAACGTGTCCCACGCCAACAACAAGACCAAGCGCCGGTTCCTGCCGAACCTGCAGAACGTGACCTTCCTGTCGGATGCGCTGGGCGAGAGCCACACCTTCCGCGTGGCCGCCGCGGGCGCCCGCTCGGTGGAGCATGCCGGTGGCCTCGACAAGTGGCTGCTGAAGACCCTCGACGACAAGCTGTCGCTGAAGGCCCGCCGCGTGAAGCGCCAGGTCGCCAAGAAGCTGGCCGAACAGGCCGCTGCCTGACGCCACCCGCGTCCGAGACCGTCCGGTTTCCCGTCGCCCTCAAGGCCCGCGCCTTGGGGGCGTCGACGTTTGGAAGGCGGCCGTCTGGACGGGCGCTGCCGGCGCCGGGCCGTCTGGGCTGGACCCGTCAGCGGGCTTTCTCCCGCTGCCGCCCGCCGGAACGCGCGTCCAGGCCACAGCGCCCAGATTAGCCACAACTATCTAGGTTATTTAGCCTAACTCATACCATCGAGGCACAGGATCGCTTTTAAACGCTCATACGGCGTTATTTCCCCATCCTCCTGCCGGGGGATACCAGCCCGCCACGAATCGCGCCCAGCACGCCCCTGCGTGGCGCCACGGGCCATATGCCGATCAGGGCCGGCCGGTTTCCGCGCCCCGCCCTCCCCGGCACCGCCGGTGTACGCGTGGATGCCCGGATCAAGTCCGGGCATGACGGCGCGGCAGAGGCAGGGACGGGTCAGCGTGGCAGGGTCAGCGCGAACTTGAGCAGCAGGGTCCGCTGCAGCGGGCTGAAATTGTCGTCCGACAGCAGATAGAGCCAAAGCTGACCGGCGACGGGCGCCGGACGCACCGCCAGGGCCTCCATGTTGTCGACGCTCACCGGCGGCGCCAGTTCGGCCAGCAGGCGGCCACTGATGGCCATGTCGCTCCGCCCCCCGGCCCCGGTGGCGCGCAGCGGCGCCAGATCGACCAGCTCCAGCCCCGCCGCCACCCCGGTCAGCGGCGAATAGCGCCGCGACAGCAGCAGCAGCCGGGTATCGCTGCCGGGCAGGAACACCGCGTCGGTCGGCTTGAAATCCGGCCGGCCCCGGTAACGGAATGTCACCGCGCGCGGGCCATCCGGCCCCTGCCAGGTGTAGCGACCGGTGCCGCTGTCCTCGGCGATCAGCATGGAAACGCCGCCGTCCGCCGCCACTGCCATCGCCTCGATGCCGCCGTTGCCGGGCAAGGTCTCCGGCCAGTCGGCCAGCAGATCGCCCCGCGGCCGCGCCGGCCGCACCAGCGCCATCACGGCGTCGGTGGCGCCGGCGCCGGGGTAGCGCCACACCCGGTGCTGCTGCTCGAAACTCACCAGCAGATCGGGCGTGCCGTGCGCGTTGCCGACGATCTCCAGGCCTTCAGCATCGTTGAGGCCGCCGCCGACCCGCTGCCCCATCTCGTCGAGCAGTGGCCCCGCGATCACCTCGCCAACCCCCGTCAGCCGACCGTCCGGCGTCTCCGCCGGCGTCATCACCAGCCAGCGACCCTTGTCGGACACCGCGACCAGCCTGCCCTCGCCCGCGAGCCAGCGCAGACCGGACAGGCCGCCGAAGCCGGCAAAGTCGCTCTCCAGCGCCACGCCGCCCCGATAGGTCAGCGCGCCCAGCCGGGCCTGTGCCGGATCGGCACTATTGAGCGGAACAGGTCGTGCGATCACGGTTATGGCCTCGGTGCCGGGCACCACCGGCGGCGGCGGCACGCTGGCAAAGGCCAGCATCGCCACGCCAATGCCGAGTCCGGCCAGCAGAATGACGCCGCGGCGGACCATGCTCATTACCGGGTCATGCTCATTGCCGGGTCATGCCCGGCGCCGGCCGCCGGCACGGCGCCCGCCGGCACCGCCGCGATGTTCCTCGAACAGGCTGGCGAGCTGCTCGGTCATGGCGCCGCCCAGCTGTTCGGCGTCCATGATGGTAACCGCCTTGGCGTAATAGCGGGTGACGTCGTGGCCGATGCCGATGGCGATCAGCTCCACCGGCGAGCGGTTCTCGATCCAGTGGATCACCTGGCGCAGGTGCTTTTCCAGATAGTTGCCGCTGTTCACCGACAGGGTGCTGTCGTCGACCGGCGCGCCGTCGGAGATCACCATCAGGATGCGGCGATCCTCAGGCCGGCCGATCAGCCGGTTGTGCGCCCACAGCAGCGCCTCGCCGTCGATATTCTCCTTCAGCAGCCCCTCGCGCATCATCAGCCCGAGGTTCTTGCGTGCCCGCCGCCACGGCGCGTCCGCCGTCTTGTAGATGATGTGGCGCAGGTCGTTGAGCCGGCCCGGCTTGGCCGGCCGCCCTTCGGCCAGCCACTTCTCGCGGGCCTGACCGCCCTTCCAGGCACGGGTGGTGAAGCCGAGAATCTCGACCTTCACCGCGCAACGCTCCAGCGTGCGGGCCAGGATGTCGGCGCAGATGGCGGCGATCGAGATCGGCCGGCCGCGCATCGAGCCGCTGTTGTCGATCAGCAGTGTCACCACGGTGTCGCGGAAGTTGGTATCGCGCTCCACCTTGTAGGTGGCGGCGTAGGAGGGGTCGGCGACGATGCGCGACAGCCGCGCGCTGTCCAGCATGCCTTCCTCCTGGTCGAAGTCCCAGGCGCGGTTCTGCTGGGCCATCAGCCGGCGCTGCAGCCGGTTGGCGAGCTTGGTGACGACACCTTGCAGGTGCAGCAGCTGCTGGTCGAGATAGGCGCGCAGCCGGGTCAGCTCGTCGTGGTCGCACAGCGCCTCGGCCTCCACCACCTCGTCGAACTCGGCGGTATAGGCGGCATAGTCGAAGTTGGGCACCAGCTCCGACTGCGGCGTGTTCGGCCGCGCGGGCGTCCGCCCTTCCTCGCCGTCCTCACCCATCTCGGCATCGGACATCTGGTCGCTGTCCATCTCCGAGGTCTGCTCGGCCCGGGAATCGACCGCCTGCTGCTGCTCGTCCTCGCTCTGCTCCTCGCCGGACTCCGGCGCCGACGACTGCTGGTCGGAATCGTCCTGATCCTGGTCCCCGGTCTGGTCCGCCTCGTCCTGCTGCTGGTCCTCCTGGGTTTCCGGCTCCTCCACCTGGTCCTCGGCGAGACCGAGATCGGCGATGATCGAGCGCGACAGCCGGGCGAACGCCTGCTGGTCATCGATCCGCTCGACCAGCTGATCGAGGTGCAGGCCGGCTTTCTCGTCCACCCACTGGCGCACCAGATCGACCGCCGCCTCGGCCGAAGCCGGCGGCGCCTCGCCGGTCAGCCGCTGGCGCACCAGCAGGCCAAGCGCGGTGGCGAGCGGCACCTCGTCGCGCGCACGGGCCCGCGAGATCGGATCGATCTTGCAGCGCGCCTCGGTCATCTGGCGCAGGTTGTCGGCGACGCCGGCCATCGCGCGGCTGCCGATCGCCTCGACGCGCGCCTGCTCGACGGCGTTATAGACCTCGCGCGCCAGCGCCGTGGTCGGCTGGCCGCGGGCGTGCAACTTGTCGTCGTGGTGACGCCGGCGCAGCGCGAAGCTGTCGCACCAGCCGCGCACTTCCGCCGCCTGCTCGTCGGTCAGCGCGCGCGCCGGCTGCGGCACCCGGGCCTGGGCGCCCAGCAGCGCCGGCTTGTCGGCGGTGAAGGCCACCTCGAAATCGGTCGCGTGCCCCATGGCGCGCATGGTCGCGGCCAGCGCGAGGCGGAAATCCTCCAGCGGGTTGGCGGGCGTGCTCACAGACTCACTTGCGGGCGGCGGCCTGCCGCGCCTTGGTGACCAGCGAGTCCGGCAGCTCCTCGCCAAAGCAGCGCTGGTAATATTCAGCGACGATGCCGCGTTCCGCCTCGTCGCACTTGTTGAGGAAGGAGACGCGGAAGGCGAAGCCGATGTTGTTGAAGATCTCGGCGTTCTGCGCCCAGGTGATGACCGTGCGCGGGCTCATCACCGTGGAGATGTCGCCGGCGATGAAGCCCTGGCGGGTCATGTCGGCGACGCGCACCATGTTGGCCACCGCCTTGCGGCCAGCCTCGGTGTCGTAGCCGCGACACTTGGCGATCACGATGCCGGTCTCGGTCTCCGCCGGCAGGTAGTTCAGCGTGGTGACGATGTTCCAGCGGTCCATCTGGCCCTGGTTGATCTGCTGGGTGCCATGATAGAGGCCGGTGGTGTCGCCCAGGCCCACCGTGTTGGCGGTGGCGAACAGGCGGAACCACGGGCTCGGCCGGATGACCCGGTTCTGGTCGAGCAGCGTCAGCTTGCCCTCCACCTCCAGCACGCGCTGGATGACGAACATCACGTCCGGCCGGCCGGCGTCGTACTCGTCGAACACCAGCGCGGTCGGCGTCTGCAGCGCCCACGGCAGGATGCCCTCGCGGAACTCGGTGATCTGCTTGCCGTCCTTGAGCACGATGGCGTCCTTGCCGACGAGATCGATGCGGCTGATGTGGCTGTCGAGGTTGATGCGGATGCACGGCCAGTTGAGGCGGGCGGCCACCTGCTCGATGTGGGTCGACTTGCCGGTGCCGTGGTAGCCCTGCACCATGACGCGGCGGTTGAAGGCGAAGCCGGCGAGAATCGCCATCGTCGTCTCGGGGTCGAACACGTAGGAATCGTCGCGGTCCGGCACATGCTCGTCGGCCACCGAGAAGGCCGGCACGGCGAGATCGATGTCGATGCCGAAGGTCTGACGGGCATCGACGGTGATGTCCGGGGCCTGCAGCGCCACCGGATGCGAACGATAGACTTGAGCTTCAACAGTCATGAGCCGACAACCTTGCCAACAACCTTCACTTAAGTGCGCTCCGCGAACGCCGGGGAACGGACCAGTTGCGTATAGGCATCGATGACCTTGTGCAACTGATGCTCTTGCGACCGGTCCCCCCCGTTCGAATCCGGATGGTAGCGCCGCACCAGCGTTTTGTATCGCTTCTTGATGTCCGCCGGTGTCGCACCCGCCTCCAGCCCCAGCGTCGCCAGCGCCGCCCGGTCGCGCGCACTGAGCGCCGACGCGCCATCGCCGGCCCGGGCGCCGGTGGCCCGGGCGGTGAAACGGGCGCCAAAACCGGGGTAATCACGCAGGATCGCCATCGGGTCGTCAAGGTCGATACGATCGCCGCCCTGCCCCGCCCGCCGGCCAGGCTCGGCGTTGCTGGCGAACGGCCGCGAGCCGCCCTGCCACGACGGGTGGCCGCTGGTGGCGGCCCGCAGATCCTCCGGCGTCGCCTGCTTGTGATAGTCATAGGCGGCGTTGAAGGCGCGCACATGGTCGAGGCAATACCAGTGATAACCGTCCCGCTCCGGGTGTGCCGACTTCGGCGCCCGGAACTCGCCCGCCTCCTCGCAGCCCGGCCACTCGCAGGCGCGCGGTTCGGCATGGCGGACGCGGCCATGGAAGCGTTCGTTCTTGCGTTGGGGGCGTGGGGACGGCACTGCTGGACCTTCTGTTCGATACGCGTCCGGCGCGGGCCTGCCCGGGCGCCGGCATACAGGGATACACCATAGATGGGACCGATCGCCGAGGAAATCACCCGCCGCCTGACCGACGCCTTCGCGCCGGTGACGCTCACCGTCAGCGACGACAGCGCCCAGCACCACGGTCATGCCGGCCACCGCCCCGGCGGCGAGACGCATTTCTCGGTCGCCCTGACGGCGGCGGCGTTCGCCGGTAAAAGCCGCGTCGAGCGGCAGCGGATGGTCCATGCCGTGCTCGCCGACCTGATGGACAACCCGATCCACGCCCTGGCGCTCACGGTCAACGCGCCAGTCTGAGCGAGGGGGGCCTGAGCGGGCGGGCCTGAGCTGACAGGTTGCACCTGGCGGGCCGGCGCGCATCCGGCCGTCATCGTGCCGCAATGCAGCACATCTATGCTGCGCTGCAAAATCGTGCTATGACGACCGGGCCGAAGACGCAGGAGGGCATGTCGTGAGCGAGTCAGCACCGCAGCGGACCACCGAACCCTTTCCGTTCCAGATCTGGAGCAGCCTGCCGCTGGACATGTGGCGGCGCGGCTGGGAAACCTGGTCGAGCCTGATGCTGGACGCGCCGATGCGCTGGATGACGGGCAACCAGCAGCTCTTCACCCGCGGCACCAGCGCCTGGCAGACTGCGCCGATGGCCTGGTGGTCGCTGACCACCCCCACCCGCGCGCAAGCGCCCGAGCCCGCCCCCGAGGCCACCGTGCTGCCGGCGCTCAAAAGCGCCCGCCCGGCCAGGACACCCGCCGCCCGCAAGATAACCCCGGCGGCGGAGATCGCCGAGGCGGAAGTCGCGGTCGCCGACACGCCGGTGGCCGGGGCAGCCGCGGTCGCCGCCGCACAACCGGCGGCGATGCCCCCGGTGGCGGACGCCGCGCCGGCGGCACCCGCCACACCCGACAACCTGCAGGCAATCAAGGGCATCGGCCCCAAGCTCGGCGCCATCCTCAACGACCTCGGCGTCACCACTTACGCCCAGATCGCCGGCTGGTCGGCCGAGGATATCCGCTACATCGAGAGCAAGCTCGATTTCCCCGGCCGAGTGACACGCGAGAAGTGGATCGACCAGGCGAAAAGCCTGATGGCCTGAAATCTGACGGCGCGGCAGGGCCAGACCGGGCGACCTGATCCGGCGGCGGTCCCACGGCGGCATCATGGTCATGCCGCCATGGCCGCGCGGCGCGCTACCGGCGGTCG
>CAUJIW010000147.1 GCA_963205175.1 Pseudomonadota bacterium
ATGCCGACCTGTTCCGCGCCCTCGTTCTCCGGCTGAAGCCTGCGCCGACGTAGCCCATGCGGCAGCGCCGCAGAACTCCGAGCCCAGCCCTTCAACCCGAAAAGCCCATCAATCCGAATGCGGTGAAACAAACGCCAGCGAAGCCGGTCGTCCGCGCAATACAGCCAGCCGCACCAAATGCCCAGAGCGGACCCGAAACCGAGCGTCGTGAATAAGAGAGGCTAATTCCTCGCTGTCCTTCCATCTTGCCCAGCTCACCCAGGCCGGCCTCATCCGGCAGCAACGGCAGGGCCGGTCTCTTGTCTACTCCGCCGACTACGCGGCAATGAACGCGCTTGTCGGATACCTCATGGAGAACTGCTGTCAGGGCAGCGGCGATCCGGCGAACACGTCCGTCACGGAAGGGAAATGCTCATGAAACGTCTGCATGTACATGTCGGTGTCGACAATCTGGAACAGTCGATCGGTTTCTACTCGGCGCTGTTCGCCGCCGCGCCGACCGTTCGAAAGCCCGATTACGCCAAGTGGATGCTGGATGATCCCCGGGTGAATTTCGCCATCTCGGCGGGACACGCGGTGAAGGGGATCGAGCATCTGGGCATTCAGGTGGATGACGAGGCCGAACTGACAGAGGTTTACGGTCGTCTCAAGGCGGCCGACGGCCCTGTGCTGGAGGAGGGCGCGACCACCTGCTGCTACGCCCGTTCCGAGAAATCGTGGATTGCTGATCCGCAGGGCGTTGTCTGGGAAGCCTTCCTCACCCGCGGCGAGGCAACCCACTATGGGGGCGAACCGGCGCTTGCCAGCCTGGCCGCCCAGGCCTCGACACAGGATGGCGGCGCCTGCTGCGTACCCGACATGGCGCCGGGGCGGTCTGAAACGTCGTGCGCCAGTGGATGTGGCAGCTGACGTGCGGCATTGGCGCATAAAAAAACGGCGGCCCCCAGGGACCGCCGTTTTTGTCGAAGAAGCGCGAGGCTTATTCGCTGACGGCGCTGTCGAGCTTGCCCGACACCGTCGAGAAGGTCGAGGTCAGCGAGCTGCCCAGCGCGCTCATGCCACCGATGGCGGCCACGGCGACCAGAGCCGCGATCAGGCCGTATTCAATGGCGGTCGCGCCCTTCTCGTTCTTCAGAAGCTTACGAATGAACGACATATTCCTGTCTCCCTTTGCTCGTCACGTCCAAGGACGGAACCAGTTACACAGCCTGTTCCCGAGGCCAGCAGCGTGAGTCTTAAACGACGGGGGTTGAAGACTGTTTAACGGGCCTGGTTAACCAGTGGTAACCGCGCGGCGTCAGTCAAAGACACTGCTGACAGAGCTGTCGATGCGGCTGGAAATGGCCTCCAGCGGATCGCCGGCGAAGTTGCCGATGCTGTTGAAGAAGATGATCAGGCTGACGGCGATCAGGCCGATCATCAACGAATATTCGATGATGGTGGCGCCGCGCTCGTCGTGCCGCAACGATGAAAGACGTTGGCGGATTTTCGGCATGGCTGGGCCCTCTCCCAATGGCGGCGCGGTGAATCAGCGCAGCCTACCGAGCGAGCCGTTAAGAAAGGTCTAAACACCGCAAGGATTGATTCACTTTGGTTGACGCACCGTTAAGGCGTCGCCGCGCGCAGCAGCCGGCCGGCGTGGCGGGCGATCATCACTTCCTCGTCCGTCGGGATGACAAACACGCGAACCCGCGCGCCATCGCCGGAAATCAGTCGTTCACCGGCTGTGTTGCGGATGCCGTCCAGCGCGATGCCGAGCCAGGCCATGTCGCGGCAGACGGCGGCGCGGATGGCGGCCGCGTTCTCGCCGATGCCGGCGGTGAACACCAGCGCGTCGAGCCCGCCCAGCGCGGCGGCAAGAGCGCCGATCTCGCGGCGGACATGGTGGACGAAATAGTCGATCGCCTGGCGTGCGGCGGCACTGTCCGAGCCTTCCAGGTCGCGCATGTCGCTGCTGATGCCCGACAGGCCGAGCAGACCGCTGTCGTGATAGAGAAGGCGGGTGACCGCCTCGGCGCTCATGCCGCGCTGCTGGATCAGGTGCAGGATGACACCGGGGTCGATCTGGCCGCAGCGGGTGCCCATCGGCAGGCCATCAAGCGCGGTGAAGCCCATGGTGGAGTCGATGCTGCGACCGCCGTGTACCGCGCACATCGAGGCGCCGGCGCCCAGATGGGCGATGACGACGCGGCCGGCGGCCATCGCGGGATCGATCTGGCGAAGGGCGTCGGAGACGTATTCATAGGAAATGCCATGGAAGCCGTAACGGCGCACGCCTTGGTCATACAGCGCGCGCGGCAGCGCGAAGGCATCCGCCACCCACGGATGGCTGCGATGGAAGGCGGTGTCGAAGCAGGCGACCTGCAAGGCATCGGGGAAATGGTCGCGGGCGGCGGCGATGCCATCGAGATTGTGCGGCTGATGCAGCGGCGCCAGCGCGCACAGCCCGGCGAGTTCTGTCACCAGCGCGTCGTCGATGACCGCCGGCGCGGCGTGGATCGCGCCGCCGTGGACCACCCGATGGCCGACCACCTCGATGGTGATGTCACCGAGGCGGGCGTGCAGATCGTCGATGATGATACCCAGCGCGGCGTGATGATCGACGATGGTGGCGTGGTCAAACTGCTCGTCGCGCGCTGTCGTTGCGTCCTGGCGGACCACCAGGCGCGGGTGCACGCCGATGCCCGACATCTGCCCGCGCGCCAGTTCGACCGGCGTGTCGTCATAGTCGAACAGGGCGAACTTGATCGACGAGGAGCCGGCGTTGAGGACGAGAATCTGGTCGGTCATGCCGGATCATCCGTTGCCGCCACGGCGCTTTTGCCGGTGGCGCGCCAGTGCTGGTACAAGGCGGCGACGGCGCAGGAGGCAAGCCGCGAGCGATCATCATCGGCCCGGCTGGTGAGCATGATCGGCACCTGGGCGCCGAGCACGATTCCGGCGCCTTCGGCGTGGCTGACATAGGCCAGTTCCTTCGCCAGCATGTTGCCGGCCTCGATATTGGGGGTCATCAGCACCTGGGCACGACCGGCCACCAGTGACGTGATGCCCTTGGTGCGGGCGGCACTGAGCGACAGCGCGTTGTCCATCGCCAGCGGGCCATCGACCACGCCGCCGACGATCTGGCCGCGTTCGGCCATTTTCGACAGGATGGCGGCGTCGAGTGTTGCCGGCATCTGCGGGTTGACGATTTCCACCGCCGCCAGCACGCCGACACGCGGCACGTCCATGCCCAGCGCCCGGCCGAGGTCGATGGCGTTCTGGATGATGTCGACCTTTTCCTCCAGCGTCGGTGCGATGTTGATGGCGGCGTCGGTCACCAGCAGCAGGTGGTCGAGGTCCGGCACGTCCATCACGAACACGTGGCTCAACCGCCGCCGGCCGCGCAGGCCGCCGTCGCGCCGGACGATCGGGCGCAGCAGATCATCGGTATGCAGATGCCCCTTCATGATCGCCTGGGCGCGGCCCTCGTGCACCAGCGCCACCGCCCGCTCGGCGGCGGCGTGATGATCGGCGACCTCGATCAGCTCGCAACCGGCGAGATCATCGCCCAGCGTCGTGGCGAGCGACCGGATGCAGGCGGCGTCGCCGATCAGCAGCGGCCGGATGAGGCCATGACGGGCCGCCAGCAGTGCGCCACCGAGGCTGTTCTGCTCCTCCGGCGCGACGACGGCGGTGGCGAGCGGCGGCAGTGCCGCGCAGGCGGCGAGCAGGCGATCGACGTGAACATGGCGCACGCCCCAGCCGCCGGCCGCGCCATTGGCCGGCGCCACCAGCAGCAGGCCGTCGGGCCGGGCCTCGACCACCTTGACGGTCAGCGTCAGTTCGTCACCGGCCTCGGGCTTGTCGGTCATCGGGGGTGTCACTTTCTCAACAGGCGATGTCGGCATGAAGCCTCAACGGGTAATGTCGGCATGAAGCGACAGCGTATCGCCACCAGCGAAGGAATGCACCCCGCCCCGGCGCCTGTCGGACGACCGGTGGGGAAATCACGATGGACCCTCGGCGCGGCGCGCCATGATGGCAAGGCTTGATGACTGTTCAAAGACCGATCAAAGGAGAGAGGGAGCCCAGCCGACCCGATGCGAGGACCGTCATGCCCTATCTGTTCGAACCCGCCGTCACGCCCTCTGTCGCCATTGCCGGCAGTGACAGCCGCTTTCCGGTCCGCCGCGTCTACTGCGTCGGCCGCAACTACGCCGAACATGCCCGCGAGATGGGCTTCTCCGACCGCGAGCCGCCATTCTTCTTCGCCAAGCCGGCCGACGCGGTGACGCCCGACGGCGCCGACGTGCCGTACCCGCCGCGCACCGGCAACCTGCATCACGAGATCGAGCCGGTGCTGGCCATCGGCAAGGGTGGCGCCAACATCCCCGTCGAGCAGGCGCTTGACCACATCTTCGGCTATGCGGTGGGCAACGACCTCACCCGCCGTGACCTCCAGGCGCAGGCGCGCGAGGCCGGCAAGCCGTGGGACACCGCCAAGGGCTTCGATGCCTCCGCGCCGGTCAGCGCCATCCATCCCGCCAGCGTCATCGGCCATCCGAGCAAGGGGGCGATCTGGCTCAAGGTCAATGGCGCGGATCGCCAGTCCGGTGATATCGCCGACCTCATCTGGTCGGTGCCGGAGATTGTCGCCGAACTGTCGACGCTGTTCACGCTCGCCCCCGGCGATCTCATCTTCACCGGCACGCCGGCCGGCGTCGGCGCGCTGACGCCCGGCGACCTGGTGGAAGGCGGTGTCGACGGCGTCGACACGCTGCGCCACCGGGTGGTGTGAGCCCGCCGGCCGGCCGCCCGTTCCAGCCTAGCCGGCGAAGCGATTGCTCTTGGGGAAGCCCATCGGCGGCAGGCGGCCAGCCTGGGCGCGGCCGCCGACCCATTCGGCCAGGTTGGTCTCGGTGCGGGTGCGCCCGGACTCGCCGCCCATCGGCCATGACAGGCCGTTGGCGAGCGTGAAGCAGATCAGGTCTGACAGGCCGCCGTCCTTGTACTTCTGCAGCATGACGCCCTGACCGCCGGACAGTTCCGTCACCTCGGCGAGCGGGAAAATCAGCAGCTTGCGGTTCTCGCCGATCACCGCCACATGGTCGCCGCTGACCTCGGTGAAGATCCTGAGCTTCGCCTTGTCCTTGGGGCGCATCACCTGGCGGCCGTTCTTGGTCTGGGCCAGCACATTCTCCGCCGCGACGATGAAGCCGCGGCCGTCGGAGGAGGCCAGCAGATAGCGGGCGTCGGCCTTGTAGGGCAGCATGGCGACGATGTGGGCGTCGGCCTCCAGGTCGATCATCAGCCGCACCGGATCACCGAAGCCACGCCCGCCGGGAAGCTTGTCGGCGCCCAGGGTGAAGATGCGCCCGGAATCCGCCACCACCAGCAGCTTGTCGGTGGTCTGGGCGTGGAAGGCGAAGCGCGGGCCGTCGCCTTCCTTGAACTTCTGCTCGTCGGCCAGGTTCACATGGCCCTTCATGGCGCGGATCCAGCCCTTGTCCGAGCAGATGACGGTGATCGGCTCGCGCTCGATCATCGCTTCGAGCGGAATGGCCGGCATGTCGCGGGCAACGTCGAAGGTGGTGCGGCGCTTGCCGATCACGCTGTCCGGCCCGAACCGCTTCTTCAGGCCTTCGAGATCCTTCTTGATGCGTTTTGTCTGCCTGGCCGGGGAGGCCAGCAACGCCTGCAGTTCCGCCTGTTCGGCGCGCAGCGTCTCGTCCTCCTTGCGGATCTCGAACTCCTCCAGCTTGCGCAGCGAGCGCAGCCGCATGTTGAGGATGGCCTCCGCCTGACGGTCGGTGAGGTCGAAACGCGCCATCAGCACCGGCTTGGGCTCGTCCTCCTCGCGGATGATGCGGATCACCTCGTCGAGGTTGAGATAGGCGATGAGATAGCCGCCCAGCAGCTCCAGCCGCT
>CAUJIW010000148.1 GCA_963205175.1 Pseudomonadota bacterium
CGCCGACCGCAAGGGCTGGAACCATGGCTGCGACCTCTACAAGCTGATGGACGCGGCGGAGGAACTGGTGCGCCCGCTGCAGGACCGGCCGGTGCGCGTCGACCGCGAGACGCTCAGCCTCGGCTATGCCGGCGTCTATTCGAGCTTCCTGCGGCACGCCGAAAAGGCGGCGGTGGATTACGGCCTCGACACCCGCGCCATCCTGGTCGAGCTGGGCCGGCGCAAGATGGTCGGCGGTCAGGAGGACATGATCGTCGATGTCGCGCTGGACATGCTGAAGGCGCGTGCCGCCGGCTGAGGTCGTGCCACCGTTGGGAACGGGAAGGAGGACGCCATGCCGGCGGATCGTCTCGATCATCTGTTGTCGCCGGGCAGGATCGGCGGCCTGACGCTGCCCAACCGGATCATCGTCACCGCCATGGGCGTCAATCTCGCCGAGCCCGACGGCACCTGTGGCACGCGCATCCGCGCCTTCCATGAGGAGCAGGCGCGCGGCGGCGCCGGTCTGATCGTCGTCGGCGTCGCGGCGGTGGCCTGGCCGACCGGGGCTGTGAAGCCGTGGCAGGTGGCGATCTCGGAGGATCGGTTCATCCCCGGTCTTGCCGCCATGGGCGAGGCGGTGCATCGCCACGGCGCGAAATTCGCCATCCAGCTGCAGCACGGCGGGCTGGTCGCCATGCAGGACATGCTGGAGGGCCGGCCGGTGTGGACCCCCTCGCTGCCGGAGATGCCGGAAGGCGACTTCACCCAGGCTTTCCTGCTGGAGGAATTGCAGGCCGCGCCGTTCAGCCGCATCACCTCGGTGGACTTCAAGGTGATGACGGTCGAGGACATCCGCCACGTGGTCGGCCAGTTCGCGTCCGCCGCGCGCCGGGCGCGCGAGGCCGGGGCCGACGGCATCGAGATTCACGCCGGCCACGGCTATCTGATTTCGTCGTTCATCTCGCCGCGTACCAACAAGCGTACCGACGCCTATGGCGGCCCGCTGGAAAACCGCCTGCGCTTCCTGCTGGAAATCCTGCGGGCGGTGCGCGAGACGGTGGGGCCGGAGTTTCCGCTGTGGTGCAAGCTCGACGCCGAGGAGGTCGGCCGCCAGGGCGGCATCACGCTGGCGGACGCGGTGGCGTCGGCGCGGCTGGTGGAGCAGGCCGGCGTCGATGCCATTACCGTCACCGCCTATCACAACACCGCCCACGGCAAGCTGCACTCGGCCTCCAACATCCCGCACGAACCGGGCTGCAATCTGCCGGCGGCGGCGACCATCCGCCGGGCCGTCGGCGTGCCGGTGATCGCCTCGGGGCGCATCGAGCCGGCGGTCGCCGAGGGCGTGCTGGCGCGCGGCGAGGCGGATTTCATCGCCATGGGCCGCAAGCTGCTGGCCGACCCGCATCTGCCGCGCAAGCTCGCCGAAGGCCGGCCGCAGGACGTGCGGCCGTGCGTCTATTGCTACACCTGCGTCTCCGCCATCTACACCGGCGAGGCGGTACGCTGCGCCGCCAACCCGCGCACCGGCTACGAGAGCGAGCTGCCCGAGCCGCAGCCGGCCGCCACGCCGCGGCGGCTGGTGGTGGTGGGCGGCGGCCCCGCCGGCATGGAAACCGCGCTGCGGCTCGACCGCATGGGGCACGCGGTGACGCTGATCGAGCGGGCCGAGCGGCTGGGCGGCACGCTGCGGGTGGCGGCGCTCGCCTATGACGCCAACGAGCGGCTGCTCGACTGGCTCATCCGTCAGGTCGAGGCCTCCGGCATCACCGTGCGCACCGGCACCGAGGCGACGCCAGCGCTGCTGGCGAGGCTGGCGCCCGATGCCGTGGTGGTGGCCAGCGGCGCGCGGCGCGACCTGCCGCCGATCCCCGGCCACGACCTGCCGCACGTGTTCAGCGGCGACGACATGCGCCGGCTGCTGTTCGGCGAGACCAGCGATTCGCTCAAACGCAAGACCGGCTGGGCGACCCGGCTGGCGACACGGGTGGGCGCGGCCAGCGGCATGACCGCCAATCTCGACTTCGTGCGGCAGGCGACCCGGTGCTGGATGCCGCTGGGCAAGCGGGTGGTGATCGTCGGCGGCGAGCTGGTCGGGCTGGAGCTGGCGGAGTTTCTCCACGAGCGCGGCCGCCAGGTGACGGTGGTCGACGACGTGCCCCGGCTGGGCAAGGGCCTGACGGTGGTGCGGCGGATGCGGCTGCTCGACGAGCTGCGCGAACACGGCGTGGTGTTGCACGCCGGCGCGCGCGACATCCGCATCGAAGCCGATGCGGTGCGCTTTGTCGACGCCGGCGGCGAGGCCCGGGCGGTGCCGGCCGATCACGTCATCGTCGCCAAGGGCGCGGCGGGCGACGCCACGCTCGCCGACAGCCTGCGCGCCGCCGGCCTGACGGTGCACCTGATCGGCGACGCCGGCGGTGTCGGATACATCGAAGGCGCCATGCGCGACGCCGCCCGACTGGCGGCGACGTTCAACTGAGCGGCCCAACCGGGCGCCAGGGCAAAACGACAAGAGGCAGGGACATGAGCGATCTGGAACAGGGCGTGGCGGTGCTGGAGCGGAGCGGGGTCGCCCGCGCGCGGCCGCTGGTTGTGGCGCTGGGCGGCACGCTGTCGGCCGGCAGCTCGACCGAGAAGGCGCTGCGGGTGGCGCTGGCCGGCGCGGCCGCCGCCGGGGCCGACGTCGAGATCATCAGCGGCGCGGCGCTCGACATGCCGCTCTACGCCTGGGAGCGCAAGGAGCGCACGCCGGCGGCGGCACATCTGGTGGCGACACTGCGCCGCGCCGATGGCGTCATCCTCGGCTCGCCCGGCTACCATGGCGGCATCTCCGGGCTGGTGAAGAACGCACTCGACTATACCGAGGACATGGCCAGGGACGACTGGCCCTATTTCCACGGTCGCCCGGTCGGCGCGGTGGCCACGGGCGCCGGCTGGCAGGGCGCGGTGGCGACACTGATCGCGCTGCGCGGCGTCGTCCATGCCCTGCGCGGCTGGAACACGCCGCTGGGGGTGGCGATCAACACCTCCGAGCGGGTGTTCGACGCCGAGGGCGCCTGCGTCGATGCCAAGATCGACGCCATGCTTCAGGCCATGGGCCGCGAAGTGGCCCAGGCGGCGCGGGTGCGCGCCATGATGCTGCAGGCCGACGCGCCGACCCCCTGAGCCTCCTGACCCCCTGAGTCTCCTGATCCCCTGAGTCTCTGGCGGCCTGTCTCAGGGCCAGCCTCCTGACCATCGGGTGAGGCGGTGCGGCCCCTGGCGCCCAGAACCCCGGCGCCCGATACCCCTGTGCCGGATACCCCTGCGCCCGCTCCCCTTGCGCTGTCTCCATATATTCATTATATGCGAATATATTGAAATATACAGAGACCGTGCCGTCCGGCGTTGCAGGAGACCACCCGATGACCGACCAGACCCTCGCCACCGCCACCCGCCTTGTCGAGGCCGCCGCAGCGGCGCCGGCGGTGGTGCGCAGCTTCTTCGACGAGGCGACGTTCACGGTCACCCATGTGGTCTCCGACCCGGCGACCGGTCAGGCGGCGATCATCGACAGCGTGCTCGATTTCGACCCCGCCTCCGGGCGCACCAGCACCACCTCGGCCGACCGGGTGATCGATTATGTGCGTGCCGAGCGGCTCAGCGTCGCCTGGCTGCTGGAGACGCACGCGCACGCCGACCATCTGTCGGCGGCCCCCTATCTCAAGGAGGCGCTGGGTGGCACGCTGGCCATTGGCCGGCACATCCAGACGGTGCAGCAGGTGTTCGGCGACATCTTCAACGAGGATGCCGGCTTCGCCCGCGACGGCTCGCAGTTCGACCGGCTGTTCGAGGATGGCGACACCTTCCGCATCGGCACGCTGGAGGCGGTGGTGATGCACGTGCCCGGCCATACGCCGGCCGATCTGGCCTATGTCATCGGCGAGGCGGCGTTCGTCGGCGACACCCTGTTCATGCCCGACTATGGCACGGCGCGGGCGGATTTTCCCGGCGGCGACGCGCGCACACTGTTCCGCTCGATTCGCCGCCTGCTGGCGCTGCCGGTGCAGACGCGGCTGTTCCTGTGCCACGACTACAAGGCGCCGGGGCGCGACAGCTACGCCTGGGAGACGACGGTGGCCGCCGAACGGGCCGGCAACATCCATGTCCATGACGGCATGGCCGAGGACGCCTTCGTCGCCATGCGCGAGGCGCGCGACGCCACGCTTGGGATGCCGCGGCTGATCCTGCCGTCGATCCAGGTCAACATGCGCGGCGGGCGGCTGCCGGAGCCCGAGGACAACGGCACCCGCTATCTCAAACTGCCACTGAATCTGTTCTGACATGCTGGTGCTTGAACCCCTGCAGTATCTCATCGGCGCCGCCTCCGGCTCGCTGGTCGGCTTCACGCTGGGGCTGGTGGGTGGCGGCGGTTCCATCCTCGCGGTGCCGCTGATGGTTTATCTCGTCGGCGTGCCGGCCCCGCATGTCGCCATCGGCACCAGCGCGCTCGCCGTTGCCGCCAATGCCGGCGCCAATCTGCTGACCCACGCCCGCCAGGGTACGGTCAAGTGGCGTTGCGCCGGCATGTATGCCGCCGCCGGCGTGCTTGGCGCGCTTGCCGGCTCCAGCCTCGGCAAGGCGTTCGATGGCCAGAAGCTGCTGTTCCTGTTCGCGTTGCTGATGCTGGTGGTCGGTGTGCTGATGCTGCGCGGCCGCGCCGACACCGGCAATCCCGATGTCCAGTGCAAGCGGGAGAACGCGCCGCGCGTCATCGCCTTCGGCAGCGCCACCGGTCTGTTTTCCGGCTTTTTCGGCATCGGCGGCGGCTTTCTCATCGTGCCGGGGTTGATCGCCTCCACCGGGATGCCGATGCTGAGCGCGGTGGGCTCGTCGCTGGTGGCGGTCACCGCCTTCGGCCTGACCACGGCGGCCAATTACGCCTTCTCGGGCCTGGTCGACTGGGCGCTGGCGGCGGTGTTCATCGGTGGCGGCGTGCTGGGCGGCATCGCGGGGGCCGCCGCCGCGCGGCGCCTGGCGGCGCGCAAGGGCGCGCTCAACACCGTGTTCGCCGTGCTGATCTTCGTCGTTGCCGGCTACATGCTCTGGAAGAGCGGCCAGGCCCTGGGCATGTAGGCTTGTGTAGCCTCATTGCCGGCCGGTCAGGGCATCGATGCCGTCGCGCACGGCGGCGCGGGAGATCTCGCCGGTGTGGCGCCTGACGATGCGGCCCTCGGCATCGATGAACAAGGTGGTGGGCAGGGCACGGATGTCCAGCGCCCGGCCGAGGCTGTTGCGTTCGTCGAGATGAATGCCGGCGGTGGTCAGCCGCGCCTGGTGGAGATAGCCCAGCACCTGCGGGCGGGATTCGCCCTGGCTGACCAGCAGCACTGGCACGGTGCCACGGCCTGCCTCCTCGATCAGCATCGGCAGCTCGCGCCGGCACGGCGGGCACCAGGTTGCCCAGACGTTGATGACCAGCGGCCGGCCGCGCAGGCCGTCGAGTGGCACCGGGCGTCCCTGCGTGGTGGTGACAACGATGCCGGCCGGCAGCGGCACGATGCTGACCTCGCGCTTGATCGCCGCGGCACCGAGGCCCAGACCGCCGGCCAGCACCAGCGCACCCAGCAGGGGCATCAACGCCGATGACCGGAAGTGGCGCAATACGATGACGGCGATGGCGGCGCTGAGGCCGGGGCCCGGCGCGAAGCCGCCCTGCCAGAAGTACAGCGCCGACCAGGGATCGTCGGTAAAAGCGTCCCTATGGGTGGCGACATAGCTCAGGCGGGCGAACAGCAAGCCGAGCCCGAGCGCGAGCCATCCGGTCTGTTCCGCACGCGCATCCCGGTGCCGGGCGATCACGCCGGCGAGGATGACGAAGATGGCAATGGCGACCAGGGCCATCAGTCTGTCGGTGGCCAGACTGAGCGGGCCGATGGTCAGGCTGTCGCCCATGCGGTGATCAGTGCTCCAGATCCTCGTCTTCCGGCGAGCGGAACTCATGCCACATGCCGTTGAGGATGCCGAAGGCCACGGCGAGGCCAAGGCCGAGTACCCAGGAGAAATACCACATCGCAGGTGACCCTTTTCAGTAGAAGTCCGGGTTGGTTCGCACGTCCTTCATCGTCACGCGGCCGAACAGCACGCGGTAGACCCACGCGGTGTAGAGCAGCACCAGCGGCAGGAAGATGATGGTCACCACCAGCATGACGAACAGCGTCAGGTGGCTCGACGAGGCGTTCCACACCGTGAGACTGGAGATCGGATCGATCGAACTGGGCAGGATGAACGGGAACATCGACAGGCCGACCGTGGCGATGATGCCCACCGTCGCCAGCGACGAGCCGCCGAAGGCCAGCGCCTCGCGGCCGGCGCGGATGCCCGCCAGCGCCAGCAACGGCCCGATAAGGCCGAGGATCGGTGCCGCCAGCATCCACGGGTAGTGGCGGTAGTTGTCGAGCCAGGCGCCGGCGACGGCGACACTTTGCGTGAGACGGGGGTTGGAGGGACCGGTGGCCTCAACCGCGCCTTCAATGCGCATCCCCATGTTCATCGTTGCCACCATCACGCCGCCCAACGCGAACAGCAGGATGGCGACAAGGGCCGCCCCCTGGCCAATGCGGGCGGCGCGCGCGTGCACGGGGCCGTGTTCGATCTTGATGGCAAGCCAGGCGGCTCCATGCAGCACCAGCATCGCCACCGAAAGCAGGCCGCACAGCAGCGAGAAGGGGTGGAACAGCCCCAGCAGCGTACCATCGTAGAAGGCGCGCAGATCGGAATCGAGCCGGAACGGCACGCCAGTCAGCACATTGCCCACCGCGACGCCGAACACCAGTGCCGGCACGGCGCCGCCGGTGAACAGCGCCCAGTCCCAGCGGGTCCGCCAGCGGGCATCGGGCTTCTTCGAGCGGTATTTGAAGCCGACCGGCCGCAGGATCATGGCCGCCAGCACCAGGAACATCGCCAGGTAGAAGCCGGAGAAGGAGACCGCGTAAACAAACGGCCAGGCGGCGAAGATGGCGCCGCCGCCGAGGATGAACCACACCTGGTTGCCTTCCCAGGTGGCGGCGATCGAGTTGATCGTCAGGCGACGTTCGGCGTCATCGCGGGCGACGAACGGCAGCAGGGCGGCGACGCCGAGGTCAAAGCCGTCGGTCAGCGCGAAGCCGATCAGCAGCACGCCCATCAGGCCCCACCAGATGACCCGCAGCACGTCGTAGTCGAGAGGCAGCTCCATGGTGGTTCTCCTTATTCCGCCGGCAGCGGCGCATAGCCGTGCCGGGTCTGGCCGTCATCGGGACGTGGTGTGTCCTGATGCTCGACAGGTCCTTTGGCGATGGTGGCCAGCATCAGCCTGACCTCGATCACCGCCAGCGTGCCGTAGAGCAGGGTGAAGCCGATGATGGTGGTCCAGAGTTGGCCGACCGTCAGACTGGAGGCCGCGAGGAACGTGGGCAGAACACCCTCGATCGCCCACGGTTGTCGGCCGATCTCGGCGAGAATCCAGCCGAACTCGGCGGCCAGCCACGGCAGCGGGATGATCAGCACCGCCAGTCGCAGGAACCAGCGCACGTCGAAGCGCCGCACGGTGGAAAAATAGAAGGCGAGCAGGAAGAAGCCGATGAAAAAGAAGCCCAGCCCCGCCATCACCCGGAACACCCAGAACATAACCGGCACGTTGGGCACGGTGTTCCACGCCGCCTTCATGATGGTTTCGGTGTCGGCCTGGCGCGGATCATCGACATAGCGCTTGAGCAGCAGCGCATAGCCCAGATCCTGCTTGTACCGCTCGAATTGTTCGCGCGCTGCAAGGTCGGTACGGTCCTGCTTGAGTTTCTCAACGGCATCATAGGCCAGGATGCCGGTTTCGATGCGTTCAGACGCCCGCAGCACCAGATCGTTGATTCCGGTGACCTCGCCGGTCAGGCTCCGGGTCGAGATCAGCCCCAGCACGTAGGGGATTTTCACCTCGAAATGGGTTTCGCGGTCGCTCATGCTGGGGATGCCGAACAGTGCAAGCCCCGCCGGCGCCGGCTCGGTTTCCCACATCGCTTCCAGCGAGGCGAGCTTCATTTTCTGGTTGTCTGTGAGCGCGTAGCCCGACTCATCGCCCAGCACCACCACCGACAGTGAGGAGGCGAGGCCGAAGGCTGCCGCCACGGTCATGGAGCGCCGTGCCACCGCCTGCCAGCGGCCTTTGAGCAGATACCAGGCGGACACGCCCAGCACGAACACCGAGGCCGTGACATAGCCGGCGCTGACGGTATGGACGAATTTCGCCTGTGCCACCGGGTTGAACAGCACCGCCATGAAGTCGGTGACTTCCATGCGCATGGTCTCGGGGTTGAAGGCGGCGCCGGCGGGATGCTGCATCCAGCCATTGGCGACGAGAATCCACAGCGCCGACAGGTTGGAGCCCAGCGCCACCATGAAGGTGGCCAGCAGGTGGCCGCGCTTGGACAGCTTGTCCCAGCCGAAGAACATCAGGCCGACAAAGGTTGCTTCGAGAAAGAACGCCATCAGGCCTTCAATGGCCAGTGGCGCGCCAAAAATGTCACCGACGTAATGCGAGTAATAGGACCAGTTGGTGCCGAACTCGAATTCCATGGTGAGGCCGGTCGCTACGCCGAGCACGAAGTTGATACCGAACAACTTGCCCCAGAATCGGGTGATGGTTCGCCAGATCGGCCGGTCGGTCATCACATAAATGCTCTCCATGATGACCAGCATGAAGGAGAGACCCAGCGTGAGCGGCACGAAGAGGAAGTGGTAGAGGGCAGTCAGCGCGAACTGCAGGCGGGAAAGCTCGACAACGGCCATGTCCATGGCAATGCTCCTGAAGGCCCAGCCTTGGCGCGCGATCGCACCGGCAGCCAGATTCAAATATAGCCTTCGATTATTTGCAAGTGACAGTATCTCATATAAACCGTGACATCGA
>CAUJIW010000149.1 GCA_963205175.1 Pseudomonadota bacterium
CCCCGCATCACCAAGGACGGCGTTACCGTCGCCAAGGAAATCGAGCTGAAGGACAAGTTCGAGAACATGGGCGCGCAGATGCTCCGCGAAGTCGCGAGCAAGGCGAACGACGCCGCCGGTGACGGCACCACCACCGCCACCGTTCTGGCCCAGGCGATCGTGCGCGAAGGCATGACCGCCGTTGCCGCCGGCATGAACCCGATGGATCTCAAGCGCGGCATCGATCTGGCCGTGACCAAGGTCGTCGAAAACCTGAAGGCGCGCTCGAAGGCCGTTTCGGGTTCGTCGGAAATCGCGCAGGTCGGCATCATCTCGGCCAACGGCGACGTCGAAGTCGGCGAGAAGATCGCCGAAGCGATGGAAAAGGTCGGCAAGGAAGGCGTCATCACCGTTGAAGACGGCAAGTCCCTGGCCAACGAACTCGACGTCGTCGAGGGCATGCAGTTCGACCGCGGCTACCTGTCGCCGTACTTCATCACCAACCCGGAGAAGATGCTGGTCGAGCTGGACAGCCCGTACATCCTCATCTTCGAGAAGAAGCTGTCGAACCTGCAGTCGATGCTGCCGATTCTCGAGGCCGTTGTGCAGTCGGGCAAGCCGCTGCTGATCATCGCCGAGGACGTCGAGGGCGAGGCGCTGGCGACCCTGGTGGTCAACAAGCTGCGCGGCGGCCTGAAGGTCGCGGCGGTGAAGGCGCCGGGCTTCGGCGATCGCCGCAAGGCGATTCTGGAGGACATCGCGATCCTGACCGCCGGTCAGATGATCTCGGAAGACCTCGGCATCAAGCTTGAGACCGTGACGCTGAACAAGCTCGGCCGCGCCAAGAAGGTGACGATCGACAAGGACAACACCACGATCGTCAGCGGCGCCGGCAAGCCGGTCGACATCAAGGCGCGCGTCGAGCAGATCCGCGCCCAGATCGAGGTGACCACCTCCGACTATGACCGCGAGAAGCTGCAGGAGCGGCTGGCGAAGCTCGCCGGCGGTGTCGCGGTGATCAAGGTCGGCGGCGCCACCGAGGTCGAGGTGAAGGAGCGCAAGGACCGCGTCGACGACGCCCTGCACGCCACCCGCGCCGCGGTTGAGGAAGGTGTGGTCGCCGGCGGCGGCACCGCGCTGCTCTATGCCACCCGCGCGCTGGACAAGGCCAAGGGCGCCAACGACGACCAGACCCGCGGCATCGACATCATCCGTCGCGCGCTGCAGGCGCCGGTACGTCAGATCTCCGAGAACGCCGGCTTCGACGGCGCGGTGATCGCCGGCAAGCTGCTGGAGCAGAAGAGCACGGACTTCGGCTTCAACGCCCAGACCGAGAAGTACGAGGATCTGGTGAAGTCGGGCGTCATCGATCCGACCAAGGTGGTGCGTACCGCGCTGCAGGATGCGGCGTCCGTCGCCGGCCTGCTGATCACCACCGAGGCGACGATCGCCGAGCTGCCGAAGGACGATACGCCGATGCCGGCGATGCCGGGCGGCGGCATGGGCGGCATGGACTTCTAAGTCCGGCCGATCAGCGCTGAACGAGAGCGGCGGGGGCACCCCCGCCGCTTTTGTTTGGCCGCGGCTGTTTCAGGCCGGTTGTACCGGCCGGTGGGGGGCGGCAACACTGCAAAAAAAAAAGCCACCGGGGAGCCGGTGGCCTGAAGGTGCGAGTGGCCGCTGGCAGCAGTGGCAAATGGGTCGAGATTCGCCGCTGCCGGTCGTGGCCTGCTGAACCACCCGATTCGTCAGATGGGTGAAGTGGCTGTTTTCCGGCGGCCTGCGTCGCACCTGTCATCACGAACAACCACCGGATTTCGTTGGATTTATAGTGCGCCCAACGGTTTGTCGCATGACCCAATTGGGCTATGCGGGAGTCATGCCGTCAAGGGCTGGCCGGCCACACGGCTGTCGGGTCCCTGCCGGGTCGCGGCTGGCCAGTCCGCGAGGGCACGCAGGATATCCTGCCAGCGCCGCACCCACAGATAATGACCAGGGCCGTCGAACAGGCGGAGGTCCGGTTGCAGCGTGGCCGGCAGCTGGCGCAGGAAGGCGTCGGCCGGGATCACCGGGTCCTCGGAGTCGTGCCAGATCGTCAGCGGCGGCGCCAGGTCGGCGAGGTCGAGACGGTCATCGCGGGCGGAGTATTTCAGCTCGTCCCGCATCCCCGCCATCGACTGCTTCACGGCGCCGTACATGACATCGACCAGATAGTTGAAGTGCTCCGGATGGTCGGCGAAGAACTGCTGGTCCTTGGCGCAGCCCTGTTCGAGCCGGCGGATGGTGCGGACGATGGATTCCCGGGTCATGGTCCGGCTGATGACGCCGCCCATGGCGTCGGCAACACCGGGGAAGCGCACCAGATAGTCGCGGAAATGATGCCAGCCGGTGCGTTCGCCGCCGCGCCAGTTGTCGCGGCCGGTGGGGCGCGGCGTCAGCAGGAACAGCCGTTCGACCCGCGCCGGCGCTGCCAGCGCCAGGCCCAGCGCGTAGGCCGCGCCGGCCGATATCGCCAGTATCTGGGTGGTTGGCATGGCCAGCGTGTCCAGCAGATGGCCGAGGTCGGCGGCGTGATCGGTGACGTTCATGTCGGCGACCGGGGAGGCGCCGTCATAGCCGGGGCGGGCAACCGACACGAGGTCTAGATCCAGGCGCTCCGCCAGCGCCGGGGTGCCCGGTGGCAGCAGCGTCGCGCCACCCCACATATGCAGCGCCAGTACCGGCCGGCCGCCCGGCCGGCCATAGCGGCGGTAGCTCAGCTGACGACCGTCAGGCAGCCCGTGGCGCCGCAGCGTCTCGCCACCGGCCTGATCGCCGGGAGTGCGGCGTGGCGGCGGGCCGGCCGGTGCGTTGCCGGGCATGTAGCGGGCGATGGTGGCGAGCTCCATCAGGTGCTTCACCAACTCGCTCTGCCGGCGCACGCCCATCTTGTCGAACACCGACTTCAACTGGTTGCGCGCGGTGTTGAGGCGGATGCCGAGCACACCAGCGGCTTCCTGGAGCGACAGACCGTCTTCCAGCTGGCGCACCAGCCGGGTTTCCGCCGCCGTCAGGCCGAAGCCGTCGCGCAGCAGGGCATCGGAACGCATGGCCGGCGAGCCGCCGGGCAGCAGGATGGCGAGGGCGCCGGCCGGCGGCACCGGACCGCCTGGGCCGAGATCGAGCTGGCGCCGGCGGTCGGCATCCACGCGCACCACCACCGCCAGTCGCAAGGCGCGATCCGCGCCGTCATAGAGTTGCAGCAGCGACGACCCGCCGACAGGGGGCAGGTCGGCGATGGCGGCACGCAGGCGCGCCTCGTTCTCGCTGTCGAGAAACTGCAGCCGGGCGCTTTTCACCGGCGGGGCGATCAGGCGCTCGCACAGCGGACCGATGTCGCCGAACGTCATCAGCAGGCGGCGGTCGGCATCCAGCACCAGCCCGCACAGCGGCAGTGTCGCCGGCGGTGGCAGATCGGGCGACAACCGCTCGGCGATCTGCACCGCCTGGGTCAGGTGGGGGGTCAGCGCCGAGGCGACTTCGGCTGACAGAGCCGATTCCTCGGGCAGATCGGCCAGCACGTCGACCAGTTCGTCCCAGCGGTCCGGGTCGGCGGCGAACGCATAGAGCGCGGCGACGACACGCGACATTGCCGGGAACAGCACATCCCCTGGCAGCTGACGGTCAGTGGTCGAGGCGCCGGGGGGCGGCCCCGGTCGTGTTGGTTCGTCAGGCATTCCGTTCACGCATGGATCGCCGGGTATTCCCGTTGCAATCTCGACCCTTGGCAATTGACGTTATGCGACCGGAGAGGAGTGTCCTTGATACGCTGGTGAAACGCAAGCGCGACGAACCGAGTGGTGAGGCGGCGTCACGTGTACCCGCTCACGTTGTTCCCGTCGTGCCGGCGCTGCCTGTTCTAGCTGCGATAGTCGCCATTGATGCTGATGTAGCCGTGCGTGAGGTCGCAGGTGTAGACGGTGGCGCTTGACCGCCCGACGCCGACATCGACGTCGATGACGACGTCGCGGCCGGCGAGGTGCGCCGCCACCGGCGCCTCGTCATAGCCGTCCACCCGCATGCCGTCGCGGCAGATCACGGTGCCGCCGAAGGCGACGCTGAGGCGATCCGGGTCGATGCGCGGGCCGGCCTTGCCTACCGCCATGACGATGCGGCCCCAGTTGGCGTCGGCGCCGGCGAGCGCGGTCTTGACCAGCGGCGAGTTGCCGATGGCGAGCCCCAGGGTTCGGGCGTCCTCGAAGCTCAGTGCGCCGGTGACGTTGATGGTGGCGAACTTCTGCGCGCCCTCGCCGTCCTTCACCACCAGGGTCGCCAGTTCCAGACAGGCGGCCTCCAGCTTGGCCTTGAAGTCGTCGAGCCGGGGGTCGGCGGCGTCGGTCACGGCGGCGTGCTTGACGTTCTGGCCGGTGGCGAACAGCTGGATGGTGTCGGAGGTCGATGTGTCACCATCGACGGTGATGCAGTTGAAGGTGCGCTCCACCGCCGCGCTGAGCAGCGTTTGCAGCACGTCATGCGGCAGGGCGGCGTTGGTGAACAGGTAGCCCAGCATGGTCGCCATGTTGGGCATGATCATCCCCGAGCCCTTGACGAAGCCCGAGATCACCACGTCGTGACCGTCGATGCGGGCGACCTGGCTGGTGCCCTTGGGGAAGGTGTCGGTGGTCATGATGGTGCGCGCCGCTGCTTCGTAGCCGGTGGTGCCGCGGGTGGCGAGCGCCGCCGGCAGGGCCGCGGTCAGTCGGTCGGTGGGGAAGGGCTCGCCGATGACGCCGGTGGCGGCGAACTGCACCATCGCCGCCGGCACGCCGAGTTCACCCGCCATCGCCTCGGCGATCGCCTGGCAGGCGGCCGCCCCCGCGGCGCCGGTGCCGGCGATCGAGTTGCCGGCAACCACGATCAGCGCGCGCGCCTGGCCGCCGCTGGCGGCGGTGGCCTCGCGACACCAGTGGATGGCCGGGCTCGCCGTCAGTGACTTGGTATAGACGCCGGCGACCGTCGTGCCCTCGGCGAAGGTGGCGACCAGCGTGTCGTTGCGGCCCGGCTTGTAGCGGATGCCGGCATAGGTGGCGCCGAGCTGCACGCCGGCGACCGGCAGCAGGTTGGGGAAGCGCGCGGGCGCCAGCGGGGACGGGGCGAGATCCTTGGCCATTGGTCGATCCATGAAAGAGGGCGTTGGCGCGCGACACTAATTTCGCGCGCTGGCAAATCAATGACAATCAAGGAGGAAGGGGGCCTCGCGCGGGGCAAGCGACGAGCGCCCGCCCCGGCAGGTCTCAGCCGCGGCGGGCCTGCCAGCGCTTGACCAGGTGCAGCCGCCACAGGCCATCAACCAGCAGATAGCCGGTGACGGCCGCCACGGTGGCGAACAGGGCCAGGCCGATCGCGGTGGTGCCGGCAACCGCGCTGACCTGCGACCACCACGAGGCAGCTGCTTCCACCGGCGGCGCGGCATGGCCGAACCTGCCCAGAATCCAACTCCCCACCTGATGGGCGAAAATCAGTACTGGCGGGGTTGTCAGCGGGTTGGTGACGAAGGTGCTCAGCGTCGCCACGCCGATGTTGGCGCGCAGGGGCACCGAGGCGAAGACGGCGAAAAGCGATTGGGCGATGGGGGTTGCGAAGGCGAAGAACAGCCCGATGGCAACGCCGCGGGCGACCGACCGGCGATTGAGATGCCACAGCGGTGCGTGGGCCAGATAGCGGGCAAACGGCTTCAGCCAACGCGACTTGAGCATCGTGTCGGCATCCGGCATCCGCTTCTTGAAAAAGGACTTCGGCATTCCCGTCCCTTGAGCACCCGCTTGAAACTGCATTGTACAGTGCCAGCGAAAAGTAACCGAGGCGTTACGATGTCGCGGCGATCCATGTTCACTATGTCGGGTTGATTGTGCGCTGCGTCAATGAACGGGCGATGAACACACCGTCGTGCGCGCCGCTCCGTTGACACCCGTGTCCCTGCTCCTTATCTGCGTGCAGTCTGTCGGGGGACTATTCGTCGAGGGCTGGTTTCGCTAAACAGCCCGCTTCACCCAGTCTTTGAGGTTCATCCATGTTGGGTTTTGGCGCGATCGCACGGCGCATCTTCGGTACATCCAATGATCGCTATGTGAAGTCGCTGCGGCCGATCGTTGCCAGGATCAATGCGCTGGAACCGCAGATTTCGGCGATGTCGGACGACCAGCTCAAGCAGCAGACCGAGCTGTTCAAGGCCCGGCTGGCCAATGGCGAGAGCCTTGACGATCTGCTGCCGGAGGCCTTCGCCACCGTGCGCGAGGCCGCCCGGCGCGTGCTCGGCCAGCGCCACTATGACGTGCAGCTGATCGGCGGCATCGTGCTTCACCGCGGCGAGATCGCCGAGATGAAGACCGGCGAGGGCAAGACCCTGGTCGCCACCCTGCCGACCTATCTCAACGCGCTGGCCGGCAAGGGTGTCCACGTCGTCACGGTGAACGACTATCTGGCCACCCGCGACGCCGACTGGATGGGCCGGGTCCACAATTTCCTCGGGCTGACGGTCGGCAAGATCATGCACGGGCTGACCGACGAGGAGCGTCGCGCGGCCTATGCCTGCGACATCACCTACGGCACCAACAACGAGTTCGGTTTCGACTATCTGCGCGACAACATGAAGTACGCGCTCGACCATATGGTCCAGCGGCCGTTCAATTTCGCCATCGTCGACGAGGTGGACTCGATCCTGATCGACGAGGCGCGCACCCCGCTCATCATCTCCGGCCCCACCGAGGACAAGTCGGAGCTGTACATGGCGGTGAACGCGGTGGTGAAGCAGCTCGTCCGTGAAGACTACGAAATGGACGAGAAGCAGCGTTCGGTCACCCTGACCGAAGACGGCACCGAGAAGGTCGAGCGAATGCTGGAGGCGGCGGATCTGCTCAAGTCCTCCAATCTGTACGATTTCGAGAACACGCAGGTCGTGCACCACCTGAACCAGGCGCTGCGTGCCAACGTCATCTTCCAGCGCGACACCGACTACATCGTGAAGGACGGCAAGGTCGTCATCATCGACGAGTTCACCGGGCGCATGATGGATGGCCGCCGCTGGTCGGATGGCCTGCACCAGGCGGTGGAGGCCAAGGAAGGCGTCGACATCCAGCCGGAGAACCAGACGCTGGCCTCGATCACCTTCCAGAATTACTTCCGCATGTACCCCAAGCTGGCCGGCATGACCGGCACGGCGGCCACGGAAGCGCAGGAATTCTTCGACATCTACAAGCTCAACGTGGTCGAGATCCCGACCAACGTGCCGGTGGAGCGCCGGGACGAGCATGACGAATTCTACCGCACCGCGCAGGAGAAGTTCGCCGCCATCGTCAAGGGCATCCGGGCAGCACAGGAGCGCGGTCAGCCGGTGCTGGTGGGCACGGTGTCGATCGAAAAATCGGAACTGCTCAGCGAGTATCTGCACAAGGAAGGCGTTGCCCACACGGTGCTCAACGCCCGCTACCACGAGCAGGAAGCGCATATCGTCGCCCAGGCCGGCCGCAAGGGCGCGGTGACCATCGCCACCAACATGGCCGGTCGCGGCACCGACATCCAGCTCGGCGGCAACATCGATTTCCGCATGATGGACGAATACAGCCACCTGACCGACCCGGCCGAGATCGAGGCGACGCGGACGCGGGTGAAGGCCGAGATCGAGACGGAGAAGGCCGAGGTGCTCGCCGCTGGCGGCCTGTTCGTGCTGGGTACCGAGCGCCACGAGAGCCGGCGCATCGACAATCAGCTGCGCGGCCGTTCCGGTCGCCAGGGCGACCCCGGCCTGTCGAAGTTCTACCTGTCGCTGCAGGACGATCTGCTGCGCATCTTCGGCCCCCAGACCCGCATGGATGCCATGCTGGTGCGGCTGGGCCTCCAGGAAGGCGAGGCCATCATCCACCCCTGGATCAACAAGGCGATCGAGAAGGCGCAGGGCAAGGTCGAGGCGCGCAACTACGACATCCGCAAGCAGCTGCTGCAGTACGACGACGTGATGAATGACCAGCGCAAGGTGGTGTATGAGCAGCGTCGTGACATCATGATCTCCGACTCGGTGTCGGATGTGGTCTCCGACATGCGCGTCGAGACCGTGAACGGCATTGTCGCCGCCGCCTGCCCGCCCAATTCCTACCCCGAGCAGTGGAACATCGCCGGACTGAAGGACGACGTGCAGCGAATCTTCGGCCTTGATCTGCCGTTCGAGGAGTGGATCAAGGAACAGGCGGTCACCAGCGAGATGCTGGTGGAGCGGCTGAACGCCGCCACCGTCGCCCAGGTCGAGGAAAAAATCGCCGCGCTGGGCGGGGAACTGTGGACGCGGGTCGAGAAAAGCCTGCTGCTGCAGGCCATCGACCATCACTGGAAGGAGCATCTGGCGACGCTCGATGCCTTGCGCCAGGTTATCCACCTGCGGGCCTATGCCCAGCGCAACCCGCTCAACGAGTACAAGTCGGAAGCCTTCGCGCTGTTCGAGCGGATGCTGGTCGCGGTGCGCGAGAACGTGTCCGAGATGTCGGCCAAGGTCCAGTTCCAGGCGGCGCCGGCGCCGCTGGAGGAGCCCAGCGAGTTCGTGACCACCCATCTCGACCCGTTCACCGGAGAGAATGAGGCGGGGGGCGAATCGCCGTTTGGCGCCCTGCCATCGGTGCTGCTGACCGCCGGCCCGCTTACCGATGCGGAGGTCGCCGCGGCGGCGAGCCTCGCTGACGATTTCGGCGAGGGCTACGTGCCGGCCGATCCCGCCACCTGGAGCCGATTCGTTTCGCGCAATGCGCCGTGTCCGTGTGGCTCGAATCTCAAGTACAAGCACTGCCACGGCCGCGACTGACGCCTCGGATAGCGCCGTACCCGCCGGGACTCGGCGGCCGGCGGCGGCATGAGCGCGTTTTGCCCCTGTGGTAGCGCCGTAACGACCACGTTGGAGACCCGCCGAGCGGTCCTGCCACCCGTGCAGGCGCGCGGTCTCGCGGCACTGACGAGTTCGTCCCCGCGGATGCCGCCCTGGCGGGTGCGGGGCGGTTGATAACCGCCTCAAAGCGGGCTGTTCCGGCGCCCGCGCCGCAAGAATCCCGTTGACGGGGCGGGGCGGTGGACCTATAAGCCGCCGTCGCTCGCGGGTTGGTGGTCGGCGCACGTCCGAAACGCTGCCCTGGCACGAGCTTGAGAGCTGACAAATTGATGGTGACTTGAGCTGGCCAGGTAGGCCGGAGGGGAGGCCTACCGTGGCGTCCGCTTTTTTTATGTTCAGGCCATTGTCGAAGATGCAATTTGGAACTGTGAGGCTGTAAGAATGCCGACGATTAACCAGCTGGTCCGCAAGGGACGCGAACCGCAGAAGGCCCGCAACAAGGTGCCGGCGATGGAAGCCTGCCCGCAAAAGCGCGGCGTCTGCACCCGCGTCTATACGACCACCCCGAAGAAGCCGAACTCGGCGCTTCGCAAGGTCGCCAAGGTGCGTCTGACCAACGGCTACGAAGTCATCGGCTACATCCCGGGTGAGGGTCATAACCTCCAGGAGCACTCGGTGGTGCTGATCCGCGGCGGCCGCGTGAAGGACTTGCCGGGTGTGCGTTATCACATCCTGCGCGGCGTGCTGGATACCCAGGGCGTCAAGAACCGTAAGCAGAGCCGTTCCAAGTACGGCGCCAAGCGTCCGAAGTAAGGAGTTATCGAGATGGCTCGTCGTCGTCGTCCCGAAAAGCGCGAAGTTCTCCCCGATCCGAAGTTCGGGGACATCGTGCTCACCAAGTTCATGAACAGCGTCATGCTCGACGGCAAGAAGTCGGTCGCCGAGGCGATCGTCTACGGCGCCCTCGACACCATCGAGACCCGCCTGAAGCGCGAGCCGATCGACGTGTTCCACAACGCGCTGGACAATGTGCGTCCGGGCATCGAGGTGCGTTCCCGCCGTGTCGGTGGCGCCACCTATCAGGTGCCGGTCGAGGTTCGTCCGGAGCGCTCGCAGGCGCTGGCCATCCGCTGGCTGGTGCAGGCCGCGCGCAACCGCTCGGAAAACACCATGGCGGCCCGTCTGTCGGCCGAGCTGATCGACGCCGCGAACAATCGCGGCACCGCCGTGAAGAAGCGCGAGGACACGCACCGGATGGCGGAAGCCAACCGCGCCTTCTCGCACTATCGCTGGTAATTGCAGTTTTAGACTAGGACCGGACCAATGGCCCGCACCACTCCGCTCGAGCGCTACCGTAACATCGGTATCATGGCGCACATCGACGCCGGCAAGACGACGACGACCGAGCGTATCCTCTACTACACCGGCAAGTCCCACAAGATCGGCGAAGTCCACGACGGCGCCGCCACCATGGACTGGATGGAGCAGGAGCAGGAGCGCGGCATCACCATCACGTCGGCCGCCACCACCTGCTTCTGGCGCGCTGACGAGGGCAAGGGTCCGGAGCACCGGATCAACATCATCGACACCCCGGGTCACGTCGACTTCACCATCGAGGTCGAGCGCAGCCTGCGCGTGCTGGACGGCGCGATCACCGCGTTCGACGGCGTGGCGGGTGTCGAGCCGCAGTCCGAGACCGTGTGGCGCCAGGCCGACAAGTATCGCGTGCCGCGCATGTGCTACGTCAACAAGCTGGATCGCACGGGCGCCAACTTCGATCGCTGCGTGAAGATGATCCAGGACCGCCTGGGTGTTCGCACCGCCGTGCTGTACCTGCCGATCGGCATCGAGAGCGATTTCAAGGGTCTCGTCGATCTGGTGAACAACCGCGCCATCGTGTGGCTGGAAGAGTCGCTGGGCGCCAAGTTCGAGTATCAGGACATTCCGGCTGACATGAAGGACGCCGCCGAGGCCGCGCGGGCCGAGCTGATCGAGCTCGCGGTCGAGCAGGACGACGCGGTGATGGAGGCCTACCTCGAAGGCAACGAGCCGGATGTCGCCACGCTGAAGGCGCTCATCCGCAAGGGTACCATCGCGTTCGACTTCGTGCCGGTGCTGTGTGGTTCGTCGTTCAAGAACAAGGGCGTCCAGCCGCTGCTCGACGCCGTTGTCGACTATCTCCCGAGCCCGCTGGACATCCCGGCCGTGCAGGGCGTGCTGCCCAACGGCGAGACGGACACCCGCGAGGCCAGCGATGAAGCGCCGTTCTCCGGCCTGGCCTTCAAGATCATGAACGACCCGTTCGTCGGTTCGCTCACCTTCGTCCGCATCTACTCCGGTACGCTGGAGTCGGGCACCGTCGTCACCAACTCGACGAAGGACAAGAAGGAAAAGATCGGCCGCATGCTGCTCATGCATGCCAACAGCCGCGAGGATATCAAGGAAGCCCGCGCCGGTGACATCATCGCCATCTGCGGCCTGAAGGATACGGTCACCGGTGACACGCTTTGCGTGAACAACAAGGCGATCATCCTGGAGCGCATGGAGTTCCCGGAGCCGGTGATCGAGGTCGCCGTCGAGCCGAAGACCAAGGTCGACCAGGAGAAGATGGGCACCGCGCTGCACCGTCTTGCCCAGGAAGACCCGAGCTTCCGCGTTTCGGTGGATCACGAGTCCGGCCAGACCATCATCAAGGGCATGGGCGAACTCCATCTTGAGATCATCGTCGACCGCATGAAGCGCGAGTTCAAGGTCGAGGCCAATGTCGGCGCGCCGCAGGTGGCCTACCGTGAGACGCTCAAGCGCAGCGTCGAGGTCGACTACACCCACAAGAAGCAGTCGGGCGGTTCGGGCCAGTTTGGCCGTGTCAAGGTGCAGGTGGCGCCGGGCGAGCGCGGCAGCGGCATCGTGTTCCACGACGACATCAAGGGTGGCGTGATTCCGAAGGAATACATCCCGTCCGTCGAGAAGGGCATGCGCGAGGTTGCGGCCTCGGGCACGCTGATCGGCTTCCCGCTGATCGATTTCGAGATCCGTCTCGTTGACGGTGCCTACCACGACGTGGACTCGAGCGCGCTGGCGTTCGAAATCACCGGCCGCGGCGCCATGCGCGAAGTAGCCGAGAAGGCGGGCATTTCCATTCTGGAACCGATCATGGGTGTCGAGGTGGTGACGCCGGAAGACTTCATGGGCGACGTCATCGGCGACCTGAACTCGCGGCGTGGCCAGATCCAGGGCACCGACACGCGCGGCAACGCGCAGGTTGTCTCGGCGACAGTGCCGCTGGCCAACATGTTCGGTTACGTGAACCAGCTGCGTGGCTTCACCCAGGGCCGCGCGCAGTACACGATGCAGTTCAGCCACTACGAAGAAGTCCCCGCCAACGTGGCGGAAGAAGTCAAGGCGAAGTTCGCGTAACACGCGATCTCGTTTTTCAGAGACCTGTCGAGAAGAGGTAAGGGATCATGGGCAAGGCTAAATTTGAGCGGAACAAGCCGCACTGCAACATCGGCACCATCGGTCACGTCGACCACGGCAAGACGTCGCTGACCGCGGCGATCACCAAGGTTCTGGCCGAGGCCGGCGGCGCCACCTTCACCGCCTACGACCAGATCGACAAGGCGCCGGAAGAGAAGGCCCGCGGCATCACCATCTCGACCAGCCACGTCGAGTACGAGACCGCCCAGCGTCACTACGCGCACGTCGACTGCCCGGGTCACGCCGACTACGTGAAGAACATGATCACCGGCGCGGCCCAGATGGACGGCGCCATCCTGGTGGTGTCCGCCTCCGACGGCCCGATGCCGCAGACCCGCGAGCACATCCTGCTCGCCCGTCAGGTCGGCGTGCCGGCGCTGGTCGTGTTCATGAACAAGGTCGACCTGGTGGACGACGCGGAAATCCTGGAGCTCGTCGAGCTGGAAATCCGCGAGCTGCTGTCCAAGTACGACTTCCCGGGCGACGATATCCCCATCGTCCAGGGTTCGGCCGTCTGCGCGCTGGAAGACAAGCGTCCGGAAATCGGCCGTGACGCCGTGCTGAAGCTGATGGCGGAAGTCGACCGCTACATCCCGCAGCCGGAGCGTCCGCTGGACAAGCCGTTCCTGATGCCGATCGAGGACGTGTTCTCGATCTCGGGTCGCGGCACCGTGGTGACCGGCCGCGTCGAGACCGGCATCGTCAAGGTTGGCGACGAAGTCGAGATCGTCGGCATCAAGGCCACTGCCAAGACCGTCGTGACCGGCGTCGAACTGTTCCGCAAGCTGCTCGACTCGGGCCAGGCTGGCGACAACATCGGTGCGCTGCTGCGCGGCATCGGCCGTGACGACGTGGAGCGTGGCCAGGTTCTGGCCAAGCCGGGTTCGATCACCCCGCACACCAAGTTCAAGGCGGAAACCTACGTGCTGTCGAAGGACGAGGGCGGTCGCCACACGCCGTTCTTCGGCAACTACCGCCCGCAGTTCTACTTCCGCACCACCGACGTCACCGGCATGGTCACCCTGCCGGAGGGCACCGAGATGGTGATGCCGGGCGACAACGTGACGCTGACCGTTCAGCTGATCGCGCCGATCGCCATGGACCAGGGTCTGCGCTTCGCCATCCGTGAAGGCGGTCGTACCGTCGGCGCGGGCGTCGTCGCCCAGATCATCGAGTAACCATAAAAAAAGGCCGCTCGGGCCGGCGTTTTCCGGTCCGGGCGGCTTTACATTTTTCTGTAACTAACCTACAGGCGTCCGCTTCCGCGACGAAGCGGACGCTGTTCAAGTGAAGACGACAAAGGGTTGGACCCATGGAAACGCAGAACATCCGGATCCGCCTCAAGGCCTTTGATCACCGCGTGCTGGATCAGGCCACGGGCGAGATCGCGATGACCGCGAAGCGGACCGGCGCGCTGGTGCGTGGACCGATCCCGCTGCCGACCCGCATCGAGAAGTTCACGGTCAACCGCTCGCCGCACGTCGACAAGAAGAGCCGCGAGCAGTTCGAGGTGCGTACCTACAAGCGCCTGCTCGACATCGTGGACCCGACGCCGCAGACGGTGGACGCGCTGATGAAGCTCGACCTGGCGGCCGGTGTGGACGTTGAGATCAAGCTCCAGGCCTGACCGGGCGCTGGGGTAATCGAGACCGGGGGTTGACCCACCGGTTTCACGCTCGGCCGATGGTCGGTCCGAGCCTCTGACGAAGGAGAAGAGGTGCCATGCGCACCGGTGTGATCGCAAAGAAGGTGGGCATGACCCGCCTGTTCCAGGACGATGGCCGGCATGTGCCGGTGACCGTTCTGGCGCTCGAAGGCTGCCAGGTGGTGGCCCAGCGGACCAACGACAAGGACGGCTACACGGCGCTGCAGCTGGGTGCCGGCACGGTCAAGGTGAAGAACCTGACCAAGCCGGAACGCGGCCATTTCGCCAAGGCCGAGGTTGAGCCCAAGCGCAAGCTGGTGGAATTCCGCGTCGCCGAAGACGCGCTGGTGGATGTGGGCGCGGTGATTTCCGCCGACCATTTCGTTGCCGGCCAGTATGTCGACGTGACCGGCGTGACCGTTGGTAAGGGCTTTGCCGGCGCCATGAAGCGCTGGAACTTCGGCGGTCTGCGCGCCACCCACGGCGTGTCGGTCAGCCACCGCTCCCACGGTTCGACGGGTAACCGTCAGGATCCCGGCAAGGTCTTCAAGAACAAGAAGATGGCCGGCCACATGGGCGCCTCGCAGATCACCCAGCAGAACCTCGAGATCGTCTCCACGGATGTCGAGCGCGGGCTGCTGTTCGTGAAGGGTTCGGTGCCTGGTCACAAGGGTGCCTGGTTGCAGGTCAAGGACGCTGCCAAGATCGCCCGTCCGCAGGCGGCGCCGTACCCGGCGTCGGTGCTGACGGCGGCGGCCGCGCCGGCGACGCAAGCCCCGGCCGAGGCTCCGGCCGACGCCGAGGCGGGAGAATAAGCCATGAAGATTGAAGTCAAAACGCTGGACGCCGGTTCGGCCGGTGAAATCGAGCTGAAGGACGACATCTTCGGCCGCGAGCTCCGCAAGGACATTCTGCACCGCGTCATCAACTGGCAGCTCGCCAACCGTCGGGCCCCGGCCCGCGCGGCCAAGGAGCGCAGCGACGTGTCGGCGACGTCGAAGAAGATGTATCGCCAGAAGGGCTCGGGCTCGGCGCGTCACGGCAACAAGGCGGCGCCGCAGTTCCGCAAGGGCGGCAAGGCCCACGGCCCGCGTGCCCGGGTGTTCGACCAGTCGCTGAACAAGAAGATCCGCGCGTTGGGTCTGAAGGTTGCGCTGTCGGCCAAGCAGGCCGAGGGCAAGCTGCTGGTGGTGGAAAACCTGACCATCGGTCAGGCCAAGACCAAGGCGCTCGCCGAGAAGCTGGCCAAGCTGGGCATTGCCAGCGGCCTGTTCATCGATGGCGAGGCGGTGGATGCCAACTTCAAGCTGGCCGCCGCCAACCTGCCGCGCATCGACGCGCTGCCGGCCATTGGCGCCAATGTGTATGACATCCTCAACCACGACACCCTGGTGCTGACCAAGGCCGCGGTCGAGAAGCTGGAGGCGCGGTTCAATGGCTGAGCTCAAGCACTACGACGTCCTGCTCAAGCCGGTGATCACTGAGAAGTCGACGCTGGTCTCCGAGCACGGTCAGTACACCTTCAAGGTTGCCCGCGACGCCACCAAGGCGGACGTGAAGGCCGCCGTCGAGGCTCTGTTCAAGGGCGTGAAGGTGAAGGCCGTCAACACCATCGTGCAGAAGGGCAAGACCAAGCGCTGGCGCGGTCAGCCCTACATGCGGTCGGACGAGAAGAAGGCGATCGTCACCCTCGCCGAGGGCCAGATCGACCTGGCGGCGCCGGAGTTGAAGTAACATGGCACTCAAGCAATATAATCCGACGAGCGCCGCCCGCCGCGGCCTGGTGCTGGTCGACAAGTCGAGCCTCTGGAAGGGCAAGCCGGTCAAGGCGCTCACCGAGGGCCTGAGCAAGTCGGGTGGTCGCAACAACCAGGGCCATGCCACCATGCGCGGCATGGGCGGTGGTCACAAACGCTCCTACCGCATCGTTGACTTCAAGCGTCGCAAGTGGGACGCGCCGGCGATCGTCGAGCGGCTGGAGTATGACCCCAACCGCACGGCCTTCATCGCGCTGATCAAGTACGAAGACGGCCAGCTCGCCTACATCATCGCGCCGCAGCGCCTGTCGGAAGGCGACACCGTCGTCGCCGGCAAGAAGACCGACGTGAAGCCGGGCAACGCGATGGAAATCGGTCAGATGCCGGTTGGCACCATTGCCCACAACGTCGAGCTGAAGCCGGGCAAGGGCGGTCAGATCGCTCGCGCCGCGGGTGCCTACGTCCAGGTCGTCGGTCGTGACCGCGGCATGGTCATCGTCCGCCTGAACTCGGGTGAGCAGCGCTACATCCGGTCTGAGTGCATGGCTTCGGTCGGCGCCGTGTCCAACCCGGACAACGCCAACCAGTACCTCGCCAAGGCCGGTCGCGCCCGCTGGCTCGGTATGCGCCCGCTCAGCCGCGGCGTCGCCAAGAACCCGGTCGACCACCCGCACGGCGGTGGTGAGGGCCGCACCTCCGGTGGCCGCCATCCGGTGACCCCGTGGGGCAAGCCGACCAAGGGCAAGCGCACGCGTTCGAACAAGGCGACGGACAAGTTCATCATCCGCTCGCGCCACGCGAAGAAGAAGTAAGGGGTTAAGGCGACATGGCACGTTCGGTTTGGAAAGGTCCGTTCGTCGACCTCTACCTTCTGAAGAAGGCCGAGGGCGCGCAGGAGTCGGGGGCGAAAGCTCCGATCAAGACCTGGTCGCGTCGTTCGACGATTTTGCCGCAGTTCGTTGGCCTGACGTTCAACGTCTACAACGGCAAGAAGTTCATCCCCGTCTACGTGAGCGAGGAAATGGTGGGTCACAAGCTCGGCGAGTTCGCGCCGACCCGCACCTTCCCCGGTCACGCCGGCGACAAGAAAGCGAAGAGGTAAGGACGGGACATGAGTAAGCCATCCGCTCCCCGTCGCGTAGGCGACAAAGAGGCGCTGGCCGTCAATACGATGGTCCGCGGCTCCCCCCGCAAGCTCAACCTGGTGGCTGGGCTCATTCGCGGTCGTCGCGTTGCCGAAGCGCTCAACATTCTCACCTTCTCCCCCAAGGCCATGGCCCGGGACGTGAAGAAGGTGCTGCAGTCGGCGATCGCCAACGCCGAGAACAACCACAACCTGGACGTCGACGCGCTCGTCGTTCAGGAGGCTTCGGTTGGCAAGTCGCTGCAGATGAAGCGCTTCATGGCCCGTGCCCGCGGTCGTGGCGCGCCGATCGTCAAGCCGTTCAGCCGTATTCGCGTCGTCGTGCGCGAGATCGAGGAGCAAGCCTAATGGGTCAGAAAACCTCGCCTGTCGGTCTGCGCCTGCAGATCAACCGCACCTGGGACTCGCGCTGGTTCGCCGACCGCTCCGAGTATGGCCGGATGCTGCATGAGGATCTCAAGATCCGCCAGTTCGTGATGAAGGAACTGCCGCAGGCCGCCATCTCCAAGGTGGTCATCGAACGCCCGGCGAAGCTGTGCCGCGTGTCGATCTATGCCGCTCGCCCGGGCGTCATCATCGGCAAGAAGGGCGCCGATATCGAGAAGCTGCGGCGCAAGATTCAGGTGATGACCAATTCCGAGGTCTCGCTGAACATTGTCGAGATCCGCAAGCCGGAGATCGATGCCAAGCTGGTGGCCCAGTCGGTGGCCGATCAGCTGGAGCGCCGTATCGCCTTCCGCCGCGCCATGAAGCGTGCGGTGCAGTCGGCGCTGCGTCTGGGCGCCGAGGGCATCCGGATCAACTGCTCCGGCCGTCTCGGCGGCGCCGAAATCGCGCGCATGGAGTGGTACCGCGAAGGTCGGGTGCCGCTGCACACGCTGCGTGCCAACGTCGACTACGCCGAGGCGCAGGCCCACACCGCTTATGGCGTGTGCGGCGTCAAGGTGTGGATTTTCAAGGGCGAAATCCTTGGCCATGACCCCATGGCACAGGACAAGCTGATGCTGGAGGCTCAGACCTCGGGAGTTCGGCCGGCGCGGTAAGGGGAAACCCTGAAGCGTCGCCTGATCGAGGGCACATCCCACGTGGGTCGCTAACCCGCCGGGGCTCTGTCAGAAGGCGATAGACAATGTTGCAACCGAAGAAGACCAAATTTCGCAAGGCTCACAAGGGCCGTATCCACGGCCTCGCCAAGGGCGGCACGGCGCTGAACTTCGGCGCCTTCGGCCTTAAGGCCGTGGCGCCGGAGCGTATCACCGCCCGCCAGATCGAGGCGGCGCGTCGTGCCATTTCCCGTCACATCAAGCGCGCCGGACGCCTCTGGATCCGCGTGTTCCCGGACGTCCCGGTGTCGACCAAGCCGGCGGAAGTCCGCATGGGTTCCGGTAAGGGCGCGCCCGACTACTGGGTTGTGCGCGTGAAGCCGGGCCGTATCTTGTTCGAGCTCGACGGCGTGCCCGCCGATATCGCGCGCGGCGCCTTCGAGCGCGCGGCGGCCAAGCTCCCCATCAAGACCAAGTTCGTCGCCCGTCTGGGCGAGGCGGCTTGAGGCACGTGGAGACAGGACAGATGAAATTCGCGGACCTCAAAACCAAGACCGATGATCAGCTCTCCGAGGAGTTGACGAGCCTGAAGAAGGAGCAGTTTTCGCTGCGCTTCCAGGGTGCCACCGGTCAGCTGACCAACACCGCGCGTGTGCGCGAGGTGCGTCGCACGATCGCCAAGATCCAGACGCTGCAGCGTCAGCGCCAGGCCAACTAAGGAGAACCCCATGCCGAAGCGTATTCTTCAGGGCACGGTGGTGTCCAACAAGACCGACAAGACGGTGACCGTGCTGGTGGAGCGCAAGGTGAAGCACCCGCTCTACGGCAAGATCATCCGCCGGTCGAAGAAGTATCACGCGCATGACGAAGCCAACGCGATCCGCGAGGGCGATGTCGTTCGCATCGAGGAGTGCGCCCCGATTTCGAAGACGAAGTCGTGGCGTGTTCTCGAGAAGGTTTCCTGAGAGTCGGCTGAAGACCAGGAGAATTTGCCATGATTCAGATGCAAACAAATCTGGACGTCGCCGACAACTCGGGCGCCAAGCGCGTGATGTGCATCAAGGTGCTGGGCGGCTCCAAGCGTAAGTACGCGAGTGTCGGCGATATCATCGTCGTCTCCATCAAGGAGGCCGCGCCGCGCGGTCGTGTGAAGAAGGGCGACGTGCACCGCGCGATCGTCGTTCGCACCGCCAAGGACATCCGTCGTGTGGACGGTTCGGTGATCCGTTTCGACCGCAATGCGGCGGTGCTGATCAACAAGAACAACGAACCCATCGGCACCCGTATCTTCGGCCCGGTGGTTCGCGAGCTGCGCGCGAAGAACCACATGAAGATCATTTCGCTCGCGCCGGAGGTGCTGTGATGTCTGCGCTGAAGATCAAGAAGGGCGACCGCGTGGTGGTCCTGTCCGGCAAGGACAAGGGCAAGCACGGCGAGGTGGTTCGCGCCCTGCCGAAGGACGGCAAGGTTGTCGTCAGCGGCGTTAACATGGTCACCAAGCACAAGAAGCCGATGGGCGGTAATGCTGGTGGTCTTGAACGGGTCGAGGCTCCGATCCACGTCGCCAAGGTGGCGATCGAGGATCCGAAAACCGGCAAGCCGACCCGTGTTGGTTTCAAGGTGCTGGAAGACGGGCGCAAGGTTCGCGTGGCCAAGCGTTCGGGCGAGGTGATCGATGGCTGAGAACGCACCCATGCCGCGGTTCAGGACTCTCTACGAGACCAAGATCCGCGAGGAGCTCCAGAAGCAGTTCGGGTACAAGAACCCGATGGAAGTGCCGCGTCTGGAGAAGATCGTGATCAACATGGGCGTCGGCGAGGCGACCCAGGACAAGAAGCGCGTCGATGCCGCCGTGGCCGATATGCAGGCGATTGCCGGCCAGAAGCCGGTCGTCACCCGCGCCAAGAAGTCCATCGCCACGTTCAAGCTGCGTGAAGGCATGCCGATCGGCGCCAAGGTCACGCTGCGCCGTGAGCAGATGTACGAATTTCTGGACCGCCTGATCACCATCGCGCTGCCGCGCGTGCGTGACTTCCGCGGCGTGAATCCCAAGAGCTTTGACGGTCGGGGCAACTACGCTCTCGGCCTCAAGGAGCAGATCGTCTTCCCCGAGATCAATTACGACAAGATCGACAAGATCCGGGGTATGGACATCATCATCTGCACGACCGCCAAGACCGACGAGGAGGCGCGTGCGCTGCTGAAGGCATTCGACATGCCGTTCTGGGGTCAGACCCCGGACAGCCGCGCGGCCTGACCACCGGGAAGGATAGAGAATGGCCAAACTGAGTTCGATCAACAAGAACGAGCGGCGACGCAAGCTGGCGAAGAAATTCGCGGGCAAGGTCGTTCGCCTGAAGGCGATTGCCAACGACGAGTCGAAGCCGGAAGAGGAACGTTTCCTCGCCCGCCTGAAGCTTGCCGAGGTCCCGCGCAACGCAAACCCGACCCGCATCCGCAATCGTTGCGAAGTGACGGGCCGTCCGCGCGCTTATTACCGCAAATTCCGCATGTCTCGCGTGTCGCTGCGTGAACTGGCCAATCAGGGCCTGATTCCCGGCGTCGTGAAGTCGAGCTGGTAAGGTCGGGAGGTCCAAACATGAATCTGACGGATCCCCTGGGCGATATGCTGACCCGCATCCGCAACGGTCAGCAGGCTCGCAAAGACTCCATCGTCACGCCGGCGTCCAAGCTGCGTGCCCGCGTGCTCGACGTGCTGAAGCGCGAAGGCTACATCCGCGGCTTCTCGGAATTCGACCTCGGCCCCGGCCGGCGCGAAATCCGCATCGAGCTGAAGTACCATGAGGGCCAGCCGGCCATTCAATGGCTGCAGCGCGTGTCGAAGCCCGGTCGCCGCGTCTACTCCGGTTCGCAGGAGCTGCCGCGCGTGCGCAACGGTCTCGGTATCTCGATCATTTCGACGCCCAAGGGCGTTCTCTCGGACGCGGAAGCGCGCGAGCAGAACGTGGGCGGCGAAGTGCTCTGCACCGTGTTCTGACGGAGGGCGCACGATGTCTCGTATTGGCAAGAAGCCGGTTGCCCTTCCCTCTGGCGTCTCCGCGACGCTCGACGGCGCGCAGCTGGCGGTCAAGGGCCCCAAGGGTCAGATGTCGCTGACGGTTGCGGACGAAGTGGTCTGCACGGTCGACGGCAACGTCATCAGCATCCAGCCGCGCAGCGACACCAAGCGCTCGCGTTCCTTCTGGGGCATGCAGCGCACGCTGGTGAACAACCTGGTTACCGGTGTGACCCAGGGTTTCACCGAGGTGCTGGAAATCACCGGCGTCGGCTACCGCGCCAGCGTTCAGGGTTCGAACCTGAAGCTGCAGCTCGGCTACAGCCACGACGTGGATTTCCCGATCCCGGATGGCATCACCATCAAGTGCCCGGATCAGACCACGGTCGAGATCAGCGGCAACGACAAGCAGCAGGTGGGCCAGGTGGCCGCCGAAATCCGTCGTTGGCGCAAGCCCGAGCCCTACAAGGGCAAGGGTATCAAGTACCGGGGCGAGTTCATCTTCCGCAAGGAAGGCAAGAAGAAGTAAGGATGCACCATGGCTAAGGGTCTCTCTCTTTTCGAGCGGCGCCGGCAGCGGGTGCGTACCCAGCTGGCGCTCAAGTCGGGCGGTCGGCCGCGTCTGTCGGTCCACCGGTCGTCGAAGCACATCTACGCCCAGGTTATCGATGACAGCAAAGGTGCGACGGTTGCCGCCGCGTCGACGCTGGAGTCGGCCCTGAAGGGCAAGTCGGGCGCGACCGTCGCGGCGGCCGCCGAGGTCGGCAAGCTGCTGGCCGAACGCGCCAAGGCGGCCGGTATTGGCCAGGTCGTGTTCGACCGTGGCGGTTTTCTCTATCACGGGCGTGTCAAGGCTCTGGCCGAGGCGGCACGTGAAGGCGGATTGGAGTTTTAAGCGATGGCGCGCGAACCGAAACAGGAACGGGGCGATCGCCCCGCCCGCGAAGAGGGTGGCGACGAGCTGGTTGAAAAGCTGGTCCACATCAATCGCGTGTCGAAGACGGTGAAGGGCGGCAAGCGCTTCGGCTTTGCGGCACTGGTCGTCGTGGGCGACGGCAAGGGCCGCGTCGGCTTCGGCCACGGCAAGGCCCGCGAGGTGCCCGAGGCCATTTCCAAGGCCACCGCGTCGGCGAAGAAGACGATGGTCCGCATTCCGCTGCGCGAAGGCCGCACGCTGCACCATGACGTCAACGGCCGCTGGGGCGCCGGCAAGGTGTTTCTGCGCTCGGCGCCGCAGGGTACCGGCATCATCGCCGGCGGCCCGATGCGCGCGGTGTTCGAGAGCCTGGGCGTTCAGGACGTGGTGACCAAGTCGATGGGGTCGAACAACCCCTACAACATGATCCGCGCCACCTTTAACGCGCTGGTCAACCAGACCAGCCCGAAGATGGTGGCTTCCCGTCGCGGCAAGAAGATCGCCGACATCATCTCGCGCCGGGGCGATGTCAGCGGCAAGGCGGTTTCCGCCGAGGCCGAGGCCCAGACGGAGTAGTTGAGCGATGAGCGCGAGCAAGACGATCAAGGTGACGCAGACCGGTTCGCCGATCCGCCGTACCAAGGACCAGCGGGCGACCCTCGTCGGCCTGGGCCTGAACAAGATGCATCGCACCGTGGTGCTTGAGGACACGCCGTCTATCCGGGGCATGATCCGCAAGGTCGCTCACATGGTGAAGGTGGACGGCGAATAATATCGCCATCCACTCTGGCGTGGCAGCACCGGCATCCCCATCTGAAAGACCACTGCGGGGTGCCGGTGGACGGACGTTGAAGAGGACCAGCTCATGAAGCTGAACGAACTGCAAGACAACGAAGGCGCCCGCAAGCGCCGCATGCGCGTGGGCCGTGGTATCGGTTCGGGCAAGGGCAAGACCGCTGGCCGTGGCCAGAAAGGTCAGAAGTCCCGCTCGGGCGTGTCGATCAACGGCTTCGAGGGCGGCCAGATGCCGCTGCACATGCGGTTGCCGAAGCGCGGTTTCAACAACATCTTCGGCACCGACTATGCCGAGGTGAACCTGGGGCGGCTCCAGAAGGCCGTCGACGCCGGCAAGATTGCCGCCGGCGCCGAGCTCGACTTCGCCGCTCTCAAGGCTGCCGGTCTGTGCGGCAAGGCCAAGGACGGCGTGCGCGTGCTGGCAAAGGGCGAACTCAAGGTCGCACTGACCCTCAAGGTCGCGGGTGCCTCGGAAGCGGCGAAGGCCGCCGTCGAGAAGGCCGGCGGCCGCATCGAGCTCGTCGCCTGAACCGTTCGCGCCTGACTATCCCGAGGTAGCTCCACCGCATGGCTTCAGCAGCCGAACAACTGGCGGCCAACATCAACTTCGGCGCCTTCTCCAAGGCGACGGAGTTGAAGAACCGCATCTGGTTCACGCTGGGTGCGTTGATCATCTACCGGCTGTGCACGTTCGTGCCGCTGCCGGGGATCGACCCCGTGGCGTTGCAGCAGCTCTACGCGCAGCAGTCCGGCGGCGTGCTGGGGATGCTCAATCTGTTCTCCGGCGGCGCGCTGGAGCGCATGTCGATCATCGCGCTCAACATCATGCCGTACATCACGGCATCGATCATCGTGCAGCTGCTGACGTCGCTGTCGCCGTCGATGGCGGCGCTGAAGAAGGAAGGCGAGGCCGGGCGCAAGAAGATCAACCAGTACACCCGTCTGGGTACCGTGCTGCTGACCGCCATCCAGGGCTATTCCATCGCGGTCGGCCTGGAAAGCTGGGGCGCCTCCCAGGGTGCCTCGGCAGTGCTGGATCCCGGCATGTTCTTCCGGATCACCACGGTGATCACGCTGATTGGCGGTACCCTGTTCCTGATGTGGCTGGGTGAGCAGATCACCAGTCGCGGTATCGGTAACGGCATCTCGCTCATCATCATGGCCGGTATCGTCGCGGCGTTGCCGGGCGCGCTGACCCAGCTGTTCGAGCTTGGCCGCACCGGCGCGCTGTCGGCCGGCGCCATTTTGCTGATCATCGTGCTGGCGGTGGTGGTCGTTTACGGCATCTGCTTCATGGAGCGCGCCCAGCGGCGCATCCTGATCCAGTACCCCAAGCGCCAGGTCGGCAACCGCATGTTCCAGGGCGATACGTCGCACCTGCCGCTCAAACTCAACACCGCTGGCGTCATTCCGCCGATCTTTGCCTCGTCGCTGCTGCTGATGCCGCTCACCGTCGCCCAGTTCGCCGGCGGCCGCGGGCCGGACTGGCTGCAGACCATGACCGCCATGATCGGTCACGGCCAGCCGCTGTACATGGCGCTGTATGCGCTGGGCATCATCTTCTTCTGCTTCTTCTACACGGCCGTGGTCTTCAACCCCGAGGAGACCGCGGACAACCTGAAGCGCTATGGCGGCTTCGTGCCGGGCATCCGCCCGGGCCAGAAGACGGCGGAGTACCTCGATTACGTGCTGACCCGCATCACCGTCGTCGGCGCGGCCTATCTCACCATCATCTGCCTGTTGCCGGAATGGCTGATTGCCGAGATGGGGGTTGGCTTCTACTTCGGGGGTACCAGCCTGCTGATCGTCGTCAACGTCACGATGGACACGGTCGCCCAGATCCACGGGCATATGATGGCGCATCAGTACGAAGGCCTCATCAAGAAGGCGAAACTCCGGGGAGGGCGCAAGTGAACATCATTCTGCTAGGACCGCCGGGCGCCGGCAAGGGGACCCAGGCGCAGCGTCTGCAGGCTGAGCGGGGCATGGTCCAGTTGTCCACGGGCGACATGCTGCGCGCCGCCGTTGCCGCCGGAACGCCGGTGGGTCTTAAGGCCAAGGCGGTCATGGACGCCGGTCAGCTGGTCTCCGACGATATCATGATCGCGTTGATCTCCGACCGGCTGGAGCAGCCGGACGCCAAGGGCGGCGTGATCTTTGACGGTTTTCCGCGGACCACCGCCCAGGCCGAGGCGCTTGACGCCATGCTGGCCGAGAAGGGCCTGAAGCTCGATTCGGTGGTTGAGCTGACCGTCGACGAAAACGCCCTTGTCGAGCGGGTCACTGGCCGGTTTTCCTGCGCCAAATGCGGTGCCGGTTATCATGACCGCTTCAAGCAGACCAGGGTCGCCGGCGTTTGTGACGCCTGCGGTTCGACCGAATTCAAGCGTCGCCCCGATGACAACGAGGCGACGGTGCGCCAGCGGATGGCGGAATATCACGAGAAAACGGCCCCGATCTCGAATTACTATGCGGACAAGGGGCTGCTGAAGCGTATCGACGGCATGGCGGATATGGACAAGGTCCATGCCGATCTGGCCGCGATCTTGAACGCAGGCTGAGGCGGAGAATCAGCGGTTGACGGAACCCATTGCGTTCCTATAATCCGCGCCTTTCCGAATCGGCTTGACATATTTGAATGACGTGTCCAACGCGGGTGCACCCGGAGTTGGACGAGACCCCCGCGAGGGGCGAGGACAGGAGATCGAACGTGGCGCGTATCGCTGGTGTCAACATCCCGACCAACAAGCGGGTCGTGGTCGGGTTGACCTACATCCACGGCATTGGCCCCGCGAAGGCCAAGGAGATCTGCACCAAGATGGGCTTCCCGCCGGAGCGCCGCGTAAGCGAGCTGACCGACTCGGAAGTGCTGCAGATCCGCGAGGCCATCGACGCCGGTTACACGGTGGAGGGCGATCTGCGTCGCCAGGTGGCGATGAACATCAAGCGCTTGATGGACCTGGCCTGCTATCGCGGCCTGCGTCATCGCAAGGGCCTGCCGGTGCGCGGTCAGCGCACCCACACCAATGCCCGCACCCGCAAGGGCAAGGCCAAGCCGATCGCCGGTAAGAAGAAGTAATCCGGGCGCCGCTTCAGCAAGGATCAGGATACCATGGCACGTGACACCACCACCCGCGTCAAGCGGCGCGAGCGCAAGAACATCACGAATGGCGTTGCCCATGTGAACGCGTCGTTCAACAACACCATGATCACCATCTCCGATGCCCAGGGCAATGCGATTGCCTGGTCGTCGTCGGGCCAGATGGGCTTCAAGGGTTCGCGCAAGTCGACCCCCTATGCGGCCCAGATTGCCGCCGAGGACGCTGGCCGCAAGGCCCAGGAGCACGGCGTGCGCACCCTGGAAGTGATGGTCAAGGGTCCGGGGTCGGGCCGCGAATCGGCGCTGCGCGCGCTGCAGGCGGTGGGTTTCACCATCACCTCGATCCGTGATGTGACGCCGATCCCGCACAATGGTTGCCGGCCGCCGAAGCGCCGTCGCGTCTAAGGGCGGGACTGTCCCCGCCGCGTTTGTTGTTGGAGCGGCCGGCGTTTCCGTCGGCCGCTTGAAATATTAGCCAGAGGTGCCCCACGTGATCGCGAAGAACTGGCAGGAACTGAAAAAGCCCAACAAGCTCGAAGTCAAGGACAGCAGCGACGCCCAGCGCAAGGCGACCTTCGTCGCGGAGCCGCTTGAGCGTGGTTTCGGTCTGACCCTGGGTAACAGCCTGCGGCGGGTGCTGCTGTCGTCGCTGCAGGGCGCCGCCGTCACCGCCATCCGCATCGATGGCGTGCTGCATGAGTTCTCGTCCATTCCGGGCGTGCGTGAAGACGTCACCGACATCGTGCTCAACGTCAAGCAGCTGGCGGTCAAGATGGCGGCTGACGGGCCCAAGCGCGTTCACCTGACCGCGACCGGTCCCGGTGAAGTGCGCGCCGGCCAGATCACCACCGTCGCCAACGTCGAGATCATGAACCCCGATCTCGTCATCTGCACCCTGGACCAGGGCGCCACGCTCAACATGGAACTGACCGTCGAGCCGGGCAAGGGCTACGTGCCGGCGTCGGCCAACCGCCCGGCGGACGCGCCGATCGGCCTGATGCCGGTTGACGCGCTCTACTCGCCGGTGCGCCAGGTGGCCTACAAGGTCGAAAACACCCGCGTCGGCCAGGAGCTCGACTACGACAAGCTGACCATGACCATCGAGACCGATGGTACGATCACGCCCGAGGATGCGCTGGCTTATGCCGCCCGCATCCTGCAGGACCAGTTGCAGCTGTTCATCAACTTCGAGGAGCCCAAGGCGGTTGCCGCGAAGGTCGAGGAAGACAAGCCGACGCTGAACAAGTACCTGCTGAAGAAGGTCGACGAGCTGGAGCTGTCGGTTCGTTCGGCCAACTGCCTGAAGAACGACAACATCATCTACATCGGCGATCTGGTCCAGAAGACCGAGGCCGAGATGCTGCGCACGCCGAACTTCGGCCGCAAGTCGCTCAACGAGATCAAGGAAGTGCTGGCCTCGATGGGCCTGCGGCTGGGCATGGAAATCCCCGGCTGGCCGCCGGAGAACATCGAGGATCTGGCGAAGAAGCTCGAACAGGAATATTAAGCTTCCCCAACCTTCTAGGGCGGCGTCCTTGGGCTGCCGCTCGCAGGGTGTGTTTCGGCCCGAACCCTGCCGGGCCTGTTCCGCGGTACCTGAAACGGCCGCGGACCGAACGGAAAGGTCAAGACCATGCGTCATCGCGTTGCCGGCCGTAAACTCGGCCGTACCTCCAGCCACCGCGCCGCCCTGTTCAAGAACATGGCCGCCGCGCTGATCAAGCATGAGCAGATCACCACGACGCTGCCCAAGGCGCGTGAACTGCGCCCGTATGTCGAGAAGCTGATCACGCTCGCCAAGAAGGGGGGCCTGTCCAACCGCCGTCTGGTCATCGCCCGCCTGGCCGATCTGACCCAGACCGCCAAGCTGTTCGACGTGCTGGCCCCGCGCTACGCCAGCCGCGCCGGTGGCTACACCCGCGTGCTGAAGGCCGGTTTCCGCGCCTCTGACGCGGCGCCGATGGCGATCATCGAGTTCGTCGACCGCGACACCTCGGCCAAGGGCCAGGACAGCGGTCCCAAGCCGGAAGCGACCGAGGCCGAAGCCGCCTGAGTCGTCGCGCCGCGCTGACAGACAAGCCGCCGGTAGGGTCGCCCCGCCGGCGGTTTTCTTTTGCGCTGTACGGTTCCAGCCACCGCTCCCGCCCGCCGGCGCCACCACGTGGCGGATAGTGGCGGCACGAGCATGTTGGCGCCGGCGGCGCCATGCTCTTGAGAAGTCGGCGCTGCGGCGTCAGGATGCGCCACGTTTGCAGGCAGGAGTCCCATGACCGGCTTTACCTTCCAGACCACCCCCAACATCCGCGTTGCTCCGGGCGCGTCGGCCGACATCGGCCCGCTGTTTGCCGGTCTGGGGGCGCGCCACGTGCTGCTGGTCACCGACGCCGGCGTGCGCCGCTTCGGCCTGTCGAGCGCCGCCGAGGGGAGCCTGGCGGCCGCCGGCGTGGCGGTAAGCGTGTTCGATGCCGTGGTCGCCGACCCGCCGGCCGACGTGGTGCTGGCGGCGGTCGAGGCGGGCCGGGCGGCCGGCGCCGACGCCGTGCTCGGTCTGGGCGGCGGCAGCCCCATGGATACCGCCAAGCTGGTGGCCTATCTGCTGGGCTCCGGCGACCGGCTGGAGGATATTTACGGCGTCGATCAGGCGCGCGGCCGCCGGCTGCCGCTGGTGCTGGTGCCGACCACCGCCGGCACCGGCTCCGAGGTGACGCCGATCGCCATCGTCACCACCGGCGAGGCCGAGAAGAAGGGCGTGGTGTCGGCCAGCCTCTACGCCGATTGGGCGGTGCTCGACGCCGAGCTGACGCTGGGTCTGCCACCGGCGGTGACGGCGGCGACCGGCGTCGATGCCATGGTGCATGCGATCGAGGCCTATACCAGCCGGCACAAGAAGAACCCGCTGTCCGACGCGCTGGCGCGCGAGGCGCTGCGGCTGCTGGCTGCCAACCTGGTCACTGCCTGCACCCGGGGCGACGATGTGCAGGCCCGCTCCGACATGCTGCTGGGTGCGCTGCTGGCCGGCCAGGCCTTCGCCAACGCGCCGGTGGCGGCGGTCCATGCGCTGGCCTACCCGCTGGGCGGGCATTTCCACATCCCGCACGGGCTGTCCAACGCGCTGATGCTGCCGCACGTGCTGGCGTTCAATCTCGAGTCCGCCGGGCCGCTCTACGCCGAGCTGGCGCCGCTGCTGGGCGGCACGGGCGCCGATGGCTTCCGCGACCGGCTGGACGCGCTGGTGGCCGCCACCGGGTTGCCCCGGCGGCTGCGCGACGTCGCGGTGCCCGAGAGCGCGCTTGACCTGCTGGCCGACGATGCGATGAAGCAGACCCGGCTGCTGGTCAACAACCCGCGCGAGGTCAGCCGGGCCGATGCGCGGGCTCTCTACGCCCAGGCCTGGTAAGGAGCATCATGGCGGACAAGCCGGTCATCGTCCGGGGGGACTTCCCCCACCTCGCCAGCATCACCACCCGCTGGATGGACAAC